>NZ_JBFIIG010000184.1:0-8312 GCF_041601375.1 Pseudomonas sp. | reverse complement strand
GCACGGCCACGCTCATGGCGAATTCTCCAGGGTCGAGGTGTCGCCCTCGGGCAGGCCCAGTTCGCGGGCCTTGAGCAGGCGGCGCATGAGCTTGCCGCTACGGGTGTGCGGCAGGCTCGGCAGGAACGCCAGCGCCTTGGGCGCCACCGCGGCGCCGAGACGTTTGCGGGCATGGCCGAGCAGTTCATCGTGCAAGGCTTCACTGGCGGCGAAGCCGCTCTTCAGCGAAACGAAGGCCTTGACCCGCTCGCCAAGCAACGCATCGGGGATGCCGATCACCGCCGCCTCGGCCACGGCCGGGTGCTCCATCAGGGCACTCTCCACCTCGAACGGGCCGATCAGGTGCCCCGCCGACTTGATCACGTCGTCGTCGCGGCCGACGAACCAGTAGTAGCCGTCGGCATCGCGGCGGGCCAGGTCGCCGCTCAGGTACCAGTCGCCGACGAAGCAGCGGCGATAGCGCTCCTCCTGGCCCAGGTAGGTGCGAAACAGCGCCGGCCAGGGTTGTTTCAGCGCCAGTTCGCCGACCTGCTCGTCCGCCAGCAGTTGCAGGCTGCCGTCCTCGCCGCGGGTGACGATTGCCGCCTCGACGCCTGGCAGCGGCTTGCCCATGGAGCCGGGCTTGATCGGCATGGCCAGGGTATTGGCGATCATGATGCCGCCGGTCTCGGTCTGCCACCAGTTGTCGTGGATGGGCCGGCCGAGCACCTCCTTGCCCCACCACACGGCCTCCGGGTTGAGTGGCTCGCCGACACTGGCGATAAAGCGCAGGCGAGCGAAGTTGTGCCGCTGGGCCAGCTCGGGGCCGGCCTTCATCAGCATGCGAATGGCCGTGGGCGCGGTGTACCAGACGCTGACCTTCTCCTTTTCGAGGATGCGGTACCAGCGCTCGGCATCGAATTCGCCGCTGTCGACCACGCTGGTCACGCCCAGCAGCAAAGGCGCGAGAATGCCGTACGAGGTGCCGGTGACCCAGCCGGGGTCGGCGCTGCACCAGTAGATGTCATCGGGGGGCAGGTCGAGGGCGTACTTGCCGCTGACGTAATGGGTCAGCACCGCGCCGTGCACGTGCAGGGCGCCCTTGGGCGTGCCGGTGGTGCCGCTGGTGAAGTGCAGCAAGGCCGGGCTGTCGGCAGTGGTCGGGGCAATGCTGAAGTCTTCCGCCGCCAGGGCCAGCAGCTTGTGCAAGCTCAGGGTGCCCTCCGGCGGGGTGATGGTGGCGCCGTCTGCGTCGTACAGCAGCACATGCTCGAGCGCCGGCAGTCGCTCGCGGATGCCGGCAATCTTGCGCCTATAGAGGGTCTCGCTGGTCAGCAGCACGCTGCCCTCGCCCAGGCGCAGGCGGGTTTCCAGCGGTTCGGGGCCGAAGGCGCAGAACAGCGGCGACACCACGCAGCCGTTCTTCAAGCCGCCAAGCACCCCCAGGTACAGCTCCAGGCCGCGCTCGCAGAGCACGAACAGGCGCGCCCCGGCGCCGATGCCAAGCCCCTGCAGGACATTGGCGAAACGGTTGCTCAGGCCGCTCAACTGCGCGTAGGTGATCGAACAATGGCCGCCATTGCGATCGAGGATGCGCAGCGCGACGTGGCGCCTGCGCCGGCCCAGGGCATGCCGCTCGACGGCCTCGTAGGCCAGATTCAGGCCGCCATCGGGCAGGCCGGCCAACTCCTCGGCCTGGGCCGGCCAGGAAAAGGCCTCGCGGGCTTCGGGGCTGTCATCCCAGTTGGGTTTGACCCGCAGTTCTGCTGCGGTTTTTTCGATGATGGCCGCTCGCATAGACTTCTCCCCCGAGTTCACTGCTCAGACGACTCAACAGAACCGCTGATCCTGCGTGATGGATGTTCGATAACCACCGGCCTGCAATTGCAGATAACGGTCATAACGGTAGGTCGGGCCGTCCTTGCAGACGTAGCTGGTGCCCAGGTAGCAATGTCCGCACAGGCCATCGGCGCAGTGCATGCGCCGCTCCAGCGACAGCCAGATCTTGTCGGCGGCGATGCCGCGCTGCAGGCACGCCTCGGCGGTCGCCAGCATCAGCGCCTCGGGGCCACAGCAGAGCACCGCCTCAGGCGGCTCAGCGGCAAACAGTTCGTCGAAGTGCTCCAGCGGCGAGCCCTGGCGCTGGAGTGGTTTGGCCTCGTCGCAGGTTTCGATGAAGTGCAGGGTCTGCCGCCAATGCTCGCGCTCGCGGCCCAATACCTGGGCGGCGCTGTTGCGCGCGCCATAGATGACGCTCAACTGCACCGGCAGGCGATGCCGACTGGCTTCTTCGATCAGCCCGGCCAACGGCACCAGGCCGCAGCCTCCCGCGACAACCAGAACCTGACGCGCGCAGAAGAACAGCGGCCAGCCCTTGCCGAAGGGACCGCGATAGCCCAGCACGGCGCCCGTCGGTTGCTCGAACAAGGCCGCGGTGAGCGCGCCCATACGCCGTATCAGGGCGTTGAAGCGACCCTGCCGGTCCGGCAGGCTGAGGTAGGTGAACGGCGCTTCGCCGAAGCCTGGCACCGCGAGCATGAAGAACTGCCCGGGAATCACCGTCAGATCGCTGGCCAACGGCTTGTCGATGCGCAGGCTGAAGTGGCGCGCCTCTTCACCGTCCGCGTAATGCTCGAGCAGCAGCAGTTTGCGTGGAGTCGGATCGATCATGTTTGTGTCACCCTCTGCATTACCCCATGCACCCCTATGCCGCCCGGGCAGACGCGGTCACAGCGTCCGCAACCGACACAGCCATAGGCCTCGAATTGTGTTTTGAAACCATCGCCGAACTTGTGCGACCAGAAGCGCTGCACCCGCTGCCCCGACGTAACGCTGGGGTTGTGGCCACTGGCCTCTTGCTGGAAACCCTGGTACAGACAGGAGTCCCAGAGCCGTTCGCGCTGCATGTTGTCCGGCGCGCGCAGGCGCTCCTGCGGGGCGAAGCAGGAACAGGTCGGGCACACCGAGGTGCAACCGGAACAGCCCAGGCAGCGCAGTCCCAGCGCCTCCCAGGTATCGGCGTCGATCCGCCCGGCATTGAGGGAGACGATGCCTTCGACTATTGCCTGCTGCGGCCCCTGCTCATCGGCCACGCAGGCCTGGTTGGCGCTGCGCTCGGCTTGCCAGTCATCGGCGGCCACAGGCAAGCGCAGGCCGCGCAAGGCGGCGTGGCCGGCCTCGCTGGCGACCAGCAGCAACCAGTCGGCCGCCGCGTCCTGGCGTGGCAACAGGATCAGATCGGCGGTCTGCTCGCGTACCACCGGGCCACTGTCGACGACGCTGCAGAAACCGCCGTCGCAGCTGTGCAGGCAGTCGACGCCCACCAGCAGGGTGGCACGACGGCGTGCCTGGTAATGCGGGTCTGCGGCGAAGAATCGATCCTGGTAGGCCACGGCCTGCAGGTCGCAGGCATGCAGGCCGAACAGCACCTGGGGCACCACTGCCGGCAGTGCCGAGTAGAACTGTCCACCGTCGAAGCGGAACAGCAACTCGCGCTCGGCGAAGAAAAAACTCTTGGCGGAGAATGGCGGTGGCTCGGCCGAGGGCTCGAAGGCATCGAAATCCTGGGCGCTGACCATTTGCCAGTGTTGCCCGCCCTGGCCATCGTCGCGCACTTCATACAGACGGTGCTCGAGTGCCAGATGAGCACGCAGGCGCTCCGGTTGATCCAGGCTATAGGCTTGCATGGTCGTCCTCCCTCCAGGCGCCGGCCTGGGCCTGTGGGACTGCGCCGACGGCCAGCGGCTCGACCGCCACCGCGCAGGCCTTGAGTTCGGGCATCTTGCTGACCGGGTCCTGGGCGCCGCTGGTCAGGCGATTGCAGGGCGCTTCACGGAAGTGGTAGGGCATGGCCAAGGTGCCGCGCGGCACGTCGTCGGTAAGGTGCACCCGCGTCTCCAAGTGCCCGCGGCGCGAGCGCACCCGCACCGCCTGCTGGTCGCGCAAGCCCAGGGCGACGCCGTCTTCGGGGTGCATGAACAGCAGCGCCGCCGGTGTCTCGCGCTCCAGCAGCGGCGACTTGCGGGTCATCGAGCCGCCGCCGTAGTGAAAGTGCAGGCGGTGGGTGGTAAAGGCAAAGGGGTACTCGGCGTCTGGACACTCGTCCGGCTCGACCTGACTCACTGGCAGCAGCCGCGCCCGGCCGATCGGGAAACCCTGCTCGTGGAGCACCGGCGAGCCCAGCGGATTGCCGGCGTTGCATGGCCACTGCAGGCCGTGGTGGCGATCGAGGTCGGCATAGCTCATAGCCGCGAAACTCGGGGTCAGTCCGGCCATTTCATCGAACACCGCCTGCGTATCCGCCCAGGCCATCCCCGGGTAGCCCAGGCGCGTGGCCAGTTCGGCGAGGATCTGCCAGTCGCCGCGGGCCGTGCCGGGCGGCGCGATGGCCGGACGGATGCGCTGTACCCGGCGTTCGCAGTTGGTGAAGGTGCCCTGCTTCTCGGCGAACGCGGCGGCCGGCAGGACCACGTCGGCCAGCTTGGCGGTTTCGGTCAGGGTCAGTTCCACCACCACCAGAAAATCCAGGGCCGCCAGGGCGCTGGCGACATGGTTCTGATCCGGGTCGGTGAGCACCGGTTCCTCGCCCATGATCATCATCGCGCGCAGCTCGCCGGCCAGCGCGGCCTGGGTCATGCCCAGCGAGGTCAGGCCCGCCTGCTCGGTTTGCGGGCATCCCCAGGCCGCGGCGAACTTGGCCCGGATCGCCGCGTCGCTGACCGCCTGGTAGCCGGGATAGACGTTGGGCAGGCAGCCCATGTCGCAGGCGCCCTGCACGTTGTTCTGCCCGCGCAGCGGATTGATCCCGGTGCCGGGACGACCGATCTGGCCGCAGGCCAGGACCAGATTGGAGACCGCGATGACGTTGTTGGTGCCGCTCTGGAACTGGGTGATGCCCATGCCATAGGCGGTGAAGGCCGTCTTGGCGTGGCTGAACAGGTAGGCCACCTGCTCCAGGTCGGCCGCGGCGATGCCGGTCTGGGCGCTGGTCTGCTCGACCGTGACTGCGGCCAGGTGGCGGCGCAGCGGCTCGATGTTCTCGCAACGCTCGGCGAGAAAGTCGTGGTTCTCCCAGCCATTGGCCAGGATGATCTGCAGCAGACCGTTGAGCAGCGCGATATTGCTGCCCAGGCGCAGTTGCAGGTGAATGTCCGCCAGGCGGGCCAACCGGGTCTTGCGCGGATCGACCACCACCAGGGTGGCGCCACGGGCCTGGGCCCGCAGCATGCGCGCGCCGATCATCGCGTGGTTCTCGGTGACGTCGGCGCCGATCACCAGGATCAGGTCGGCCAGGTCGATATCGGCAATGCTGTTGCTCATCGCCCCGGAGCCGAGGGTGCGCGCCAAGCCGGCTACCGAGGGGCTGTGACAGATGCGCGCGCAGTGATCGATGTTGTGGGTCTTGAGCACCGCGCGGGCGAACTTCTGCGCGGCGTAGTTATCCTCGTTGGTGGCACGGGCGCAACTGATCACGCCGACGCCGCCCGGCCCCAGCTCATCCAGCGCTGCGCGAAATTCCTCGGCGACCCGCCCCAGCGCCTCGTCCCAGCTGGCAGGACGAAAATGTCCATGCTCCTTGATCATCGGCTGGGTCAAGCGATTGTACGGGTCTATGGCGAAGCTGGTGGCCCAGCCCTTGGAGCAGAGTTGGCCCTGGCTGACAGGGTGGCCGGGTTGTGGCTCGACGCCGATCACGCGGCCATCTTCGACGCGCAGACCGATGCCACAACCCACCCCGCAGAACGTGCAAATGCTCGGTACTACGCGCATCCCGATCTCCTCGCCGACTACTTGTAAGTCAGGCTAGGCCGCTAATTCTGTTTGACGTTTGATCAAGATCAACGAATCGAGGTGCAGGCTTGGCGAGCAATGGGATCGCTTTGATCGAGATCAAAGTTGCCGTCCATAGACGCTCGCACAATAAAATTGTCCAGTCCCGGACAATCTGCCTGGAGGAACGAAAATTCCCAGTTCCGCAAAGAAAATGCCGGTAAAAAGCGAAAATGCGTCGAGCAAGCGCGAGGCGTTGGCGACGCCCTGGCACCCGTTGGCCAATCTGCGCGAGCAGATCGATCATCTGTTCGAGGACTTTTCCAGCAGCTCATTCCCGATGCCCTTCGGCCGCCGCAAGTTCGACGTCGAGCCGTTCTTTCGGCGCGAGCTGATGGGCCACGGCATCCCCGCCGTGGATATCGCCGAGAAGGAAAAGAGCTTCGAGATCAGCGCCGAACTGCCTGGCATGGACGAGAAGAATATCGAGATCAAGTTGTCCAACGGCAACCTGGTGATCAAGGGCGAGAAGAAGGAAGAAACCGAGGAGAAGAAGAAGGACTACTACCTCTCCGAACGCCACTATGGCTCCTTCGAACGCATCTTCAACCTGCCCAAGGGCGTCGATGCCGACAAGATCGAGGCCAGCTTCAGCAAAGGCGTGCTGACCATCAGCATGCCGAAGAAGCCCGAGGCCATGAAGCCGGAAAAGCACATCGACATCAAAGTCCGCTGAGTGCAGTAAATCACCGAGGCCCCTGGCGGCAACGCGCAGGGGCCTATTTTATGGTGCTGCTACATGCGCACAGATGCGTAGGATGCTGTTGAGCGCAGCGCTACCCATCACACCTGATATCCCCGCGCAGGGGTATAGAGCCTTTGCAGGCGATCACGCCAGAAAATGACAGGTTGATCGCCGAGCCGATGGATATCGCTGCGTTCAAGCCTACGCGGCCCGCCACATCCGAGAAGAGCCGAGGCTCATCAATGCCGCTGGGTTGCTACGCCTTGACCGCCAGGATGCTGCACGGCACCTGGTAGAGGATATGTTCGGTGGTGCTGCCGATCAGCTTGTCCAGGCCCTGGCGCTGGACGGTGCCCATCACGAGCACATCGGTCTGGTTCAGCCTGGCGAAGTCGGCGATGGCGCTGATCGGTGCGCCGAGAATGAAATGACGGCACTCGATCGGTATGCCGTAATCGTCGGCCAGCGCGTTGAACCCGGTTTGCAGTTTGCTGCGCAGCTCCTCGACCAGGTCGCTGCCGCTGGACACGCTGCCCGCCACCGCGTTGGTCAGATAGGCCAGCGTCGGGTTGTAGGTATGCAACAGATGCAACTCGGCGTCGCACTGCAGGGCCAGGCCATTGGCCGTTTCGATGATGCGTTGGTTGAGGCCGCTTTCCTGCGCTTGCGGGTTCGACGGGTCGACCGCCGCGACCACGCGGCGCGGCAGTGGATTGCCCGTGCTACTGACCAGGTGCACCGGTATCGGCGATTCGCGCAACAGGTGCCAGTCCAGCGGGGTGATGAATGCTCGCTTGAGCGCCGGCTCGTGCTGCAGATCCTTGATCAGCAGGTCCGCCTGGATTTCCGCCGCGTGGCGGAGAATCTCCTCCAGCGCATGGTCGGTCCAGACCGCTTCGGTGGTGACCTTGATGCCTTTGCTGCGCAGCAGATCGGCCTCGTCCTTGAGCCATTCGCGGTGTTCCTGCAGATAACTCTCGCGGGTTTTCTCCTGAACGCTCTTGTCCAGCAGCGAGAGGGTCGCAAAAGGCTCGACGAAGGCGGCGATATGCAACGCGGCACCACTGGCGGTGGCCAGAGCGGCGGCGCGTTGCAGGCCCGGCGAATGGCGCATGTCCCGGTCGGCAATGAGAAACAGGCGTTGATATTGACCCATGAGGTACCTCCGAGGTATTCCGACTGTTGCGCGCGCGATGCTGACGCAATCACTGGTTGCGACTACCCCGGTGCAACCTGCCGCATGGGATCAGGGGCCGCCAACAGACTCCAACTTGCGCCGCGCGCACCACGGCCGCTTTGATTTACATCAACCCGACCCGTTGGCGAACCGAAGGGTTGTGAAAAACTCTCGTCTGCTGCGACCGCCTCCCAGCGCCCGCTGCGGCGCTCGAAATTTTCACAGCCTCTGCCGGCTTGATCGATATCAATACCGACCGCCAGCCAGGGTGCGCATGCTGTTGACCTGACTCAGGGGTGTTCGTCCGTTCAGCGTGGCGCCCGTGGTTCATCGCGCCTTGCGCTACGCCGTAGCGTGGGCTGATCACATCGAGGTGCCGATGAATGTTCAGCAGGAAGTCATCGCTTTTCTCTCTCGCCCAGAGAGCTACGGCGCGCCCGACAACCTGGTGGAGCTGATCGAGACCCATGGCTCGCTGGTCTTTCTGCATGGCCAGCGCGCCTACAAGCTCAAGCGGGCCATCGCCTATGCCGCCCTCGATTTTCTCAGCCTGGACAGCCGCGAACGCGCCTGCCAGGCCGAGTTGCGCCTCAACCGGCGCACCGCACCAACCCTCTACCTGGAGGTGCGTTCGATCAACCG
>NZ_JBFIIG010000183.1:0-8326 GCF_041601375.1 Pseudomonas sp. | reverse complement strand
TCATGGCGTATTCCATCTGGAATACCTGGGCCACTGACAGGTGGCGGGCACGGGCGATCTGCTGCCAGACCAGGTGCGCGCTCAGCGGGCAGCCGCCGGCCAGGGTCTTGGCTGCGCGCGCCAGCAGCGGGTCGTTGTCGTTGTGCAGGGCGGTGAGGGCGCTCCAGGCGCTGGGCAGGTCGGCCTGGTCGAGCAGCGCGTCGATGCGTTCGCGGCGCGGCAGCCATTGGGCGTCCGGCAGTTCGCCGCGGGCCTCGTGTTCCAGCGCCTTGAGCAGGCTGTGCAGTTGCCGCTGCGGTAGTTCCTGCCAGTTCAGCTGCACCAGGCCTTCGAGCAGGGCGTCCTGCTGGTTGTCGAGCAGGAAGCGGTCGGCCAGGTCCAGGTCCAGGGCATCGCGGGCGTTGATGCTGCTGGCAGTCAGGCCGAGGAACAGCCCGAGCTTGCCCGGCAGGCGGGCGAGGAACCAGCTGCCGCCGACATCCGGATACAGGCCGATATTGATTTCCGGCATGCCCAGGCGACTCGATGGGGTGACGATGCGCAGGCCGGCGCCCTGCATCAGGCCCATGCCGCCGCCCAGCACATGGCCGTGGGCCCAGCAGATCAGGGGCTTCGGGTAGCTGTGGATGCGATGGTCGAGGCGGTATTCGTCGGCGAAGAAGCGCCGCGCCAGGGGCGGTACTTCGCCGGGGTGTTGCCGGCACTGCTGCACCAGTTGCACCACGTCACCGCCGGCGCAGAAGGCTTTGGCGCCGTTGCCGCGCAGCAGCACGCAGGCGATGGCCGGATCATCTGCCCAGGCCGCGAGTTTGGCATCCAATGCCTCAATCATCGGCAGGGTCAGGGCGTTCAGGCTTTTTTCTGCATCCAGGCTGGCGATGCCGATGCGAAAGCCATGCAGACTATGGAGTTCTTCGAAAATCACATTCATGTGGCGGGTTCCTGGTGCGCACGGCGCACCCTACGGGAATAGGTTTATTTGTTGCGCCAGTGCGGTTCGCGTTTCTCCAGGAAGGCGTTCACCCCTTCGCGGGTGTCGTCGGCGTCGAACAGGTCGATGAAGCGCTCGCGTTCCTCGCTCAGCCAGGTACTCGGGCTGCGCTCACGGGCACCCTGGATCAGCGGCTTGATGGTGCGCACCGCCACCGGGCTCTGCCGGGCGACCTTGGCCGCCAGCAGCAGGGCATGGCCGCGCGCCTCGCCGCTGTCGACCACTTGCTCGACCAGGCCGATGCGTAGCGCGGTTTCGGCGTCGATGCGCTCGCCGCAGAGGATCATGCGCTTGGCCCAGCCTTCGCCGACCAGCCAGGCCAGGTGTTGGGTGCCGCCGGCGCAGGGCAGCAGGCCGACCGCGGCTTCCGGCAGGGCCATCTGCGCCTGGCGTTCGGCGATGCGCAGGTCGCAGGCTAGGGCGCATTCCAGGCCACCGCCCATGGCATAGCCGTTGATCGCGGCGATCGACACCCCGCGAAAATCACGCAGCGCCTCGAAGGCTTCGCCGAAGCGCCGGGCCATTTCCCGGGCGCGTGCCTTGTCGCCATCGGCGAACAGGTTGAGATCCGCGCCGGCGCTGAAGAACTTGCCGCCCTGGCCGGTCACCACCAGGGCGTAGATGTCGTCGTCGTGGTTGAGGTGCTCGATCAGTTGCTTGAGGCCGATCAGCGAGTCGCGGTCCCAGGTGTTGGCCGGCGGGTGATTGATAGTGATCAGCGCGGTGTGGCCGTGTTTCTCCACGGTGATCTTGTGGGTCAGGTCGAAAACACCGGGGTGGTAGGGTTCGATGGCGTGGCTCATAAAAGTCCTCATGTCGGTCATGTAGGGCGGGTGAAACCCGCAAATGGCGGGTGAACCCACAAGTGGCGGGTTGCACCCGCCCTACGCAAAAAATGTCACAGCAGGCGATCGAGCATGCCGCCCTGCTCGAGCAGGCGGCGGGCAATGATCACCCGCATGATTTCGTTGGTGCCTTCGAGAATCTGGTGCACGCGGCTGTCGCGTACCCAGCGTTCCAACGGATAGTCGTTCAGATAACCATAGCCGCCATGCAGCTGCAGGGCCTCGTTGCACAGGGTAAAACAGTGATCGGTGGCGAAGCGCTTGGCCATGGCGCAGTACAGGCTGGCCTCGCCATGCTGCCGATCCAGCTTGTGCGCGGCCAGGCGCACCATCTGCCGGCTGGCGGTGAGGTCGGTGAGCATGTCGGCCAGCTTGAATTGCAGGGCCTGGAACTCGCGCAGTGGCTTGCCGAACTGTTTGCGTTCTTCCACGTAGCGCAGCGATTGCTCCAGCGCCGCCTGGGCCGCGCCGAGCGAGCAACTGGCGATGTTGATGCGGCCGCCGTCCAGGCCCTGCATGGCGTAGACGAAGCCCTGGCCCTCGGGGCCGATGCGGTTGCCGGCGGGGATGCGCACGCCCTCGAAGGTGATGGTGCGGGTCGGTTGGGCGCGCCAGCCCATCTTCAGCTCGTTGCGGCCGTATTTCACCCCGGCGGCGTCGGCCGGTACCAGGAAGCAGGAAATCCCCTTGGCACCGCTGTCCTCGCCGCTACGCGCCATGACGATCAGCACCTCGGTCGACCCGGCGCCGGAGATAAAGCACTTGCTGCCGTCGAGCACATAATCGTCGCCGTCGCGTCTGGCCCGGGTGCGCAGGTGGGCGGCGTCGGAACCGGCATCCGGCTCGGTCAGGCAGTAGGAGGCGAGCAGTTCGCCGCTGACCAGGCCGGGCAGCCACTGGTCCTTGAGCGCCTGTTCGGCAAAGCTGGCGAGCATCCAGGTCGCCATGTTGTGGATGGTGAGGAAGGCCGTGGTGGCCACGCAGCCGGCGGCCAGTTGCTCGAAAATCAGCGCGGCCGACAGCCGTGACAGGCCCAGGCCGCCGTCGTCTTCCTCGAGGTAGAGCGCCAGATAGCCCTGCTCGGCCGCCTGTTTGATCACGTCCAGCGGGAAGTGGTGGTCGCGGTCCCAGTCGGCGGCATGGGGCGCCAGTTCGCGGCTGGCGAAAGCGCGGGCGCTGTCGACCAGCAGGCGTTGTTCATCGCTGAGTTCGAAATCCATAAGTCCTCATTGCAGGGTCAGGGGTTGCCCGGCGGCGCGTCGCTCGGCTTGCCATTCGGCCAGGCTGGGCGCCGCCTGGCTGGCGTCGAGGCGATCGACGATTTCAAAGTAGTCCTGTTTCAGCGGATCCTTGAGCACTTCAGTGCGCGCCTTCACTTTGACGGCATACACCGTCTGCAGGTTCTGGTGATCGAAGGCGCGCCACTCTTGCGGGCCCTTGAGTAGCTGGTAACGGTGACCTTCCAGGGCCTTGATCAGGGCTTCGCTGTCCAGGCTCTTGGCCCGCTGCGCGGCATCGGCCCATTGATAGACGATGCTGTAGGCCGAGGCGGCGGAACTGGACGGGTAGAGCGCATAACGCTCGCTGAAGGCTTTGACGAAGGCTTCGCCCTGGGCGGATTGCTCCAGTTTAGGTACGCGCCAGGTCCAGGGCTCGGTGCCGAGCACGCCTTGCATCAGGCCGGGGCCGGCCTGCTCGATAATGCTCTGGGTCAGGTTGGGCGCGACTATCTGCATGCGCTCGGTCAGGCCGAGGTCCTTGGCGATGCGCATGGCCCGCACCAGGTCTTCGCCGAACAGCACCAGGACCAGCACCTCGGCGTTGCTCGCCGCGGCCTGGTTCAGCACATCCATGTAATCGGCCAGGCGCGCGCCGGGGAAGGGCACCTTGAGCCCGGGATGTTTGCCGCTATCCGCGCTGCCGGTGCTCCGGCGTAGCGAGTCTTCGGTGGTGTGGCCCCAGGTGTAGTCGGAAGTCACGTAGAAATAGCGTTGATCCGGCAGGTGCTTGTTCAGGTACTGGCCGAGCACCCGGGCGCTCATCCAGGCGTTGTTGCACTCGCGGAACATATAGCGGTGGGCATTTTTGCCGGTGGTGTCGTTGGAGTAGGTGAGGGTGCCGAAATACAGCAGGCCGTGCTGGGCCGCGCGCTGGCCGGCGGCGATCGCCACCGCACTGGATGAGCCGCCGAACAGCATGGCCGCGCCCTCGCGGGCCAGCTTGTCGACATTGCGCTCGGCCTTGGCCGGACGCGAGGCGGTATCCCGGCTGGACAGGCGCAACGAACGACCGAGCACGCCGCCCTGGGCGTTGAGCTCGTCGATGGCCAGCAAGGCGCCGCGCATCTGGGCCAATCCTTCTTCCTTATAAGGGCCGGTGCGCGGGTAGTTGAGGCCGAGAGTGATCGGCTCGGCGGCCTGCGCACAGGCGGTTAACCCGGCCCACAGGGCCAGAGTGGTAGTCAGTCGTTGCATGGCAGCTCTCCTTGTTCTTGTTGTTGGAATCAGGAGAACTTTTTACGCGGTTAGACTAATTGTCGAGATCGTCTATTGGTCTAACAGGCCGCTGAAAAACTACTGCGGGCTGCGCGCGCCATGCTGCGTTTCGCCTTGTGACCCACATGGATGTGGGAAATGCCGTTACCCGTAGGGAACGGGTACGGCCCTAGCCATCGCTCGCTACCTTTTTCAGCGGTCTGTCGACGTTGTTAAGCCGTACTCATTTCAACTGAATGGTCATATTCGCTCCGATCACGGCGTCTTCCTCGAACCAGCGGCTGGTGACGGTCTTGGTCTCGCTGTAGAAGCGCACCGCCTGTTTGCCGTAGGCGTGCAGGTCGCCGTAGAACGAGCCTTTCCAGCCGGTGAAGGAGAAGAACGGCAGCGGTACCGGAATCGCTACGTTGATCCCGACCTGGCCGACGTTCACCGCATGCTGGTAGTGCCGGGCGGCGCCGCCTGCGCGGGTGAAGATACTGGTGCCGTTGCCGTAGGGGCTGGCGTTGACCAGGGCGATGGCCTGGTCAAGGGTGTCGACCTCCATGCACACCAGCACCGGGCCGAAGATCTCTTCGCGGTACAGGCCCATCTTGCTGGTCACCCCGCGGAACAGGGTCGGGCCGAGCCAGTTGCCGTTGGGGTAACCCTCCACCGTGCAGTGCGAGCCGTCGAGCAGGCACTCGGCGCCTTCCGCCTTGCCCTCGGCGATCAGGCGCAGCACCCGTTGTTTGGCCTGCTGGCTGATCAATGGGCCGAAGGCGGCATGGCCATCGGTCCAGTAACCGGGTTGCAGTTCGGCCATCTGCGCCTGCAGGTCGTCGATCCACTGTTTCGCTTCGCCGACGAACACCGCCACGCTGATCGCCATGCAGCGCTGGCCGGCCGCGCCGCAACTGGCGCCGACCAGGTTGTTCAGCACCTGCTGCTTGTCGGCGTCGGGCATGATCACCATATGGTTCTTGGCCCCGGCGAAGGCCTGCACGCGCTTCAGGTGGGCGGTGCCGGTGCGGTAGATGTGCTGGCCGACCGGTACCGAGCCGACGAAGGAGATGGCGCGGATATCCGGGTGGGTGAGCAGGCTGTCGACCACCTCGCGGGAGCCGTGCAGTACCTGCAGCACGCCCTTGGGCGCGCCGGCCTCGATAAACAGCTCGGCCAGGCGGTTGGGGGTCATGGGGTCCTGTTCGGACGGCTTGAGGATGAAGCAGTTGCCGGCGGCGATGGCCAGGGGAAACATCCACAGCGGAATCATCGCCGGGAAGTTGAACGGGGTGATGCCGACGCACACGCCGAGCGGCTGGATCCAGCTGGCGGTGTCGATATCGCGGGCCACGTTCTCCATGGTCTCGCCCATCATCAGGCTGGCGATATTGCACGCCTGCTCGACCACCTCGATGCCGCGCCAGACGTCGCCCTTGGCATCGGCCAGGGTCTTGCCGGTTTCCTTGGAGAGGATTTGTGCCAGGTCGTCGTGGTGTTCCTTGAGCAGGTGCTGATAACGCAGCATCAGCCGTGCGCGATCGGACACCGGCACCTCGCGCCAGGTGAGGAAGGCCGTTTTGGCACTGGCGACGGCGGCTTCGATTTCTTCGGCCGTGGCTTTGGGCGCCAGGGCCAGCACTTCCTGGGTCGCCGGGTCGGTGACTTCGATGAATTCGCGGGTGCGGCTTTCGCGCCATTCACCTTCGATCAACTGCGGGATTGCCTTGCTCATCGCACTCTCCACTTTCAGCCCGGGACAGGCCCTGATGTTTTTTAGTGTTATAGCCGGCTCAAGCGCGCTTGTGGATTGACGATCTTGGTCAATGGATGGACGATCTTGTTGTTGGGCTATCGGAGGGCGCATGAGCGATCGGGTTGAAACATCGAACTGGCCATTGCCGGCCAACGGCGTGCGTTTCATCACCCCGCCGCGTCTGCGCCGCATCCTGAGCCGTCATCCACTGGCTTCGGGCTGCTATCCGCTGGCATTGGGGTTCTATCCAGAGGCTGGCGGGCACCGGATGAATCGGCCGCTTCCGGACGATTATCTGCTGGTCTATTGCCGTGCCGGTCAGGGCTGGCTGGAGACCGGGGATGGACGAATCGCTGTCGCCGGTGGCGACTTGCTGCTGTTGCCCAAGGGTAGCCCCCATGCCTATGGCGCGGATCCGGGCAAACCCTGGACCCTGTACTGGGTGCACTTCGATGGCGAGCTGGCGGCGGAGTTCCTGCGCCCGCTGGGCAAGGGGCCGATCTGGCGCATCGGCATGCAACCGCGCCTGCTGGCCGAGTTCGATGCGTTGCTAAATCTGCGCAAGCAGGGCCTGAACCTGGCGCACTTCATCTATGCCGCCCACCAGTTGCAGGCGCTGCTGGCCTCCCTGGCGGTGCTGCCGGCGCGGGCCAAGTTGAAATCGGGGCGGGTGCTGGACGTCGATGCGGTGCAGGCGGTGATGCGCGCCCACCTGCACGGCTCGCTCAACCTCGACGAGCTGGCGGCGCAGTTCAAGTTGTCGCGTTTTCACTTCGCCAAGACCTACCGTGCGCTGACCGGCCATGCGCCTATCCAGGATTTCATCCAGCTGAAGATGGCCCATGCCTGCCGCTTGCTCGACGAAGGCCAACAGGGCATCCGCCAGGTTGCCGAACAGCTGGGCTACGAGGACGTCTACTACTTCTCGCGGCTGTTCCGCAAAGTTGTGGGCATGGCGCCCAGTCATTACCGGGCATTGCATCAGGGCTGATGGCGCGTGCAGGCAGCGCTTGGCTGGGAGCGGAGGGGACGCCTAGCTTCTATCCGCGACCGGGTCGCAGCTTAGTCTTCGCGGCCAAGGCCCCTTCCACAATGTCTTCTACACCCGGGCGATGGTCGCCAGGCCGGTGGCGATGATCTTCTCCTCGCCGTGGTTGACGGCAAACACATCGGCGCGGCATACGGCCTGGCGCCTGCCGGCCTTGATCACCTCGCTGCGGCAGATCAGCTTGTCGCCGATCGCCGGGGCCAGCAGGTTGACCTTGTACTCGCTGGTGACCACGTCGCCCACCAGCGAGGCGGCAGCCCAGGCGCAACCGCTGTCGATCATGAAACCGACCACCGCGCCGTGGGTGTAACCGTGATGCTGGCTGAGTTCCGGGCGACTGTGCAGCTGCAGGCTGACCTTGCCGGGGGCGAAGTCCAGCAGTTCGGCGCCGAGCAACCTGGCGAAGGCGGAGTGTTCCAGGGCCTGCTCCAGGCGCTCCCGGCTGATACCGATGGGACTGTCCATGTGGCTGCTCCTTGGGGTTGGTTGCCCCAGTCTCGACTGCCTGCCGAGCTGTCGCCATCTGCATCCAGGAGGATGATGAGGGTCTATTCGTCTGCGCCTTGACTTGCCTGTGAGGCTTGTCTAGCGTGCCGTCTTCAATTCGTCGACTCGGGAACCAGGCATGACCTCCGCCGATAACATCAAGCTCGACGCGGGCTGGAAAGAGGCCCTGCGCGAGGAGTTCGCCAAGCCCTATATGCAGGCGCTGGCCGACTTCCTGCGCCAGGAGAAAGCCGCGGGCAAGGAGGTCTATCCACCGGGTGCGCTGATCTTCAATGCGCTCAACTCCACGCCGCTGGAGCGGGTCAAGGTGGTGATCATCGGCCAGGATCCCTATCACGGCCCGGAGCAGGCCCATGGCCTATGCTTCTCGGTGCAGCCGGGGGTGGCCACGCCGCCGTCGTTGCTGAATATCTACAAGGAGCTCAAGCGCGACCTGAATATCGACATCGCCGCGCACGGTTGCCTGCAGCACTGGGCCGAGCAGGGCGTGCTCTTGCTCAACACCTCGTTGACGGTCGAGCGCGGGGTTGCCAATTCCCATGCGGACAAGGGCTGGGGGGTATTTACCGACCGGGTGATCGAGGTGGTCAGTGAGCAGCGGGCGCACCTGGTCTTTCTGCTCTGGGGCAAGCATGCGCAGAGCAAGGCGCGGCTGATCGACTCGAGCAAGCACCTGGTGCTGTGTTCGCCGCATCCCTCGCC
>NZ_JBFIIG010000182.1:0-8387 GCF_041601375.1 Pseudomonas sp. | reverse complement strand
GGCGCCAAGCTGGCGATGACACTGCTGCGCCAGGTAGCCGATGCCCAGGGGCATCTGCTTGTCGCGGCCGCTCTCCAGGCTGCAATTGCCCAGGCGCGGCTCCTGCTTCTCCTCGGAACGGTACCAGAAGGTTTCGCTGGCGCCGTCGGCCGTAAAGTCGATGGCCAGGGCCCAGGCGTAATGCTGCTCGATCAGCGCCTGCAGCTCGGCGGCCGGCATCTGCGGTTGCAACTCGAGGGATTCGACCAGGGAAAAGCTGTCCTCCAGGCTGTCGACCAGCTCCGGGTAGAGCTCCAGCAGGATGCAGTTGAGCAGCTCCTGACCCTGCAGGCTGAGCTGTTGCTCGACCCAGCTCGACAACTGCTCCCAGCTTTGCAGCGGGTGGCTGGCGAGCCAGTCCTGCAGCGCGGCGAAGTCTTCCAGCACCCGGCGGTTGTTGCCGGTCTGCCAGTCGTCCTCGGTGACGGTCTGCTGGATATGCAGGGTGCCGCGTTCGACCAGCACCTGCAGGCGGGCCAGACGCTCGGCGGTGACCTGGCCGAGGCCGCGCACGCGCGCCAGGGCCAGCTCGCGCATCTCGATCCAGCGGCTGATCAGCTGCGGGTGATTGATCAGGTAGGGCGCCATGCCGAGGCCCGTGGAGTTGCCGATGCCGAAGTAGCGTTTGAGCTGCGGTTGCAGCGCCACGGCCGTTTCAGGCGCGCGCTGGCGGGCGATGTGCTCGGCCTGCTGCAGGCTGAAGTTGCGCAGCATGAAGCAGTTGAACATCTCGGCGGCGAAGGGCCGGGCGAAGTCCGGGTGCTTGCTGCTGACTTTTTCCCAGTCGGCCATGCCCAGCTTGCCGCTGCCGTACACCGCAGTGGTGCGATAGAGGTAGCCGACCTTGGCGATCTGCTCCACCTCGGGCTGCTGGCCGGCGCTCAGGGCCGCCACCACGCTGTCGAAGTTGCGCACGCTGCGGTTGGCCCGCGACAGCACCATCACCCGCGAGTCCAGGCGGCCGGCTTCCTGCAACGGCACGTTAAGGCGCAGGTACTCGACGTAGGCGTCGTCCACCTCGCCCTCGCACAGCGCCATGGTCAGGTCCCACTCGCTGGCGATCACCCGGTCATTGCGCTTGTCCGGGTCCAGATACTGGGAAAACAGCACGAAGCTGAACAGGTCGCCCGTGGTCTGGATACGGTAGATGACGGTGCCGTAACCCTCGGCATCCAGCTCGAAACGCCGCGCCTCGATCTGCCAGCCCTCGCGCATGATCTTGCGCACCAGGCAGCGCATGAAACTCAGGCGGCTCTGGTGCAGGCTGCCCAGGCGTTCCAGGTCCATGACCACATGGGCCGGACGCAGGCGGATCGCCTGTGCCCCGCGCTTGCCGGGATCGATGCTGGAAGGAATGCTCATGGGCTGGACCTCGACTGGCGCAAGCCGTATCCGGCACTGCGGCCTGCTGAAGGCCAAGTGGGACACGGCGGGTTGTTGTTATCTGCCGTCGATGGTGGTGCAAGGGCCGGCGCAGGGCAATTCAGATCGCCCTATCAGCCGATAAGGGAAACTTATCTAAAGCACCGTAACGATCAGATTAAAGCGCACTCAGACCTGCTCCGGATCCAGTTCGTTGTCACGCAGGATGAACTCGAACAGCGCCTGGGCCGCCACCGGCAGCGAATGATCGGCGCGGCGGACGATGCCGATGTCGCGGTTGATCTGCGGGTCGTTCAGCGGAATGAAGCGCAGCTGACTGTGCTCCAGCGGAAAGGCGAAGCGCGGCAGGGTGGTGATGCCCATGCCGGCCTCGAGCATGGCCAGCAGGGAAATCATGTTGGACATATAGAACTGCGCGTCGACCACCAGTTCTTCGGCGGCGGTGTCCGCCAGCAGGCGTGAAGTGCCATTAGCGATCAGCCGCTCGCCGCGCAGTTGCTGCCAGCTCAACTCGACTTCATCGGCCAGTCGATGGTCGCTGCGACAGACCACACCGATGCTGTCCTCCCAGATCGGAATGAAGCGGATGTCGCTCTCCGCCTCCCACAGGCTGGCGATGCCGAAATCGACCTGCTGGTTCTCGACCACCGCCAGCACCACCTCGGAGCTGTCGTCGAACAGGCTGACGTGTAGATCGGTGGCATCGCCGATGAAGCGGGTGAGGATGTCCGGCAGCAGGCGGCTGGCGATCGACGGCACCGAGGCGATGCGCAAATGCCCGGATTTGTGCTGGGCGATCAGGCTCATGTCCTTGATCACCCGGTCGTGGTGGGCGATCAATTCCTTGGCGTAGGCCATGAACTGCACGCCGAAGGGGGTCAGCTCCGGCCTGGCCGCGCGGGCATTGCGCTTCTCGAACAAGGCCTGGCCGAGCTTGCCCTCCAGGTCGCGGATCGACAGGGAAATCGCCGGCTGGGTGCGGTGCGCCTTTTCCGCTGCGGCATGAAAGCCTTGCAGCTCATGCACCCAGACGAAGTGCCGCAGCTGGGCGATTTTTAGCTCGGGCAGCATGGTAAGTTTTCCTTATCAAACAATATTTACTACTGATTTTAGTTTATTGAGAACGGCGCCTACCATTCGCTCACAGTTTGAGAGGAGGTGCATATGTCCGGCGATATCTTTGCTAACTACATCAATGGCGAGTGGCTTACGGGCTCCGCGACTATCCGCAATATCAGCCCCGCGAACATCCAGGATGTGCTGGGCGACTACGCCCAGGCCGACGCCGGGCAAATCGAGCAGGCCCTCGACGCGGCCATCGCCGGTCAACTCGAGTGGCAGCGCAGCGGCCTGGAGCAGCGTTATCAGGTGCTGACCGCGATCGGTGACGAATTAATCGCGCGCAAGGCCGAACTGGGCGAGCAGCTGGCCCGCGAAGAAGGCAAGACCCTGGCCGAAGGCATGGGCGAAGTCTACCGCTCCGGCCAGTTCTTCCACTACTACGCCGCCGAAGTGCTGCGGCAGATGGGCGAGACCGCCGATTCGGTGCGTCCGGGCGTGGAAATCGAAACCCGCCGCGAGCCGGTCGGCGTGGTCGCCATCATCACCCCGTGGAACTTCCCCATGGCCACCGCGGCCTGGAAGATCGCCCCGGCCCTGGCCTTCGGCAATGCCGTGGTGTTCAAGCCCGCCAATGCGGTACCGGCCAGCGCCTGGTCGCTGAGCGAGATCATCGCCCGTCAGGGCCTGCCGGCCGGCACCTTCAACCTGCTCATGGGCAGCGGCGCCACCGTTGGCGACGCGCTGATCCACTCCAACAAGATCGATGCCCTGAGCTTCACCGGCTCGGTCGAGACCGGGCGCAAGGTGGCCTGCGCCACCGCCGCCAACTTCGTCCGTTGCCAGCTGGAAATGGGCAGCAAGAACGCCCTGATCGTGCTCGACGATGCCGACCTCGACCTGGCCGTGGACTGCGCGTTGAACGGCGCCTTCTTCGGCACCGGACAGAAGTGCACCGCCTCCTCGCGCCTGATCGTCACCGCCGGCATGCACGACCGCTTCGTCGCCGCCCTGGTCGAGCGCATGGGTCAGCTCAAGGTCGGCTACCCGCTGCGCGAAGGCACGCAGATTGGCGCGGTGATCGACGGCAAGCAGCTGGAGCAGAACCTGCGCTACATCGAGCAGGCCAAGGCCGACGGTGCAGTGCTGGCCTGTGGCGGCGAGCGCATCGAGGAAGAGTACGAAGGCTTCTATATGCGCCCGGCGCTGTTCGTCGACACCCGCAACGACATGCAGATCAACCGCGACGAGGTGTTCGGTCCGATCGCCTGCGTGATCAAGGTCGCCGACTACGAGGAGGCCCTGGCCACCCTCAACGACACCGACTTCGGCCTCACCGCCGGGATCATGACCCAGTCGTTGAAGGTCGCCAGCGACTTCAAGCGCCGCGCCAAGACCGGCTGCGTGATGGTCAACCTGCCGACCGCCGGCACCGACTACCACGTGCCCTTCGGCGGCCGGAAGAACTCCAGCTTCGGTCCGCGCGAGCAGGGCAGCTACGCCCGCGAGTTCTACACCGTGGTCAAGACCACCTACATCCGTGCCTGAGGGGGTGTGCCATGCATGACGACCTGATTGTGATCGACGGCCTGCAGTACTCCAACTGGGACCGTGAGCTGTTCACCCAGCTGCGCCAGGGCGGCGTCACTGCGGTGCACGTGACCCTGGTGTACCACGAAAATGCCCGCGAAACCCTCAGCCGTCTCGGCGAGTGGAACCGCCGCTTCGAGCAGCACGGCGACCTGATCATGCCGGTGGCGGGCGCCGCCGACATCCGCCGGGCCAAGGAGCTGGGCAAAGTGGGGATCTTCTTCGGCGCGCAGAACTGCTCGCCGATCGAGGACGATATCGCCCTGATCGAGGTGTTCCGCCAGCTCAACCTGCTGATCATGCAGCTGACCTACAACAACCAGAGCCTGCTGGCCACCGGTTGCTACGAGGGCAGCGACAGCGGTATCACCCGCTTCGGCAAGCAGGCGATCGTCGAGATGAACCGGGTCGGCATGCTCATCGACATGTCGCACAGCGCCGAGCGCAGCACCCTGGAAGCCATCGAGCTGTCGAGCCGGCCGATCATCATCTCCCACGCCAACCCGGAGTTCTTCCATCCGGCCAAGCGCAACAAGTCGGAGACCGTGCTGCGTGAACTGGGCCAGTCCGGCGGCCTGCTCGGTTTCAGCCTGTACCCCTTCCACCTGCACAACGGCTCGGACTGCACCCTGGCGCAGTTCTGCGACATGGTCGCGCGTACCGCCGACCTGATCGGCATCGAGCATATCGGCATCGGCACCGATCTGTGCCAGAACCAGCCGCAGTCGGTACTGGAGTGGATGCGCAGCGGCCGCTGGTCGAAGCAGGTCGACTATGGCGAAGGCTCGGCGAGCAACGCCGACTGGCCCAAGCCGCTGACCTGGTTCGGCGACAGCCGCGACTTCCCGAACATCACCCAGGGCCTGCTGCAGCGCGGTTTCAGCGCCGAAGACACCGCCAAGGTGATGGGTCTCAACTGGCTCAACACCCTGGAGCAAGGCCTCACGCCTGCTCCGTAACTGTCCTGAACAACTCAACAAGTACAAAATTCTTGTCAGGAGAACACTATGAATAGCAAATCGCAGGCGGCCCAACTGGGGGCCGTCGACAGTGGCAAAAGCTCTCTGCTGCATGATGTGGATGTACCGGTACTGCTGATGAGTGGCGGCTTCGTCCTGCTCTTCGCCATCCTCGCGCTGCTCGACATCGAACTGATGACCGAGTGGGTCAACGCCGCCTTCGCCTGGTCCACCAAGGTGTTTGGCGCCTACTGGCAGGTGCTGCTGCTGCTGACCTTCGTCATCGGCCTGTTGCTCGCCATGGGCCGCACCGGTCGGGTGCGCCTGGGCGCCCTGGCCAAGCCTGAGATGCCCACCTACACCTGGGTGTCGATCATCATGTGCACCCTGCTCGCCGGCGGCGGTGTGTTCTGGGCGGCGGCCGAGCCGATGGCCCACTTCCTCTCGCCACCGCCGCTGTACGGCGGTGAGACGGGCACCCCGCAGGCGGCCTACAACGCGCTGGCGCAGAGTTTCATGCACTGGGGCTTCCTCGCTTGGGCGATTCTCGGCAGCCTCAGTGGCATCGTGCTGATGCACCTGCACTACGAGAAAGGCCTGCCGCTCAAGCCACGCACCCTGCTCTACCCGCTGTTCGGCGAGCGCGTCATGACCGGCTGGTTCGGTGCCCTGGTCGATGCCTGCTGCGTGCTGGCGGTGGTCGCCGGCACCATCGGGCCGATCGGCTTCCTCGGCCTGCAGGTAAGCTTCGGCCTGGAGAAGTTGTTCGGCATCACCAACGACTACAGCACCCAGCTGGCCATCATCTTCATCCTGGTCGGCATCTACACCCTCTCCGCCGTATCCGGGGTGACCCGCGGGATCAAACTGCTCAGCCAGCTGAATGTGGTGCTGGCGGTGGTGCTGATGCTGTTCATCCTGCTGTTCGGCCCGACCGCGTTCATCTTCGATGCCTACGTGCAGTCCATGGGCATCTATCTGGACAAGTTCATCCCGATGGCCACCTTCCGCGCCGACCCGGCCTGGCTGGACTGGTGGACGGTGTTCTTCTGGGGCTGGTTCCTCGGTTATGGCCCGCTGATGGCGATGTTCGTCGCGCGCATCTCCCGTGGACGCACCATCCGCGAGCTGGTGACCATGATCTCGATCGTCGCGCCGGTGATCACCTGCTTCTGGTTCACCATCGTCGGCGGCAGCGGCCTGGCCTTCGAGCTGAGCAACCCCGGTTCGGTGTCCGAAGCCTTCGCCGGTTTCAACCTGCCCGGCGCGTTGCTGGCGATCACCGCGCAGCTGCCTTTGGGTTACCTGATCTCGGTGCTGTTCCTGATCCTCACCATCATCTTCGTCACCACCACCGGTGACTCCATGACCTACACCATCTCCATGGTGATGACCGGCACCGACCACCCGCGCTCGGAAATCCGCGTGTTCTGGGGCGTGATGATGGGCGTGGTGGCGGCCCTGCTGATCTCCATCGGCTCGGGGGGCATCAGCGCGCTGCAATCGTTCATCGTGATCACCGCCGTGCCGGTGTCCCTGGTGCTGCTGCCGGCCCTGTGGAACGCACCGCAGATCGCCCGGCGCATGGCCGACGAGCAAGGCCTCTAATCCCCACCTTTGAGGGAGTGCGGCAGCCGCCGCCTCCCTCTTTTTTATTCCGCAAAAAGTAGGAGCACGCCATGAAACAGGCCGTGAAAACCCAGTTGTTCCCGTCCAAGGCCCCGCTGGAGTGGGCGGTGATCGGCAACGGCACCCTGTATACCGCGCAGATCCCCATCGACCTCCAGGGCCAGGTGGTGCCCGGCGACATCGAGGCGCAGACCCGGCAGACCCTGGACAACCTCAAGCACACCCTCGAATGCGCGGGCCTGGGCATGGACGCGGTGAGCCAGGTGCTGATCTACGTCACCGACCGCAGCTACCTGGCCACGGTCAACGCGGTGTACGCCGAATATTTCAGCGCGCCCTACCCAAACCGCGCGGCCATGGTCATCGCCGGCCTGGCCCGCGAGGAAATGCTGGTGGAGCTGGTGGTCTACGCCGTCGCCTGATGCGCATGGCCTAACGCGCTCGCTCGGCACAACCGGCTGGCGCGTCGAATGCCTGGCACTCACCCCCTGTCGCGGCCACCGCACCAACCCAGGGCCCCCTATTCCTCGCGCACCAGCGCCCAATCGCCATAAGCGAGGACGGCGCCGCTCACAGCAAAAAGCCGCCCAGCTGGGCGGCTTTTTGCGCTTGACTTGACACTCAATTACCTTCGCGGCGCAGCGCCTGTGGGCTGAAGTCGCGCGGGCTCAGGCGGGCGTTGAAGTCGTACATCGGCTCGTTGTTGTCCAGACCGTCGACGAAGTAGCGGCCACCCTTCAAGTCGTAGAGGGTTTCCAGGGTACTGCCGAACATCGGCACTTCGTAGTAGCTGATCGGGTGGCTTTCCTGCAGGCCGACCAGCGCAGCGGCGTCTGGCGCCACTGTTTTTCGTGCCCGGCCCCACAAGGGGTCGAGCGTGATGTGCTTCGGTGTTGCGGTGAGGGGCCGTCCTGGCGCCGGGTGGTCCCGATCTTGTGCAAGCGTCCTGTGGCTGTCGTGCAGCCGGGTCGCGCTGCCGGGGCAGCGCTTGAAGCTGTTTTGCGGCTAGTTCTCGCGCTGGAACTTCAGGTCCCACACGCCATGGCCGAGGCGCTCGCCACGGCGCTCGAACTTGGTGACCGGGCGCTCCGCCGGGCGCTCCACGCAGCGGCCGTCGGCCGCCAGGTTGCGGTAACCGGGCGCCACGTTCATCACTTCCAGCATGTGTTCGGCGTAGGCTTCCCAGTCGGTGGCCATGTGCAGCACGCCACCGATCTTGAGTTTCTGCCGCACCAGCTCGGCGAACGCCGGCTGGACGATCCGGCGCTTGTGATGGCGCGACTTGTGCCAGGGGTCGGGGAAGAACAGCAGCAGGCGATCGAGGCTGGCGTCGGCGACGCACTGGCGCAGCACTTCCAGCGCATCGCAGCTGTAGACCCGCACGTTGCCCAGGTTCTGCGTCAGCAGGCCGTTGAGCAAGGCGCCGACACCCGGCTTGTGCACCTCGACGCCGATAAAGTCCTGCTCGGGCGCCGCCGCGGCCATTTCCAGCAGGGACTGGCCCATGCCGAAGCCGATTTCCAGGGTCCGCGGTGCACTGCGGCCGAATACGGCATCGAAATCCGGGGCGCCGGCGTCCAGCTCCAGGCCGAACTTGGCCCAGCCCTGGTCGAGGCCGCGCTGCTGGCCTTCGGTCATGCGCCCGGCGCGCATCACGAAACTCTTGATAGCGCGGTGCTGGCGCTGTTCCTCGGCTGGCGCCGGGGGTTGCTGCGATTCGGTCATCGG
>NZ_JBFIIG010000181.1:0-8508 GCF_041601375.1 Pseudomonas sp. | reverse complement strand
TGCCGAGTACCAGGCGCTGGTCGAGCGCTTGCTGCAACAGGGCCTGGCCTATGCCTGCACCTGCTCGCGCAAGCAACTGGAGGGCTACCATGGCATCTACCCCGGCACCTGCCGCGACGCCGGGCATGCGCCACAGAACGCCGCGATCCGCCTGCGCGTGCCGGACCTGAGCTATGGCTTTATCGACCGGGTGCAGGGCGAGTACCGCCAACACCTGGGCCGCGAAGTCGGTGACTTCGTCATTCGCCGGCGTGACGGCTTCTACGCCTACCAACTGGCGGTGGTGCTCGACGATGCCTGGCAAGGTATCAGCGACGTGGTGCGCGGCGCCGACCTGCTCAATTCCACCCCACGCCAGCTGTACCTGCAGGAACTGCTCGGCCTGGCCCAACCGCGCTACCTGCACGTGCCGCTGATCATCCAGCCGGACGGCCACAAACTGGGCAAGTCCTACCGCTCGCCACCGCTGCCGGCCGACCGCGCCGCGCCGCTGCTGGTCCGCGCCCTGCGCGCCCTGGGGCAAGCGCTGCCCGGCGAGCTCGAAAATGCCCACCCGCCCGAACTGTTGGCCTGGGCCAGCAGCCACTGGGACGCCGGCCGCATCCCGCGCAGCTGCACCCTGGCCGAAACGCAACTGCGCTGAACCGCCGGGCCGTAGATCCTATATTCATGCGCAAGGTCTGCGGCATCGCGCACAGTTCTCGTAGCTCCAGGGGTTTCGTAGGAGCGGGCCATGCCCGCGCTGCCTTTTGTGGGCAACCCCGATCGCGGCCATGGGCTAGGCGCCCCCGCCGCGCCTAGGTCCTGCGAGGTCAGTGCATGACTTTCCGCGCGCCGCAACGGCGCATTTCCCTTATCCTGACGCCCACCATTCAGCTGCCCTATAGGACCGTACCGATGAAAGCCCAGCTCGAAGAATTGATTGGCAAGATAAGCTCGGGCTGCATGCTGGCCGAAGACGTCGCGCGCATCGCCGACGAGGCGGCCCAAGCCTACGCCGACCCGCAGGGCTTCCTCGCCGCCAACCCGGACGTCAACTACGACGACAGCTTCCCGATCCCGCTCGGCGAATGGGTGGTGGTCGGCAGCCTGCCGGACACCGTGCTGTTCCAGGCCGACAGCTACGACCAGTTGTTCCAGCAGATCGTCGAGTCCTTCGGCCAGCAAGTCAGCTTCGTACTCAAACCCAAACAGTTGGTCAAGGTCGAGCCGCTCAAGGCGCTGAACCGCATCCAGGTGCAACTCTCCAGCCTGTCAGCGGAAACCCAAGGCTATGTGCTGGTCGACTTCAGCGAAGCGCTGGATGATGAACTGCAAGCCGTGCTGGTGTATAGAAGCGACTTGGCCCGGGTGCTGGAACTGGCCGTGGAAATCGGCATCCACGCCGCACCGGCTTATGACGCGATGAAAGTCGCGCAGACCGAGTAGGCTGAACCGCTCGCCTCATCGCCGCGCAAACGGCCCGCAGGGAACTGATCCCCGCGGGCCTGATCCAATGACTATCGCCAACACCTCGCTCGCCCCACGCCGCTATGCCTGGGGAATGCCAGGGCCTTGAGCAGCAGCCGGACGTTTTTTACTACCGTTCACGCCTGCAACTGCCATGACTGTGCATTAATGGCATGCCGATTCCCCACAACACGCTGAACGTGTGCCGAGCTTGCTCAGACACGCCGAAGTTCGCCCTGTTCGTTCGCCTGAGGATCGCATCTTGAAAACCACAACCATGCTCACCTGCGCCATCACCCTGGCCCTGCAGGCTGCGGCCGTACCCTTCGCATTCGCAAGCGCCGAACCTCTCGCCGCCGAGGTCAGCGTCGCCGCGCCGCCGCTCACCGCCGAGTTCGCCAACGACGCCAACCTGCGCGGCGAGGTCGGCCCGAAGCAGCACAACGTCGCTGTGCTGCGTGCGCAGATCCTGCTCGACCGCGCGCGCTTCTTTCCGGGTGAGATCGACGCCAGTTACGGCTCGAACACCCGTATCGCCATCAGCGGCTTCCAGAAAAACAACGGCCTGCCCGTCAGCGGCGTCATGGACGAAGCCACCTGGGTTGCACTCAACGCCGACGTCGAGCCAGTGCTGGTGACCTATACCATCAGCGACGCCGACGCCGCCGGGCCCTTCCAGCAGATTCCAGCCGACATGATGGACAAGGCCGCGCTGGCAACCCTGGGTTACCGCGACCTGAGCGAAGCGCTCGGCGAGAAATTTCACGCCAGCCCCGCGCTGCTGGCACAACTGAATCCGGGCAAGGATCTGAGTCGCGCCGGCGAGGCCATCGTCGTACCCAACCTCGCCGACGCCGCGCCCCTGGCCAAGGCTGCACGGGTGGTGGTCGACAAGTCCGACTCGACCGTCACCCTCTTCGATGCCGCGGATGCCATCATCGCGCAATTCCCCGCCTCCACCGGGAGCGGGCGCGATCCGCTGCCACTCGGTGACTGGAAGATTCTCGGCGTAGCCAGAAACCCAGTGTTCAAATACAACCCCGGGCTGTTCTGGGACGCCAACCCCGCCCACGCCAAGGCGACCATCCCGGCTGGCCCGAACAATCCCGTCGGCGTTGCCTGGGTCGCCTTGTCCAAGCCGCATTACGGCATCCACGGCACGCCGGAGCCATCGAAGATCGGCAAGACCCAATCGCACGGCTGCATCCGCCTCACCAACTGGAACGTCACGGCGATGGGACACTCAGTCGCGCCCGGGCTCCCCGCCCTCTTGCAAGAGTAACCAGACCCCGCCATGAAGAGCATTCTGACTTTCGCAGCAGGCGCCCTGGTCGGCGCCGCGGGTCTGTTCTATGTCCTGCAGAACGACTTGGCCACGCCTGGCGTGGCGGTCATCACGCGGTCCATTGCAGCCCCGGATGACCCCGTGCAGTCGGCGCCGGCAGCCGTCACGCCCAGCGAGCAGGAGCCTGATGGCATGCCGATCGCGCCGGCAATGCCTCGGGTTGCGAGCGTAATAACCACCCGTACAACCAGCGCCGAGACGATGCCCATCGAGATGCCGCTAGCGCCGCGCAGCGAGCCCCCCGCCGACAACCCTGTTGCGCCGGAACCGGGCACGCCGCCCGCGTCGCTCGAGGAGGCCAGCGTGCAGACCATGCCGGCCGAACCCTCGCAAGTGCATCCCGGCGCACTGCTGATTCCCGTGACCGGCATAGTCTCGGCGCAACTGAGCGACACCTTCAACGACAAGCGCGGCAGCGACCGCATCCACGAAGCGCTCGACATCATGGCGCCGCTGAAGACCCCGGTAGTCGCAGTCGACGACGGCAAAGTGGTGAAACTGTTCGACAGCGTGCCCGGCGGCCTCACCGTCTACCAATTCGATGCCAGCGGCACCTTCGCCTACTACTACGCGCACCTGGACAGCTACGCCGCCGACCTGATGGAAGGCCAGGAGCTCAAGCGCGGCGATCTGCTCGGCTACGTCGGCGCCACCGGCAACGCCAACCCGCGTGCACCGCACCTGCATTTCGCCATCTTCCTGCTCGGCCCCGAGAAGCAATGGTGGAAAGGCACGGCAATCAACCCCTACCCCTTGTTCCAGCGCTGAGTTCGACGACTTGCACAACACGGGATCGCGGCCATAGCCCGAATAAGCCGCAGCGCATCCGGGATGGCGTAGCGCAGGCAACCCCAGCGGCAGGATCAGCCATTGCGGCACAGAGCTGTAGCTGCCCCCCCCCCCGGAACGGGCTGGGGCAGTACCGATAGAGCACACCTGAAAAGCCTTGGCGGCTTCAGCAAATGGCTCGAGAGTGAAGCCTGCTAGCCGGGGAGCGGCCGTTCCGCGAAACATTCAGCGCCCCAGGGCTGCCCTGAAATCGCTCGGGGTCGTCCCGCTCCAGCGCGCGAATGCCCTCACGAAAGCCGGCGGCTCGCTGTAGAAGAGCTTGAAGCTGATGTTCTTGATGGAGTCTTCGGATTGACTTAACAGGTAAACCGCACGGTCGAACCGTACCTTGTCCACCAGCTCAGAATACTGCACCCCCTCCTCGCCCAAATGCCGTCGCAGGCTTCGCTCCGAACAGTTGAGTTTCTTGGCCATGGCGGCGGCATTTGGGTAGAAGTCGATGCATAACAGGATGCCGTTCACCCGGCCTTGCCAGGATAAGGGCGCACGCTGCGCCTGAGTCTCACGACACAGCTGCAGGTACAGATGATAGGCATGCGGATTGCGTCGTGCATTGCTTAAGCGGCCAAGCTCGTTGTCGTAGGTCACGTAGGTGTGATCATGGCCGAAGCTCACGGGACAATCGAACTCAGCCGGATAGCGTGCGGCGTCTTCTGGCGCTGGATAGCCGAATGCCACTGTGCGCACATAGCCATCTGAGCTGGCGCCGAAGATGTCACGTAGCAACTGGCGTGTGGCGAGAATGTCACGATCGATAAGGAACCGGTACAGCGCGGGCAATCCACCTACCTGCCGGTAGCGAACGACCGACTGGCCGCCGGCGACACTGCTGATCAGCTCGGGGACTATCCAGGGATTGGACAGCGGATAGAAGCGTCGCGCCAGATAGCCGGCGTGGCCGAGATCGATCGCGTTCGCCAGCAGCGCCCCCAGCACTCCGACACTGTTTACGTTGTACAGCCGACCGAGTTCCAGCCCGGCAGCCCCACCTCGATAGAGGCGCTGAATGTTCTCGTAGACGGCTTGTTCCTGGCGGCTGTCGGGCACGGCTTCAGGCAAGGCATAGCTGTCTGCAGTCAGGCCGCTGCCAAGCAGCACCTCATCCAACGGATAACCCCACGTACCCATCTGGGCGATGCAAAAGCAGAACGGGGCTTGGCTGGCGCAGGGAAAAACGGCTTGGCTCATGGCAACCCACACTGTTCTAAATGGCTATATAAGCTCAACTTGGCCTTAATTATCAAGATACTGGCAGGTTTTATCATCGTTTCAAGAGCCGTACTTTGTCTTAATAAGCGAGACAAATAGCGGCCAAAGGGCAGTTTTCATGAGCAAATCTGTATTTATCACGGGTGCGTCCTCCGGACTGGGCCGTCAGCTAGCGGGCGAATTCGCCACGCGTGGTTATGACCTGGCATTGGCCGCCCGCCAGTTCGACGTGTTGCAACAGATCAAGGCTGAACTGGAGCAACGTCACGGCGTGCGTGTACGGATCTATCCGTTGGACGTCAGCGATCCCCAGCGGGTGCGCGACACACTGGATATCGCCCGCGCCGAACTGGGTAAGCTCGACATCGTCGTGGCCAACGCCGGGCTGGGAAGTGACGGGCGCATAGGTCGTATCGATTTCGCCAACACGCGCAGGATGTTTGAAGTCAATGTGATAGGCGCCTGCGCCACCATCGACGCCGCCGTCTCGCTGTTCAAGACCCAGGGTCGTGGGCAGATTGTGGCGATGAGTTCAGTCGCCAGCTGGCGTGGCCTGCCCGGCAGCGGCGCCTACAGTGCGAGCAAGGCGGCGGTCAGCGTATACATGGAAGCCCTGCGGACTGAAGCGCTGGGCAAGAACCTCACCGTGACAGTGATCTATCCGGGTTACATCGATACACCGATGAACAACAAACTCAAGCACCGGCCCTTCCTCCTGCCGCTGGCAGAGGGCGGCAAACGGATCGCCAATGCCATCGTGCAGGGCCGCAAGCGCGCTGTAATTCCCGGCTATCCCTGGTTGCTGCTGCGTCCACTGCTGCAGCTGTTACCGACCACGCTAATCGGCAAACTCTTCTGAGCGAACAACCATGACCACCAATATCTGCCAGATCGCACTGAGTGTGCGCGACACCGCTGCATCCCTCCGTTTCTACCAGAAGCTGTTCGGCCTCAAGCACGTATTCGGCACCATGTCCTTCCGCGGCAAGCCGGCCGAACGGGTACAGGGCCTCGCCGGCGCTGCCTCACGGGTCAGCTGGTTGATCGACGACCGGGCGTTCTTCCAATTGGAACTGTTCGAGTTCGAATCACCAGCGCCCACGCCCCTCTCAATCGAGGACGATGAGCGCATCGGTTATCGGCGCATCCTTGTACGGGTCGATTCACTGGAGCGTTTTGAAGCGCGCGCCCAGACGCTCGGCCTGACCCTGGAAACCCGCAGACCTGCTGAGCGCCGTTTCATTCGGGATCCGGACGGAACGCTCATCGAACTGATCGAAGACCACTCACTGCTAGGACAATCGTATCCGTACAAGCTTGCTGGCCTGGCCTTGGTAGTCGCCGACTGCACGCATAGCGTTACTGCCTTCATCGAAGGGCTGGGTTTCGAGCGTGGCGACCGCGCAGTCGTGCACGATACCGACACCATAGCCAGCGATTGTCTGGTCAAAGGCGATATGTGGCTGGAACTCCGCCAACCGGCGAATCCCAAGCCCAGACCGCCCCGATACAAATTGAGCGACATTGGCATCATGAACCTGGCCATCGGTTTTGCCAGCAGCGACGGCTTCGCCGAGCATTTCGAACGAGTGCTCGCGGCCGGCTTTGTGCCCAACTGCAAGCCGGTCGGCCAGCCGCAACGACTACAGTGCGTCTACGTCAATGACCCACAAGGCTTTTCGGTGGAAATGCTGTACTGCTCGCCGCAGCTTTATGCCTTGGTGGGATTCAGCGAGCCGAACCTGAAAGCCAAACTGCTCAACCGGCTGCGTGAGCGACAGGCCTACAAGGCGCTGGGTACCACTCGCGATAGTTTCTTCTCGCGTCTGATCAGAACCGAAATCGACATCGATGCGCCGACCCGTGCGGTGTGGGAGTGCCTGGTTGACTTCGAGCGATACCCGCAGTGGAACCCAATGCTGGAGATCCACCGGATCGATCGCCGGCCGGGCGGGGTGGTGGATTTTGCGGTCAAGCTGGGCAAGGGTCGCAAGACCGTCTTCCAGGCGCGCATCTGCAGTGACGATGCGCCAAACCGCTTCGCCTGGCGCGGCGGAAACCCCTTCACTGTAGCCGGCGAGCACTTCTTCCAGATTGCCGAGAATGCCGATGGCAGCACCCGTTTTATCCATGGCGAGCGCTTTTCCGGACTCCTGATGCCAGCACTCTGGCCGCGCCTGAGCCAATCGAAACGACTTTATCGACGTATGAACGAGGCGCTGCAACAGCGCGTCGGCACAACCCAGCACGGAGACGACAAATGAAAGACTTGAACGGAAAGGTCAGCATAATTACTGGGGCTGGCGGAGGCCTGGGTCGCGAACTGGCGTTGGCCTGTGCACGGCGCCAGATGAAACTGGTATTGGCCGACGTCGAGGCCGACAACCTGGAAGCGACTCGCGTCCTGGTCCTGCAGGAGCTGCCCAACACGCCCATCGCCACCTTGCAATTGGACGTATCCTGCTTCGAACAGGTCGAAGCGTTGTCGCAACTGACCATGCGACGCTTCGGCGCCGCTCACCTGCTATTCAACAACGCCGGCGTAGGCGTCACCGCGCCAATCTGGGAAAATACCGTCGCTGACTGGCACTGGGTAACCAACGTCAACCTCTTTGGCGTCGCCTGGGGCGTGAAAGCCTTCACTCCGATCATGCTCGGTCAGGGCGAGGGACATATTGTCAATATCGCCTCGGCGGCCGGCTGGATGTCCTCAGCCGGCAGCGGCATCTACAACGCCACCAAAGCGGCGGTGGTGGCACTCTCGGAGAGCCTGGCCAATGACCTGAAGATGGCCAGCAGCGCGGTCAGTGTCAGTGTGCTCTCACCAGCTTTTTTTCCAACCGGAATCGTTGAGGCCGAACGCAACCGCCCGACGGAATTCGCCGACGCTGCCGTCGACAGCGAGATGAAGCGTCTGTACGAAGAGCGTGTGAGACGAGCCGTGGAAACCGGTAAAATTTCTGCCTCCGAAATTGCCGAAATTACCCTCAAGGGAGTGGAGGATAATCGCTTCTACCTTTTCCCTCATGCGTGGGTACCAAGTGCAATAGCCCTGCGCAGCATGCAGGCCCAAGCAGGTATAACTGCCTTCAACCCCCAGGCCTTATCAACCTGAGAGCAACCGCTGCGTAGAACGGAGAATTAAACAGGGGCAGACCACGGCTCTTCATGTCGCCTTTAAACAAGAAGGGAAGTGGGTTCAGTTTATTTATCAGCACCGTAGGGCCGCACCTTGGCGGCGGCCCGGGCCTATGCCGACCCGCAGGCCGTCCTCGCCGCCAACCCGGACGCCAACTACGACGACAGCTTCCCGATCCCGCTCGGCGAATGGGTGGTGGTCGGCAGCCTGCCGGATACCGTGCTGTTCCAGGCCGACAGCTACGACCAGTTGTTCCAGCAGATCGTCGACTCCTTCGGCCCCAGCGTGAACTTCGTGCTCAAGCCCAAGCAGCTTGCCAAGACCGAGCCGCTCAAGGCGCTCAACCGCATCCAGGTGCAACTCGGCAGCCTGTCGCCGGAAACCGGCGGCTATGTACTGGTGGACTTCAGCGAACCGCTGGATGACGACCTGCAAGCCGTGCTGGTCTACCGCAACGACCTCGCGCGAGTGCTGGAACTGACGGTGGAAATCGGCATCTACGCCGCGCCGGCCTATG
>NZ_JBFIIG010000180.1:0-8527 GCF_041601375.1 Pseudomonas sp. | reverse complement strand
GATTGAGCGGCTCACGATTGAGTGGCTCGGATTGCACCGTCCTGCGCAACGAAGTAGCCCGACGCGAGTCGGGCTTTTTTGTGGGTACTGCGTGGAGACTCGTGGTGCGCACGGCGCCCCCTACCCGATAGTCGCATTCCATCGCGTAGGGGGCTGCGCACCACGTCGTTCATGAACGCTGTAGCAAGCCCGCCAGCCCTGCCAACAAGCGCGCCAGCGCGCCCTGGTTGGCCTGCATCACCGCCAGACCCGCCTCGCGCATGACCTGCGCCTCGGCCGGCTCACACCACAGCCGCGCGACCCGTTGCGCCAGGTCGGCGGCACCGGTCACTTCGAGCAGCGCGCCGGCCTCGCGCAACTGCGCGGCGATCTCCAGGAAGTTGAACAGGTGCGGACCGCTGAGTACCGGTTTGCCCAGCGCGGCCGGCTCCAGCAGGTTATGCCCGCCATTGCCGACCAGGCTGCCGCCGACGAAGGCCAGATCGGCCAGGGCATAGAGAAACAGCAGCTCGCCCATGGTGTCGCCGAGCAACACCTGGTCACCCGCCAGCAGCGCCTCGCCACTGGAACGTCGGCGCGTGGCCAAGCCTTGGCGCTGGCACAACTCGAATACCGTGGCGAAACGCTCCGGATGCCGCGGGACCAGAATCAGCAAGGCCTCGGGCCGCTGTTCGAGCAACAAGCGGTGCGCCGCCAGAACAATTTCATCCTCGCCGGCATGGGTGCTGGCGGCGATCCACACCGGCCGTGACGCCGCGCCCCACTGCTCGCGCAACTCGCTGGCGCGCGCCAGCAGCGCAGGGTCGATGGTCAGGTCGAACTTGATCGAGCCGGTCACCTCGACGCATTCGGGCCGCGCACCCAGGCTGCGAAAGCGCTCGGCCTCGGCGGCGGTCTGCACCGCAATCAGGCTCAGTTCGGCGAGCATGGGCGCGGTCAGTTTGGCGAAGCGCGCGTAACCACGCGCCGAGCGCTCGGACAACCGCGCATTGGCCAGGGCCACGGGAATACCGCGGCGGGCACATTGGTGGATGTGGTTGGGCCACAACTCGGTCTCCATGACCACCGCCAGCCGGGGCTGGGCGCGCTCGAGAAAGCGCGCCGCGGCCCAGGGCAAGTCATAGGGCAGGTAGCAGTGCTGCACGCGCCCGGCATACTCGGGCCCGGCGAACATGGCCTGAATCCGCTCGGAGCCGGTCGGCGTCATGCAGGTAATGGTGATCGGCAACTGCGGATAGCGCGCCAGCAGCTGACGAATCAGCGGCGCGGCGGCAATGCTCTCGCCCACCGACACCGCATGCAGCCAGATGCCACCGGGTTGCAGGGGTGGCAAACCGAGGGCGAAGCGTTCGCCGATGCGCTTGGCATACGCCGGTGCGCGCCACGCACGCCAGGCCAGACGCCCGGCGACCAGGGGCAGACCGAGATGCAACAGCAGGGTGTAGAGGGCTCTATTCATGGGCGCGCAGCTTAGCAGAGCGGCCGCCCGCAATCAGCCGATGGCTTGCAAGCGCTCGGCAAAGCAGTCGGCCAGCCACAGCGCGGCCGGCCCCAGGGCTTCATCGCGGCGGCAGACCAACTCGACGACCAGCGGCGGCGGGGTCCAGTCACTGCTGAGTTCCACAAGCTGGCCCTGATAGGTCGGGTACTGCACCACATGGCGCGGCAGCCAGGCCCAGCCCAGATTACGCATCAACAACTCGGCCATGGCATAGAAGCTGTCGGTGCGCCAGACCGATGGGCTGATCTGCTCGCCGCCCGGGTAATGACTGTCCTGCGGCGCCATCAGCAACTGGCGATGGCGTGCCAGTTCGCGTCGGTCGACATGCCCTGCCCCGGCCAGCACATGCCCGGCACCGCACACCGTGACCATCTCGATGGTACCCAGGCGCTGACGTTCCAGGGCTTCGGGCATCTGCTCATGGTGGAACAGCAGACCGAGGTCGGCGCGGCGCTCCAGCAGCTTGCGCGCGACATCACCCTGGGCGCCGCTGGCCAGCTGTACCTCCAGCAGCGGGAAGGCCTGGGCCAGGGCCTCGAGGCTGTCGAGCACCGGCTGGTACGGCATGGCCTCGTCCTGGGCCAGGCGCAGGCGCACCTCTTCGCCGCGCACCAACCCCAACGCCCGTCCCTCCAGGCGCTCGCACTGGCGCAGCACCTCGCGCGCTTCTTCCAATAATGACGCCCCGGCCGCCGTCAGACGGGGCTGACGACCGCTGCTGCGCTCGAACAACAGCACACCGAGGTCGGTCTCGAGCATGGCAATGGCATTGCTGACCGCCGACTGCGCACGGTTCATCTGCCGGGCCACGGCAGAAAAGGACTGGCCCTCGGCCACGCCGACGAACAGGCGGATTTGCTCCAGGTTCCACTGCATAACCCATCCCCTAATCAGATAGGTAATCACTTTATCCCATCATCCGAACGACTAGAATGACCACCAGATCAAACAGGAGGTCCACCATGAGCGGCTATCTCTATCTCGCTGTCGCCATCACCGCCGAAGTCATCGCGACCACCTCGATGAAGGCACTGGACGGTTTCAACAAACCGCTACCGCTGCTGTTGGTGGTGGTCGGCTACGCCATCTCCTTCTGGATGCTCAGCCTGGTGGTCAAGACCATTCCGGTCGGCGTTGCCTACGCCGTCTGGGCGGGCCTGGGTATCGTATTGGTGAGCATCGCCGCAGTGTTTCTCTACCAGCAGCGCCTGGATTTGCCGGCGATGCTCGGCATGGGCCTGATCGTCTGTGGCGTGGTGGTGATTCAATTGTTTTCGCACAGCGTCGGCCATTGAGATAGCCGCGAGCGCCAAGCTGCCGCTCGAGCCTGGAAGCCCGCCACATCCACTTGCCGTTATACTGCGGGCCTGACTTCCAATGAGGCCCTCGCATGTCCCAGGCTCTGAGCACTGACATTCTGATCGTCGGCGGTGGTATCGCCGGCCTCTGGCTGAATGCGCGCTTGCGCCGCCAGGGCTTTGCCACCCTGCTGGTGGAAAACGCCAGCCTGGGCGGCGGACAGAGCGTCAAATCGCAAGGCATCATCCACGGCGGCGCCAAGTACGCCCTGCACGGCGCCCTGAGCGGCGCCTCGGAAGCCATCGCCGACATGCCGCGGCGCTGGCGCGAGGCGCTGGCCGGCAGCGGTGAACTGGATCTGAGTGGCGTGCGCCTGCTGTCCGATGCCCACTACCTGTGGTCACCCGGCAGCCTGGCCGGCAATATCACCAGTTTCTTCGCCAGCAAGGCGGTGCGCGGCCGCGTCGACCAGGTCAAGGGCGAGCAACTGCCGCCCGCCCTGCAGCACCCGAAATTCAAGGGCAAGGTCTACCGCCTGGCCGAGCTGGTGCTCGACGTACCCAGCCTGATCACCCGCCTGGCCGAACTGGCCGGCGACGGTCTGCTGGCCGCCGAGACCATCACGCCCCTGCACCAACAGGGTCAACTGGTCGGCCTGATCGTCGACGGCCGCGAGATTCGCGCGCAACGCATCGTCCTCAGCGCCGGCAGCGGCAACGCCGCATTGCTCGCCGCCCTGGGCCTCACTCAGCCCGCGCAGCAACTGCGGCCGCTGCATATGGTGCTGGTCAAGGGGCCGACCCTGAAACCGCTGTACGCCCACTGCCTCGGCGGCGGGCCGAAACCGCGGGTCACCGTCACCACTCATCCGGCAGCCGATGGCGAGTGGGTCTGGTATCTCGGCGGCGACCTGGCCGAAGCAGACGGCGTGGCCCGCGACCAGGCCGCACAGATCAAAGTCGCGCAGCAGGAAATCGGCGCCCTGCTACCCTGGGTCGATCTCTCCAGCGCACGCTGGACAACCCTGCGCGTCGAGCGCGCCGAACCGGCACAATCCAGCCTGGTCCGCCCGGATAACGCCTTTCTCGCCGAACAAGACCAACTGCTGGTCGGCTGGCCGACTAAACTGGCATTAGCCCCGGACTTCGCCGACCGCGTGTTGGCGGCGCTCGACCGTGACGGCATCCAGCCCGCCGCCAGCCATGCGCCGCTCCCGGCCCTGCCCCGTCCGGCCGTAGCGCGCCCAGCCTGGGAGGAACTGTTCTAATGCACGCCTTGCATACCCTGCACAACCTGCACCGCCCGCTCGGCTCGACCGAGCTGCTGGTCTCGCCATTGGGCCTCGGCACGGTGAAGATCGGCCGCGACCAGGGTGTGAAATACCCCAACGGCTTCAGCATTCCGGGCGACGCCGCGGTCATCGAGTTACTCGCCCAGGCCCATGACCTGGGGATCAACCTGATCGACACCGCCCCCGCCTACGGCACCAGCGAAAGCCGCCTCGGCCCGCTACTGCGCGGCCAGCGTCAGCAGTGGGTGATCGTCAGCAAGGTCGGCGAAGAGTTCGCCAATGGCCACTCCAGTTTCGACTTCTCCCCCGCCCATACGCGCTTCTCGGTGGAACGCAGCCTCAAGCGCCTGGAAACCGACTTCATCGACCTGGTGCTGGTGCATTCCGACGGCAATGACGTCGGCATCCTGCAAGACAGCGGTGTCTACGAGATCCTCGCCGAGCTCAAGCGCGAAGGCAAGATTCGCGGCTTCGGCCTGTCCGGCAAAACCGTCGAGGGCGGCCTGCTGGCACTCCAGCAGGGCGACTGCGCTATGGTCACCTACAACCTCAACGAACAGAGCGAGCTGCCGGTACTGGACTACGCTGAGCAGCACGGCAAAGGCATTCTGATCAAGAAAGCCCTGGCCAGCGGGCATGCCTGCCTGGCCCCGGGGGAAGATCCGGTGCGCGCCAGCTTCGAGCTGATTTTCGCCCACCCGGCGGTAAGCTGCGCGATCGTCGGCACCATCAATGCGCAACACCTGGCCCATAATGTCGCGACTGCCGCCGCAGTCATTCAGGATATCGCCTGAGCCCCATCATGCGCTGCGCGCAGTTGCAGTTGCAGGAGCGGCCGGGCGGCGCTCTGCATCAGCCGCGCAAAAGCATCCCTGCGACCATGCCCGGCGGCTCGATCGAGGCCTCGCCCTTTCCGCCTGACCAGCCGCCCCGAACCCAAGAGGAGCCGAGATGTCGCGCACACTGATCCGCAAAGACCCCGGCACCTTCAAGACCCTGCCCTTGTTCGTCGAAGCCAGCGCGGACGGTCTCAGCTACCAGAGCCTGGGCCGGCCACTGAACTTCCGCGAGATGCTCGAACGGCGCCGCGCGATCGAGCTGAACGACAGCCAACGCTTCGCCGTGGAGCTGGCCAACCTGGGGGTTTCGGTGCGCCTGACCCTGACCTGGCAAGGCCGGGACTATTGGATTCTGGTGCGCCAGCGGCGCCTGGACCGGGGCGACGTGGTGCTCAAGCTGATCTCCGGCTACGTGCCCGCTCACGAACTCAATCTGCCGCTGCTCACCGCCATCCAGGAGGTCGCCGAAGAGTGCCTGCTGGAAACCCCCGAAGGCTGGCTGAGTGGCCGCTTTGGCGAAACCTGGCTGCCCTCGCCCTATCAAGACACGCTGCGCTACCGCGAAACCCTGCACTTTCAACTCAGCCCACTGTCCGGAGCGGCGCGCCCGGTGCAGTGCGCCAACATGACCCTGATGGAACGGCCGCGCGCCTATGTGCACCTGCCCACGGCCTCGTTGCAACTGGTCTACGACCTGCGCCTGGAGCTGCCCAAAGAGGCCCGGCAACTCAGCCTGTTCCACGTCGACGAACGCCTGGAGGACGGCAAGCTGGTCGCCCGCCTCGACCGCAGCCGCCCGGATCTGTACCTGATACCGTTGCAGCAGGGGCGGCCGAGCGCCGAACTGCTGACCCTCAACAAAGGCCAGTTGAAAGCCGCCAGCACCCGCGGCCTGTGGCTGGCAGAGAGCTTCGCGGCGCAGGACGGCTGGTTGGTGCGCGACGAACGCATCCGCTGGAAAGACTGGCTGAACCAGCAACAGCTCAGCGCCGCACCGCCCAAAAAACCGGCGAAACCGCAAGCGCCGGTTGCGTCAGCGCCGCCCAAGCTGAACGCCGCTCAGCTGGGCTGAACGGCATGCTGGATCAGTTGCTGCGGATTTTCTCGACTATGGCGGTGGTCGAGCTGTTTGCCACCAGCCCCAGCACCCGCACCTCGCCACCGTAGGCGCTGACGATGTCGGCGCCGACCACCTGATCGATGCCGTAGTCGCCGCCCTTGACCAGCACGTCTGGCTTGACCTCGCGCAGCAAGTTCTCCGGGGTGTCTTCGCTGAAGCTCACCACCCAGTCCACCGCGCCGAGGCCGGCGAGCACGGCCATGCGCCGATCCACCGAATTGATCGGTCGACCGGGGCCTTTCAGCCGGCTGACCGAGGCGTCGTCGTTGACCGCCAGCACCAGGCGATCGCCCTGGGCCCGGGCCTGTTCCAGGTAGGCGACGTGACCGGCATGCAGAATGTCGAAACAACCGTTGGTGAAGACGATCTTCTCGCCATGGGCGCGGGCGTCCTCGATGGCCAGCAACAGCTGGTCCGGACTCAGCACGCCGCGCTCGGACCCCGCCTCGCGCTGGATCGCTCGGCGAAGTTCGGGGGCGCTGATCGCGGCGGTACCCAGCTTGCCGACCACGATACCGGCGGCCAGGTTAGCCAAGGCCACGGCCTGGGGCAATTCCTCGCCGGCGGCCAGGGAAGCCGCCAGGGTCGAGATCACCGTATCGCCGGCACCGGTGACATCGAACACTTCACGGGCGCGGGCCGGCAGGTGCAGCGCCGGATGATCGGGGCGCAGCAGGGTCATGCCGTGCTCCCCGCGGGTAATCAGCAGTGCGCCCAGATCCAGCTCGCGCATCATGCGCGCCCCCTTGGCCACCAGTTCGGCCTCGTCGGCGCAATGGCCGACGATGGTCTCGAACTCGTTGAGGTTCGGCGTGATCAGGCTGACGCCGCGGTAGATCGAGAAATCCTTGCCCTTGGGATCGGCCAGCACCGCAATGCCCTTGGCCAGCGCCGCCTGGATCAGCACCTGATGATTCTGCAGCGCGCCCTTGCCGTAGTCGGACAGCACCAGTACCTTGACCCCGGCGAGCAACGCCTCGACCTCGACCGCCAAGGCCGCGGCATCGGTATTGAAGGGCTGCTCGAAGTCCATGCGCAGCAGTTGCTGATGTCGGCTCATGACTCGCAGCTTGACGATGGTCGGTTGGCCGACGATCCGCTGGAAATGGGTCTTGACCCCCACCGCCTGCAGGCTGTCGCTCAGGCTGGCGGCCGCCTCGTCGTCGCCGGTCACGCCGACCAGCAGCGCCGGCGCACCCAGTGCGGCAATGTTCAACGCCACGTTGGCGGCGCCGCCCGGACGGTCTTCGATCTGCTCGACCTTGACCACCGGCACCGGCGCCTCCGGCGAAATCCGCGAGGTGCCGCCATGCCAGTAGCGGTCGAGCATGACATCGCCCACCACCAGAACAGGGGCTTGGTCGAAACGGGGCATGGACAACTTCATGGGAACTCCGGTGGCCTCAAGTGGCGGGCGCGTAGTTTATCAGGCGATATCCAATGGCGCGCTTTCATCCAGTCCCAGCGCATGCAGGCGCGCATAGAAACCGTTCTGCTCGAGCAGACTGGTATGGGTGCCACGCTCGACGATCCGCCCCTGGTCCATCACCAGAATCAGGTCGGCTTTCTCGATGGTCGACAGGCGGTGGGCGATGACCAGCGTGGTACGCCCCTTCATCACCCGGTCCAGGGCGGCCTGGATATGCCGTTCGGATTCGGTATCCAGGGCCGACGTCGCCTCGTCCAGCACCAGGATCGGCGCATCCTTGAGCAAGGCCCGGGCAATCGCCAGACGCTGGCGCTGACCGCCGGAGAGCAGCACGCCATTCTCGCCGACCTCGGTATCCAGCCCCTGCGCCAGCTTGTCGATGAACTCCTGGGCATAGGCCGCCTCGACCGCCTGCTCGATGGCCTCACGCGGCGCATCGGCCAGGTCGCCGTAGGCGATGTTATTGGCCACGCTGTCGTTGAACAAGGTGACCTGCTGAGTCACCAGGGCAATATGCCGGCGCAGGTTACGCAGTTTGTAGTCTTCGACATCCACTCCGTCGAGCAGAATCTGTCCGGTCTCATGGTGATAGAAACGCGGAATCAGGCTGGCCAGGGTCGACTTGCCGCTGCCGGAGCGACCGACCAGGGCAATCATCTGCCCGGGCTCGGCGCTGAAGGAAATATCGCTGAGCACCGGCTTCTCGGCGCCAGGGTACTGGAAACTCAGATTGCGTACTTCCAGACGACCACTGACCCGTTCAAACTCGACCGTGCCACGGTCGACCTCGGGGGCTTCGTCGAGCTGTTCGAAGATGCTGTCGGCGGCGGCCAGACCTTTCTGGATATTGGCGCTGACCTCGGAGAGCTGGCGAATCGGCTTGGGCAGCAAGCCGGCGGCGGTGATGTAGGCCACCAGATCGCCCGCAGTGGCATCGCCGCGCAGCAACAGCACCAGGAACATCAGCACCGCCATGGCGCTGTATATCACCAGTTGCAACATGGGCGTATAGACCGCGCCGGTCTTGGTCATGCGCAGTTGCTTGTTG
>NZ_JBFIIG010000179.1:0-8611 GCF_041601375.1 Pseudomonas sp. | reverse complement strand
TACGGCATGACCGAGACCAGCCCGGTGTCGACCCAGACGGCCGCCGATGACGATCTGCAGTGTCGGGTCAGCAGTGTCGGCCGGACCCAGCCGCACCTGGAGAGCAAGGTAATCGACGAGCAGGGCCGCATCGTCCCGCGCGGGCAGGTCGGCGAGCTGTGCACCCGTGGCTACAGCGTCATGCTCGGCTACTGGAACAACCCGCAGGCCACCGCCGAGGCCCTCGATCCGGCGCGCTGGATGCACACCGGCGACCTGGCGGTGATGGACGAACAGGGCTACCTGAGCATCGTCGGGCGCAACAAGGACATGATCATCCGCGGTGGCGAGAACGTCTATCCACGGGAGATCGAGGAGTTCCTCTTCGGCCACCCGGCGGTGGCCGATGTGCAGGTGATCGGCGTGCCCGACGCCAAGTACGGCGAGGAGATCGCCGCCTGGGTGCAACTGCACCCGGGCCACGCCTGCGATGCCGAGACCCTGCGCGCCTACTGCAAGGCCCACATCGCCCACTTCAAGGTGCCGCGCTACTTCAGGTTCGTCGATCAGTTCCCCATGACCGTGACCGGCAAGGTGCAGAAGTTCCGCATGCGCGAACTGATGCTGGCGGAGCTGGAGCAGGGCGCCAACTGATGGCGGCGGGCCTGGCGTGGGCATGACGGGGACTGCGGTCGAGAAGGGCACCATCTCCGTGCGCCTGGTCGGCGAAGCCCTGCAGCAATGGCGCGCCCAGGGGCAGGACTGCGACGCGCTGCTGACCCAGGCCGGGATCGCCCCCGAATTGCTCAACAAGCCTTATGCGCGGGTCTCCGCGCAGGCCTATGCGCGCCTGTGGCTGGCGCTGGCCAAGGCGATGGACGACGAGTTCTTCGGCATGAACCCGCGGCGGATGAAGTCCGGCAGCTACGCCTTCATGGCCCGCGCCGCGTCGCGCGAGCCGACCCTGGGCGCGGCCCTGGACACTGCGCTGGCGTTTCTCGGCCTGGTGTTCGATGGCCTGACCCCGCGCCTGGAGCGCCTGGAGCGCCAGGGCGGGATGGCGGCGATCGTCATCGATGAGCCAGCGGGGCAAGCCTGCCGCGCCTTCGGCTGTTTCACCCTGTGGATGATCGTGCATGGCCTGGCCTGCTGGCTGGCCGGAAGGCGTATCCCGATCCTGGCCGTCGAGCTGCACTGCCAGGCGCCGGACTACCTCGAGGATTACCGGGTGATGTTCAGCAGCAACCTGCGCTTCGCCCGACCGCGCAGTCGCCTGCTGTTCAATGCCGAGTGCCTGGAGCAACCGCTGCGCCGCAGCGAGCGCGAACTCAAGCGCTTCCTCGCTGGCGCGCCGGCCAACATCCTGGTGCGTTACCGCGATCCGCGCAGCCATGCCGCGCGGATCAAGGTCTACCTGCGCAGCCTCAAGGTCGAACGTTGGCCAGATTTCGAGGCGCTCTCCAGCCACTTCTTCATGGCGCCCTCGACCCTGCGGCGCAAGCTGGCCCTGGAAGGCCAGTCCTTCCAGGGACTCAAGGACCAGGTGCGGCGCGACCAGGCCATCGCCCGGTTGGACAGCGGCGAGGGCAACTTCACCGAGCTGGCTTTCGAACTGGGTTTTGCCGACAGCAGCGCCTTTTACAAGGCGTTCAAGAAGTGGACCGGCACCACCCCGGGGCAGTACCGCGCGCTGATGCATCCCGAGCAGCAGCCCCACTCTGAGTCCAGTTGTCCAAATCGCTCAGGCCAATAGACGCCTGTCGACATTGTCGCCGCCAGCTTGCGCCGCGACTATTTCGGGACAACAACAAACCGAGAGTCACCGACATGCAGGATTACCTGAGCGCTGCCCGCGACTTCGATCTGCCCAGCACGGCCGCCACTACCCTGGCCGGTTCCCTCGACGCCCTCAACGCCTGTGTCGAATGCTGCGACCGGCATGCCTTGCCGGGGCGCATCGCCCTGTTCTGGGAAGGCCGCGACGGCAGCAGCGCCAGCTACACCTTCTGCGAGCTACAGGAACAGGCGGCGCGTTTCGCCAACTTTCTCCAGGCTCAGGGCGTGCGTCCCGGCGATTGCGTGGCGGGCATGCTGCCGCGCAACGTCGAGCTGCTGATCACCATCCTCGGCACCTGGCGCCTGGGCGCGGTGTACCAGCCGCTGTTCACCGCGTTCGGCCCCAAGGCCATCGAGCACCGGTTGCAGGGTTCCGGCGCCAAGGTTGTGGTGACCGACGCGGCCAACCGCGGCAAACTCGACGAGGTCGAGGGTGCGCCGCTGCTCGTGACCGTCGCTGGCGCCAAGGGCCAGGGCATCCAGCGCGGTGATTGCAGTTTCTGGGCCGAACTGGAGCGCCATTCGGCCGAGTTCGAACCGGTGCTGCGCTCGGCCGAAGATCCCTTCCTGATGATGTTCACCTCGGGCACCACCGGGCTGGCCAAGCCGGTATCGGTGCCGCTCAAGGCGATCCTGGCCTTCGTCGGCTACATGCGCGAGGCGGTCGACCTGCGCCCCGAAGACGCATTCTGGAACCTGGCCGATCCCGGATGGGCCTATGGCCTCTACTATGCAGTGACCGGCCCCTTGGCCATGGGTCACCCGACCACTTTCTACGAAGGGCCGTTCACGGTGGAGAGTACCTGCCGGATCATCCGCAAGTACGCCATCAGCAACCTGGCCGGCTCGCCCACGGCCTTCCGCATGCTGCTGGCCGCCAAGGCGCAGGCCGAGCCGCTGCTGCGCGGGCGCCTGCGCGCGGTCAGCAGCGCCGGCGAGCCGCTGAGCCCGGAGGTGATTCGCTGGTTCGAAGGCGGCCTGGCCACCACTATCCACGACCACTATGGCCAGACCGAACTGGGCATGGTGCTGTGCAACCATCATGCACTGGCCCATCCGGTACGCCTCGGCGCCGCCGGTTTCGCCGTTCCCGGGCACCGCGTGGTGGTGCTGGACGAACAACAGCGCGAGCTGCCGCATGGCCAGCCCGGCATCCTCGCGCTGGACCGGACGCGTTCGCCGTTGTTCTGGTTTCCCGGTTATCAGGACATGCCGACCAAGGCTTTCGTCGGCGACTACTACCTCAGCGGCGACACCGTCGAACTGAACGAGGACGGCAGCATCAGCTTCGTCGGCCGCAGCGATGATGTGATCACCACCTCCGGCTACCGGGTCGGCCCGTTCGACGTCGAGAGCGCGCTGATCGAGCACCCGGCGGTGATCGAGGCGGCGGTGATCGGCAAGCCGGACCCGGAGCGCACCGAACTGGTCAAGGCCTTCGTCGTTCTGCAACCGCAGTTCCGCGCCGACGCCGCACTGGCCGAAGAGCTCAAGCAGCATGTGCGCAAGCGCCTGTCGGCGCATGCCTACCCACGCGAAGTCGAGTTCGTCGACGAGCTGCCGAAGACCCCCAGCGGCAAGATCCAGCGCTTTCTCCTGCGTAATCAGGAAATCGCCAAGGCCCAGACGGCCGTTAACTGAACAAGGAACCACAAGCATGCGTATCGAAGACCGGATATTTCTAATCACGGGTGCCAGTTCCGGCCTGGGCCTGGCCACCGCCCGGACGCTGATCGGGCAGGGCGCCAAGGTGCTGCTGGCCGACATCAACGCCGAGGCCGGCGAGGCGCGGGCCGCGGAGCTGGGCGCCCAGGCGCGCTTCGTGCAGACCGACATCACCCGCGAGGAGGACGGCCGCCGCGCGGTGGCTGCGGCACTGGCAGCCTTTGGCGGCCTGCACGGGCTGATCAACTGCGCCGGCGTGGCACCGGCGGAGAAGGTCCTGGGGCGCAATGGCGCCCATGGCCTGGACAGCTTCAGTCGGGTGATCCAGGTCAACCTGGTCGGCAGCTTCAACATGCTGCGCCTGGCCGCCGAGGCCATGGTCCGGGGCGAGCCGAACGAGGAGGGCGAGCGCGGGGTGATCGTCAACACCGCATCGGTCGCCGCCTTCGACGGGCAGATGGGCCAGGCCGCCTATGCCGCCTCCAAGGGCGGCGTGGCCGCCCTGACCCTGCCGGCGGCGCGCGACCTGGCACGTTCGGGGATCCGCGTGATGTGCATCGCCCCGGGCATCTTCGAGACGCCGATGATGGCCGGCATGCCACAGGAGGTGCGCGATTCGCTGGCGGCCAACGTGCCGTTCCCGCCGCGCCTGGGCCGCCCGGACGAATACGCCGCGCTGGTGCGGCACATCATCGAAAACCCCATGCTCAACGGCGAGGTCATCCGCCTGGATGGCGCCTTGCGCATGGCGGCCAAATAAAGCGGTCCAACTACTATAAAGGCTCGAAAGTGCTAGCTAGCGGGCCAGAAACAGATCGGGTAACGCACAGCGAAACCTGCCGATGAGGGCAACGAACATGAGCAAGCAACAGGATCCGGTAGTCATCGTCAGCGCCGCACGCACGCCCATGGGCGGCTTTCTCGGCGACTTCAAGGAGGTCACGGCCGCGCAACTGGGCGCCGCGGCCATTCGCGCCAGCCTCGAGCGCGCCGGCCTGGCAGCCGATGCGGTGGACGAGGTGATCATGGGCTGCGTGCTGCAGGCCGGCCAGGGCCAGGCGCCGGCGCGGCAGGCGGCACTGGGCGCGGGCCTGGTGCAGGGCACGCCGTGCTCGACGGTGAACAAGATGTGCGGCTCGGGGATGAAGGCGGCGATGTTCGCCCATGACCTGCTGCTCGCCGGCAGCGCCGAGGTGGTGGTCGCCGGCGGCATGGAGAGCATGTCCAATGCGCCCTACCTGCTGGAGCGGGCGCGCAGCGGCTACCGCATGGGCCATGGCAAGGTGCTCGACCACATGTTCCTCGACGGCCTCGAAGACGCCTACGACAAGGGCCGGCTGATGGGCACCTTCGCCGAGGACTGCGCCCAGGCGTATGGCTTCAGCCGCGAGCAGCAGGACGCCTTCGCCATCGCCTCGCTGACCCGCGCGCAGCAGGCCATCAACGCGGGCCGCTTCGCCGCCGAGATAGTCGCGGTCGAGGCCAAGATCGGCCGCGACCTGCGCCTGATCGACAGCGACGAGCAGCCGCCGAAGGCCCGCCCGGACAAGATTCCCACCCTCAAGCCGGCGTTCCACGAGGGCGGCACGGTGACCGCGGCCAATGCCAGTTCGATCTCCGACGGTGGCGCCGCCCTGCTGCTGATGCGCTTGTCCGAGGCCGAGAAACGCGGCCTGAAGCCCTTGGCGGCGATCCGCGGACACGCGACTTTCGCCCACGCGCCGAACCTGTTCGCCACCGCGCCGGTCGGCGCCCTGCAACGGCTGATGACGCGCACCGGCTGGGAAATCGGCCAGGTCGACCTGTTCGAAGTCAACGAGGCCTTCGCCGTGGTGCCGATGGCGGCCATGCGCGACCTCGACATCCCCCACGACAAGCTCAATGTGCATGGCGGTGCCTGCGCCCTCGGCCACCCGATCGGCGCGTCCGGCGCGCGGGTGCTGGTGACCCTGCTCAGTGCCCTGCAGCAGTACGACCTCAAGCGCGGCGTCGCCTCGCTGTGCATCGGCGGCGGCGAGGCTACGGCCATGGCCATCGAGTTGCTCAACTGAACCGGGAGAGCCCCATGATTCCTTCAGAGCAAGACGTGCAGATCCGCGACATGGCCCGCCAGTTCGCCCGGGAACGGCTGCAACCCTTCGCCGCCGAGTGGGACCGCGAACACCGGTTCCCCAGCGATGCCATCGCCGAGATGGGCCAGTTGGGCTTCATGGGCATGCTGGTGCCGGAAGACTGGGGCGGCGCGCAGACCGGCCACCTGGCCTACGCCATGGCCCTGGAGGAAATCGCCGCCGGCGACGGCGCCTGCTCGACCATCATGAGCGTGCACAACTCGGTGGGCTGCATGCCGATCCTCAAATACGGCAGCGATGAGCAGAAGCAGCGCTTCCTCAGGCCGCTGGCCGAGGGCACGATGCTCGGCGCCTTCGCCCTCACCGAACCCCAGGCCGGCTCGGATGCCAGCGACCTGCGCACTCGCGCCCGGCGCGACGGCGAGCACTATGTGCTCAACGGCAGCAAGCAGTTCATCACCTCCGGCAGCCACGCCGGCATGGTGATCGTCTTCGCCGTGACCGACCCGCAAGCCGGCAAGAAGGGCATCAGCGCCTTCATCGTGCCCACCGATACGCCCGGCTATTCGGTGGTGCGGGTCGAGGACAAGCTCGGCCAGCATGCCTCGGACACCTGCCAGATCCAGCTCGATGAGCTGCGCATCCCGGCCAGCTTGCGCCTGGGCGAGGAGGGCGAGGGCTACCGCATCGCCCTGGGCAACCTCGAGGGCGGGCGAATCGGCATCGCCGCCCAGGCGGTGGGCATGGCTCGCGCGGCCTTCGAGGCGGCGCGCGACTATGCCCACGAGCGGGTGACCTTCGGCAAGCCGATCATCGAGCACCAGGCGGTGGCCTTCCGCCTGGCCGACATGGCCACCCAGATCGCCGTAGCGCGGCAGATGGTGCATCACGCTGCTAGTTTGCGCGAGGCCGGCTTGCCGTGCCTGACCGAGGCCTCGATGGCCAAGCTGTTCGCCTCGGAGATGGCCGAGCGGGTCTGCTCGGCGGCGCTGCAGACCCTCGGCGGCTATGGCTACCTCAAGGATTTCCCGCTGGAGCGTATCTACCGCGACGTGCGCGTGTGCCAGATCTACGAAGGCACCAGCGATGTGCAGCGGCTGGTGATTGCGCGCAGTCTTTAGCGGTCCGTATCCTCTGCCAGGCTGCCGCGTGTTCACAGATGCGCCGCACGGGCTGCTCGCTAGACTTTGCGCGGCCTCGGCGGCGGCGGTGGGTTGATGCCCATGGACAGGTAGATGCTGGTGAAGGCGTCGACGCCGATATTGGCTGGCTTGATCCACTCCACGGGCACATACAATAGGCCGCCGCCGATGGGGATGGGCGCGGTGGGCACCAGCACGGCGTAATAGCTGCGGCCATCGATATCGATCGCATTCGAGCTGGGCATCAGCGCCAGCACGGCGGCACCATCGCCACCGAACAGGCACCAGACCGGGCTCATGGCGTTGATGTCGGCACCTTCCTTTTTCTCCAGCAGGGCGACAAAGCGATCGGCCAGGTTGTACAGCTTGCCGAACAGCGGAATGCGCCGCAGGGTCAGGTCGGTCAGCCATTGCAGCGGGCGGCGCAGGCCGAGTTGCACGCCCAGGCCCAGGGCATAGATGCCCACCAGCAGCGCCGCCGTACCCAGGGTGTACGCCAGGTAGGCATTGCTGGCGAATGGCTGACCCATGGCCGCAAACATCTGGCCGATATAGCTGGACGGCCCGATTGCCCGGTTCAACAGGCCGACTATCCAGGACAGCAGCGTCAGGCTCAAGGCCAGCGGTAGCAAGACGATCAAGCCGGTTAGCCAGGTGGCGAGGAGGGCGTTGATGCTTTTCTTGAACATGGGTGAGGTCCGGTCGAGTGGCGAAATCAGGCAGGCAGTTGCCCTGGCCAGGTGAGGGTTACGCCATGTCGGGCATTCAGGCGATGGTTTTAAGGGTGAAGACGTCGGTGATCCGCTGCAGCTTGCCATCCCAGACGTAGCGCAGATGCACGCCCTGGCGCGGAATGCTCGCCGCCGGCGGGCGGAACAGGGCGGCGCATTCGCCTGCGGGGTGGCGTACGCTGCGGTACAGCAGGCCCCAGGAACCTTGCTGGCGCCGTTCGGCGGCGAAACGCTGGGCGATCGGGTAGGCGGCCGGGTCCGGGTCGTGCAGGTGTTCGTGCGCCTGGCGAATGTCGTCCAGCGCCTTGACCACCCGGCAGACGTAGGCGCGCAGGGTCAGCTCCAGGCTCGGCTCCTGGGTCGCGCGCAGGAAGCGCTCGCGGTGGTAGCGGGTTTCCGCCACTGCGGTGTGCAGGCTGTCGCCACAGTAATAGACGCCATACTGGCCCGCGGTGAAGCGGCTGATCGCGCCGACATGGGTGAAGGCGGCCATCAGCGGCGACGAACCGGGGCCGCTGACCCGGTCTGCTGGGGCCACGTGAGCGAGCAGGCCGGCTTCTTCGCGCAGGCGGTCGTTGGTCAGGCCCTCGATCAGGAAGGCCTGCTCGAGGTCGGCGGCATCCAGCACATCCTCGAATACCGAGATCGGCGGAAAGGCACTGGAGACCAGGCGGTAAGCCCGCGGCCAGGCGGGCAGGGTCTGCCTCACCCCCTGACCCCATCGAGGTAGCGACGCACGTCGGCGAGATCGACCACGCCGCCGGCGAGCATCAGCTCGAGTGCGCTATTGCCGTTGAACGGTGCCTCGCTGTTGGCTTTTCTCACCCACTCGTAGGTCGAGGGTTTGTCGCCGAACAGGATGCGCAGGGACTTGTGGATGCCCATCAGGTAGGACACCCGTTCCATGGTGTCGCGGGGCAGACGCACTTCCGGCAGCTGGCGATACTTGTACAGGGTGCTGCGGCCGATCGAGCCCAGCAGCACCATCTGTTCCTCGACCGAGCACTGCCACTTGTCCATCAGGTTGAAGAAGAACTTCAGTGCGACCTGACCGGCCTTGGGCGACTCGATGTCGAGGGCGGGCGCGTTGCGTTGCGCGGCAGCAATCATGGTCTCTCCTCCACGTGTGGACTTAGCTTGAAGTCTAGTCTTGATGCGGACACTGTGCAATGGCTCGGGAGCCGGT
>NZ_JBFIIG010000178.1:0-8643 GCF_041601375.1 Pseudomonas sp. | reverse complement strand
TTGTTCATGTCCTGTCGTGCTGCATTCCGAAGCGCCTATGAGCGTTGCCGCTTCCAGGCGCCAGGACAGCTAACCCACATCCTGCGCCACACCTTCGCCAGCCATTACATGATGGGGGGAGGGGATATCCTCAGCCTGCAACGATTCCTCGGTCACTCGTCGATCAGCATGACCATGCGCACCTGTCACCCGATCACTTGGAGTCTGCGCTGAGGCTTTCCCCTCTGGTGCAGAAGTGGTCACAGCGTATCCTTGTGACACGTATACGAGTGCACTTTTCTACTAGTATGATATCAATGATTGCATTGATTTCTTTGGGAGGATCTATGGCCAGCATCACTATTCGAAACCTAGACGACGACATCAAGGCTCAATTGCGTGTGGTTGCTGCAAGCCATGGCCGTTCGATGGAAGAAGAGGTCAGGGTCATTATTCGCCATGCGCTGTTTACGTCAGAAAAAAGCGGTGGTTTGGGTAGTCGCATCAACGCTCGATTCGCTGCCGTTGGTGGGGTGGATCTCGAGGTGCCTGCTCGCAAGGACAAGGCCCGTGCCGCGAGCTTTGACGAATGATCTTGCTGGATACCAACGTGCTTTCCGAGTTGATGCGGGCCAAGCCTGCTGCTGAAGTCTTGGCGTGGGTTGATGCCCAGCCTTCAAGCGAGCTGTTCACCAGCGCCATCACCGTTGCTGAAATTCTTTACGGCATCGCTCGCATGCCTGATGGCAAACGCAAGCATGGGTTGCTAGAGCTGGCGACGCTAATGTTTGAAGAGGATTTTGCTGGCCGTATTCTTCCGTTTGATACAGAGGCGGCTGTTCACTATGCAGGCTTAGCGGCTGAGAGTGAGGCGAAAGGTACGGTTGTGGATATGGCTGACGGGCAGATCGCCGCAATCGCCGCTTTACATGATGCGCGAGTCGCCACGCGCAATGTTCGTCACTTCGACTACCTGGGCGTTCCCGTAATCAATCCTTGGGAAGCTTGATGCTATCAATCAGTCTGTGGGCACGCCGTAGTCACTTGGTAGTCACTGGCGCGCACAAAAAAGGGCTTAGCTTTCGCTAAACCCTTGTTTTGTTTGGTGGCTACGCAGGGACTTGAACCCCGGACCCCAGCATTATGAATGCTATGCTCTAACCAGCTGAGCTACGTAGCCGATGTGGCGCGCATTATTCTCGCGGGGAGGTGAGCTGTCAACCCTTTGTCTCGATAATTTTACGCACTTTCAAACGCTTAGCGGGGCGCTATCAGGCCGCTGAAAAACTATCCAGGTTGCCAATACTGCGTTGAAAATGGCCCGGACACGGCGTCTCGCGTGCAAGCCCTTCCGCTTTTGACTCGCTTCGCTTGCCCTGCGCGCCAGCCTGCGTGAGTTACTCCGTCGCGCCTTGTCTTGGCTGTTTCGCCTACATTTTCAACGGCCTGACTGGACGTGTGGTTTGCTTGCGGATATGGGCAGGCCGTGTCACCGGCAGGTATCGGGGTGGCAGGTCGTTGCCGGGGGGGGGGCATGCCGTGATCCTGGGCGACCGAAGCGTCGCCAGCAAGCGGGCTCCGACAAGGCGCTGGGAGTTCCCCTGGCGATTGCTTGGTATGCCTGTTGGCGATTTTACCTGGGCCGCTTCTGGCATAGACTGCTGCGACCATTACGCAAGGAGTGCACTATGCGGCGTGAGCCAAAGCATTATTGCCGTTCGATTTTGCCGCTGGTCGTGTTGGTGTGCGCCATGCCGCTACGGGCCGAAGATCCCCTTTTAACTACCGATATCGATACCCAGGCCGTCGCTGCCGAGCGTCAGGCGCGGGGGGTGTTGCGCGCGCGTGATCAGGCGGTGTTGGCTAGCGAGTTGGCAGGAAGGATCACCGAGATGCCGTTTGCCGAGGGCCAGCATTTCCAGAAGGACGAAGTGCTGGTGCGCTTCGACTGTGGCGCCTACCAGGCTCAGCTCAATGCGGTGCAGGCAGCGGCGCGGGCGGCGCGTGAGGAGCTGGCGCACAAGAAGCAATTGGCGGCGCTGAATTCGGTCGGTCGTTTCGAAGTCAATCTGGCCGAGGCGCGTCGCGCGCAAGCCGAGGCCGAGGCGCAGGTGTATCGCGTGCAGGTCAAGCGTTGCAGCGTCACCGCGCCGTTCGACGGCCAGGTGGTGCAGCGCCGTGTGCAGCCCCATGAAAGTGTGGCCGCTGGTACGCCGATCCTGGAAGTGGTGGATAACCGCACCCTGGAAATCCATCTGCTGGTGCCTTCGCGCTGGCTGGCCTCGCTCAAGCCCGGTCAGTCCTTTGCTTTCGTGCCCGATGAGACCGGCCAACCCTTGCAGGCCGAGGTCAAGCGCCTGGGTGCGCGTATCGATGAGGGCAGCCAGACCCTGCTGTTGATCGCCACGCTGCCGGCCGATGCCAGTGGTTTGCTGGCCGGGATGAGCGGCACTGCACACTTCGAGGGCATGCCATGACCGCCGCGCAGCCAAACCCTGCCGATCGGCTGTTTGCCCAGTTTCTCGGCCTTGAACGTCAGGCCCGTGCGGCTCGCGATATCGACAGTCTGGCCTATGCCTTGGTCAACGATGCCCAGGCGCTGTTCGGCTATCGCCATGCGGCTTTATTGATCGCCGGGCGGGTGCGCGCGTTGACCGGTATCAGCGTGGTCGAGGCGCATGCGCCCTTCGTCGCCTTTGTCGAAAATGCCGCCGGTCAGCTGCTCGCGCAGAAGCGTCTGGACAAGCACCAGGTGGTGACGGCCGATTCGCTGAGCGCACAAACCCAGGCCGATTGGCAGAGCCTGTCGGCGAGTGCGGTGTTCTGGTTGCCCTTGCTCGATCACCAACAAAAGCCTTACGGCGGTTTGTGGATCGCTCGCGAGCAGCCCTGGGGCGGCGCCGAGCAAGCGCTGCTGGAGCAGCTCGGCGATTGTTACAGCCATGCCTGGCTGGCGCTGCAGCCGCGCAAACCCTGGCGGTTGCGCTGGCCGCGGCGCAAGGTCGCCATCGTGGTAGTGGCAGCGGCGCTGCTGTTGCTGTTGCCGGTGCGTCAGTCGGTGTTGGCGCCGGCCGAGGTGGTGCCGCTCGATGGTCAGGTGGTGGCAGCGCCTCTGGATGGGGTGATTGCCGAGTTTCTGGTCAAACCCAATCAGAACGTGAAAAAGGGCGATGTGCTGGTGCGCTTCGATGCCACCAGCATCAAGGCGCAGGCGGATGTCGCCGAACGCAGTCTGCAGGTCGCCGAAGCCGAACTGCGCGCCAATGCTCAGCGCGCATTCAGCGATGCCGAGTCGGGCGCGCGTATCGATTTGTTCACGACCCGCGTGGCGCAGAAACGCGCCGAGCGCGATTATGCCCGCGATTTGCTGGCGCGTACCGAGGTCAAGGCCGAGCGCGACGGCATCGCGGTGTTCGCCGATGCCCAACGCTGGACCGGCCTGCCGGTGCAAACCGGCGAGCGCTTGATGGTGGTGGCCGATCCGCAGCAGGCGGAGCTGCGCATCGATCTGGCGGTGGCCGATGTACTGGCTTTCGAGCCGGGTGGCGAAGTGGCGCTGTTTCTCGATAGCGATCCCTTGCATCGCCATAGCGCTCGGTTGCAGCGCCTGGCCTATGAGGCGCAAACCGTGGCGGGCGGCCAATTGGCCTACCGCCTGGACGCCGAGTTCGATGAAACACCGCCGCGTATCGGCCTGCGCGGCACCGCCAAGCTCTACGGCGAGCGCGGCCCGTTGGCGCTCTATCTGCTGCGCCGGCCATTGGCGGCGCTGCGCCAGACGGTGGGGCTGTAGATGCAGTTGCCGGCGCTGCGCCCCGATCTGCAGCTATCCGTCGCCGCGCCGGCGTTGGACGGCGCGCCGCAATGGACCTTGGTCGACCCCTTGCGCGGGCGTTACTTCAAGCTCGGTGTCGCGGCCATGCGTCTGTTGCGCCATTGGCCTCAGGGCGATGCCGGGCAGGTGCTGCGCGCGGCCAATACCGAGCCCGGCCAACCCCTGAGCGAGGCGGATGTGCAGGAGATGCTGCACTTTCTCCGCGGCCATGACCTGATCGTCGCCCAGGATGTCGAGCAGCGCGACAGCTTTGCCAGCAAGGCGGCATCGCAGCGGCAGGGCTTCTGGAAGGGGTTGCTGCACCAGTATCTGTTCTTCCGCATTCCGCTGTGGCGACCGGACGCCTTTCTCGACCGCACCTGGCCCTGGCTCAGGCGCTATGGCCCTGGCCTGCTGCGTTACGGCCTACCGTTGCTGTTGGCCCTCGGCGTGTTTCTGGTGGCGCGCGACTGGCAGCGGTTTATCGCCACCTTCCCGCACCTGTTCAGCCTGGGCGGGGCGCTGGCCTTTGGTATAGCCCTGACGTTCGCCAAGCTCTGTCATGAATTCGGCCACGCCTTTATGGCCAAGCGCGCCGGGTGTCGGGTGCAGAGCATGGGCTTGGCCTTTATGGTGCTGTTCCCGCTGTTCTACACCGATGTCAGCGATGCCTGGCGGGTCAATGATCGTCGCTCGCGGTTGCTGATCGGCGCTGGCGGCGTGCTGGCCGAGTTGCTGCTGGCCTGCGTCGCACTCTTGGCCTGGTCGCTGTTGCCGGATGGGCCGCTGCGCACCGCCGCTTTTATGCTGGCCACCGCCACTTGGATCACCACGGTGGTGATCAATCTCAACCCCTTTATGCGCTTCGACGGCTATTTCCTGCTCAGCGATTTATGGGGGGTGGACAACCTGCAGTCACGCGCCTTCGCCCTGTGTCGCTGGCGCATGCGCGAGGCGCTGTTCCGTTATGGCGAGGCGGCTCCGGAGCCCTGGCCGCCGGCCTTGCGCCGTAAGTTGCTGGTCTGGGGTTATGGCGCCTGGCTCTGGCGTGCGGCGTTGTTTATCGGTATCGCCGTGGCGGTGTACTACATGTTCTTCAAGCTGCTGGGCGTGTTCCTGATGCTGGTGGAGCTGGCCTGGTTTATCGGCCTGCCGATCTGGCGCGAGATCAAGGAGTGGTGGCAGCGCCGCGAGCAGGCGCAACCGGCGCGCGCCTTGTTGGTCGGTGGTGCGCTGCTGGGTTTGCTGGCGGTGCTACTGGTGCCCTGGCGTAGCGCGGTGGAAGTGCCGGCGATGCTGGAGGCGAGCCGGGTCAGCGCGCTGCATGCACCACTGGCGGCGCGGCTTAAGCAGCTGCACGCGAGCAACGGCCAGGCGGTGCGCAGTGGCGATTTGCTGCTGGAGCTGGAATCGCCCGATCTGGATTCGCGTCAGATGATCGTGCGCAGCGAGATCGAAATACTGCAGCTGCAGTTACGGCGTCAGGCCGGGCGCAGCGAGACGGTGGCGGATAGCGGCATCCTCGAACAAAGCCTGGCCGAAGCCGTGGCCGAGTATCGTGGCTTGGCCGCGCAACGTGAGCGTCTGCAACTGCGCGCGCCCCATGACGGCGTGGTGCGCGATCTGTCGATGGATCTGGCCGCCGGTCGCTGGTTGGCGCCACAACAGCCGCTGCTGCGGGTGGTTGCGCAACAGGCGCGCTTGCGCGGGTACCTGGCCGAGGAGTCGTTATGGCGCATCGAGGTCGGCGCCCAGGGGAGGTTTATCGCCAGTGCCGACCCCTGGTTGGCGGGTTTGCCGGTGCGACTGACCGAAGTGGATGTAACCGGTTCCGCCTATCTCGATCAACCGGCGCTGGCGTCGGATCAGGGCGGCCCGATCGCGGTGGGCCGCGATGCGCAGCAACGGCCTGAGCCTGAGCAAGGGCAATACGGCGTACGCCTGGTGCCGCAGGATGAACTGCAGGCGCCGCGGCAGCCGCAGGTGGGCGTGGTGGTGCTGCAGGGCAAGGGTGAGTCCATTCTGGGTGCCATCTGGCGGCGGGTGGCGGCCCTGGGGGTGAGGGAAAGCGGTTTCTAGGTCACTGGCAGCGCTGCTGCCGTCACAGCACTATTCGGTGCCGAGGACGCTTCTATGCAAATCAGCCCACTACCTGTCTATTCGCGCCTGCCCCTGCGCTGCAATCTGCCGCCGCTGCTCGAAGCCTTGCAGCGGATACCGGCCGACGCCTGGCAGGGGCATTTCAACAGCGCCTATTACCAAGGCGACTGGAGTGGGGTGGCGTTGATTTGCGCAGAAGATGCGCCATTGCCACTCGCCCCGGGGCTTGGCGCCCCGTGGCGCAGTGCCTGGTGGCAGGACGAGCCTGCTTGGCATGAGGTACTCGGTAATTTTCAGGCCTCTCTGCGCAGCGCGCGCCTGCTGCGACTGGGGCCGGGGTCGACTATCCATGAGCATTGCGATCACGATCTGGGCCAGCCGGGCAGCGACCTGCGCCTGCATATCCCGCTGCTCAGTCCGCCGGGCGTGGCGTTTCTCCTGGACGGCCTGCAGGTGCCGATGCAGTCGGGCGAGTGCTGGTTCCTCGATCTTTCCCGGCCCCATCGGGTGAGCAATTCCAGCAGCCTGCCACGCATCCATCTGGTGCTCGATTGCTTGCCCCAGGACTGGTTGCTGCAGGCCATCGCGCAGGGTCAGGCGACGACGCCGGCGCTGCAGGCCAGCGGCGCGGCGCAGGCATTCGAGCGCTTGCGCCAATGCATCGCGCGCGATGTCGACTTGGCGCGGCGTTTGCGCGCACTGACCGACACTGGGGAGTTTATCGAGGCAACACTGCAGATCGGCCAGGAACTGGGGCTGGAGTTTTCCGCGGCGGACGTTCGCGCGGCCATGCGCCAGGGTAAGAGCGATTGGAGTGCGCTATGGAGAGCTTGATGGGCCACGAAGAGGTGACCGATGATGATATGCACGGCTGGCTGCCCATCCGGGCCTGGCTGCGTGATGGTGAATGGCGCGTCGATTGGTGCTGGTTCGGCGAGCAGCGGTTGACCCAGCCGTTCTATCGCGATGAGGTGGACCTGGCTCTGCGGCTGCCGTTCAACCAGGCGTTTCGCCGCGATACGCCATTGGCGACGCTGCTCGACTGGCAGGCCGCCAGCCCCGGTTTGACGCCCGGTGCGTTTATCTTTCACGCCTCGCGTTGCGGCTCGACCTTGCTGGCGCAGATGCTGGCTGATGGTCGAAGGGGATCGGTTGATCAAGCAGGCAATCCTACGCAGGCTGAAGCCTTGGGCATGACCGATTTGAATGGTGGCGCGCTCTTCAACGCTGAGTTCGGAATAAGACATAGGGCAGCACCGTACCGGAAAGGTCAGGTGTTGCACTCAGATTTTGCCGCCGCCCTCGGTTATAGCTAAATTATTCGTTAACAGGCAAAACCGCGGGTACCGCAGGCTGGCCTGTGCGAGATCATCATCGGGCTTCACCGCTGCGCTCCTCAGCCAATCTACGCAAACGCTGGGTGCCTGAGAAAAAGCACGTAGGAGGCGAGGCTATCAGGTGTTCCGCATAAGCGAGCCGAGCAGCCCTTCGCTGCTCATCCACTGCAGCAGCCGCTCGACGTTGTCCGCCACGCTGCCGGTGTCGCAGTCGAGTATCAGCGCGGGCGCCCGCGGCGGCTCGTAAGGTGCGGAAACTCCGGTGAAGCTGTTGAGCTTGCCAGCCCGGGCCAGCGCATAGTGGCCCTTGGGGTCGCGGCGCTCGCAGTTATGCAGCGAGGCTCGGCACCAGACCTCTCGGTAATCGGCGCCGAGTCGTTCGGCCAGCAGATGTCGATGTCGAGCCAAGGGGGCAATCATCGCCATCGGCACCACAATCCCCGCGTCCACCAGCAGGGCGGCAACTTCCGCAGCGCGACGCAGGTTTTCTTCGCGCTCGCTTTCGCTGAAGCCCAGGTCGCGATTGAGCCCTGCGCGCAGCCGGTCGCCATCGAGTACCAGGCATTGCCCGCCAAGAGCGAAAAGCCGCGCTTCCAAGGCGCGGGCCAGCGTCGACTTGCCGGCGGCGGGCAGCCCGGTCAACAGGATGGCGACCCCGCGATGGCCATGACGGGCTTCGTGCTGTTGACGATCGGGGGGCACAAGAATTCCATCCAGTGACATAGCAAAAGGTCTCGCACAAGGGGTAATGGGCTGACTGCAACGGGCGCGCTCGGCACCCAGCCCAGCAAGTTTTATTCAGAAGGGGAACTTATCCTTGTGCGTTGGTAAGAATCAAATACGGCGACTAGGCTGAAGTGCTTAATGGACTTTAAAAAAGAGAGCAGGTAGTGCCGACGTTTCATTTTATTTCGGGTTTGCCCCGCTCAGGTTCGACGTTGCTGGCCGCTTTGCTGCGGCAGAATCCGCGTTTCCATGCCGGCATGACCAGCCCGGTAGGCAGCCTGTTCTCGGCGCTGCTCGGTCAGTTCAGTGCCGGCAGCGAGTTCGGCCCGGTGATCACCCAGGAACAGCGCAAGCGGCTACTGGCCGGGTTGTTCAGCAACTATTACGCCGAGCAGGCCGGTAAAGACATCGTCTTCGACACCAACCGGCAATGGTGCGCCAAGCTGCCGGCGCTTATGGATCTGTTCCCGCAGGCCAAGGTGATCGCCTGCGTGCGCAATGTTGCCTGGGTGATGGACAGCCTCGAGCGGCTGTATCGCGCCAATCCCTACGAAAACACCAAGCTGTTCGGCGACGATGTCGAACGCAACACCGTCTACAGCCGGGTCGAGACCCTGGCTCAGCGCAATCGGCTGGTCGGGTTCGCCTGGGCGGCGCTGAAGGATGCCTATTACGGCGAACACGCCA
>NZ_JBFIIG010000177.1:0-8872 GCF_041601375.1 Pseudomonas sp. | reverse complement strand
TCGGGCCGATCCAGGCGATGTGCACGCCCTCGGTGACCAGCGCGGCGTCATCGATGATCGAGTAGCGCCCGCCGGCCATGGTCGCGGCGTGGCAGTTGAACCAGAGAGCTTGCATAAAGGTGTTCCTCCTCGCGGCGCAGCCGACACAGAATTCTGCCAACGGCTTGCAACCGGCCGCTACGGCAAATAAACGAGCCCATCGGGTGTCGTGCTTACAACAGCATGGCCGCCGCCCAGCCAAAGGCAATCAACGGCAGGTTGAAATGTAGGAAGGTCGGTACCACCGTGTCCCATATATGGTCGTGCTGGCCGTCGGCATTCAGTCCGGCGGTCGGCCCCAGGGTCGAGTCGGAGGCCGGCGAACCGGCGTCGCCCAGGGCTGCAGCGGTGCCGACCAGGGCGATCACCGCCAGCGGCGAGAAGCCGAAGCTCAAAGCCAGCGGCACGTATATGGCGGCGATGATCGGTACGGTGGAAAAAGACGAACCGATACCCATGGTGATGAACAGGCCCACCAGCAGCATGACCAGCGCGGCCAGGCCGCGGTTGTCACCGATCAGCTCAACCGAACCACTGACCAGCGTGGAAATCTCGCCGGTGGCCTTCATCACCGCGGCGAAGCCGGCGGCTGCAATCATGATGAAGCCGACCAGCGCCATCAACCGCATGCCCTGGGTAAATACATCGTCCTGCTCGCCCCAGCGAATCACCCCGCTGGAGGAAATCACGGCGAAGCCGATCAACCCACCGAACACCATCGACCCGGTCCATAACTGCACCGCCAGGGCCAGGACCAGCGACAGGCCGATAAGCACCAGCTGGCGAACGCTCAATGGCGTACTGCGGGCTTCGAGGTGTTCGCCGGCAACCGCCAGTTCCTCGTAGACTCGCTTGCGCCGATAGCTGAACGTCGCGACAACCAGACCGGCGAGCATCCCCAGCGCAGGGATCAACATGGCCTGCGGGGCCATCTCGCGGCTCACGCTCAGATCACTGCCGGCGGCCGCCTGGTTGATGTTGCCGATCAGGATATCGTTGAGAAAGATGGTGCCGAAACCGATTGGCAGCGACATATAGGTCACGGTAATGGCAAAGGTAATGGCACAGGCGGTCAGGCGTCGGTCCAACTGCAGACGGTTCATCACATGCAGCAGCGGAGGCACCAGGATCGGAATGAACGCAATATGCACCGGGATGATGGTCTCGGCGGCGAACCCGGCCAGAATCAGGCAGGCTAGCATGCCCCACTTGACCAGGGCCAACTCGCCACGCTGGTGGTGACTGCGCCCCAGATGCCCGACCACCCGGGCCGACAGGCGCTGGGCGATGCCGGTGCGCGACAACGCAACAGCAAACGCACCGAGGGTCGCATAAGCCAGCGCAACCGATGCACCACCACCCAGGCCATCATTGAAGGCGCCGATCACATCAGCGATAGGCATGCCCGCCGCCACGCCCCCCACCACCGCGGCCACCACCAGAGCGAAGACCACGGACACCCGCAACATCGACAGCGTGACCATGACCAGTACCGCCAGCACCACTGAGTTCATTGTTATTCCTTATGGATTACTCGAGTTCTTATTGTTTTTGGCCAAACCCTGGCGGCTTGGACACCTGTAGGCGTCCGCTTGCCGGCGATGCTCCAATTCAGCGAGGATCGCCAAAATGCCGCCCCGCCTTGGCTCCGACGGGCATGGTCCGGTATTTCGGCAAAAAGCCCCCCCTGCCCCGCTCACCGGCAGGGATCGAGAGGGTGAAGCGGAAGTATCAGTCCTGCGACGGCAGCAGCTTCTCCGGCAGCAACGCACTCAGGCAGCGCGAGGCGAGCAACTCGCTGGCCGCCTCGATATCCGGGGCGAAGAAGCGATCCTGCTCATAGTGGGCAACCCGCTCGCGTAGCGCCGCGCGCGCCTGCTCCAGTTTCGCCGAGGTCTTGCGCCCTTCGCGAAAATCCAGACCCTGGCAGGCGCCGAGCCACTCGACGGCGAGGATGCCGCGCACATTGTCGGCCATCTCCCACAGGCGCTTGCCGGCGGCCGGGGCCATGGACACGTGGTCTTCCTGGTTGGCCGAGGTCGGCAGGCTGTCGACGCTGTGCGGATGGGCCAGCGCCTTGTTCTCGCTGGCCAGCGCGGCGGCGGTGACCTGAGCGATCATGAAGCCGGAGTTGACCCCACCGTTGGCCACCAGGAACGGCGGCAACTGCGACATGTGCTTGTCCATCATCAGCGAGATGCGCCGCTCGCTCAGCGCGCCGATTTCGGCGATGGCCAGGGCCAGGTTGTCGGCGACCAGGGCCACCGGCTCGGCGTGGAAGTTGCCGCCCGAGATCACGTCGCCCTCGGCGGCGAACACCAGCGGGTTGTCCGATACCGCGTTGGCCTCGACCTGCAGCACCTCGGCGACATGACGGATCTGGGTCAGGCAGGCGCCCATCACCTGGGGCTGACAACGCAGCGAATAGGGATCCTGCACCTTGTCGCATTGCGCATGGGAGCGGGAGATCTCGCTGCTGGCGGTGAGCAGGTCGCGGTAGGCCGCCGCCGCGTCGATCTGCCCACGCTGACCACGGGCCGCATGGATGCGCGCATCGAAGGGCGCCCGCGAACCGAGCATGGCCTCGACACTGAGGCTGCCGCAGACCAGCGCCGCGGCGTACAGATCCTCGGCCGCGAACAGGCCGCGCAGGGCATAGGCGGTGGAAACCTGGGTGCCGTTGAGCAGCGCCAGGCCCTCCTTGGCCGCCAGGGTCAGCGGCTCGAGACCGGCGACCGCCAGCGCCTCGCGCGCCGGCAGCCATTCGCCGCGATGGCGCGCCTTGCCCTCGCCGAGCAGGACCAGTGACATGTGCGCCAGCGGCGCCAGGTCGCCGGACGCACCGACCGAACCCTTGAGCGGGATGTGCGGGTAGACCTCGGCGTTGAGCAGGGCGAGCAGCGCATCGATCACCTTGCGACGGATGCCGGAGAAACCACGGGCCAGGCTGTTGACCTTGAGCAGCATGATCAGGCGCACCAGACCATCGTCGAGCGGCTGGCCGACGCCGGCGGCGTGCGACAGCACCAGCGAGCGTTGCAGGTTCTCCAGATCCTCACTGGCGATGCGGGTCGAAGCCAGCAAGCCGAAACCGGTGTTGATGCCGTAGGCGGTGCGGCCCTCGGCGAGGATCTGTTCGACGCAGGCGACACTGGCCTCGATCGCCGCAGCAGCGCTCTCATCCAGGCTGACGCTCACTGCGCCCTGATGGACCCGACGCAGCTGGGCCAGGCTCAGTTGGCCGGGCAGAATATTCAGGGTGCTCATGTTCAGGCTCCTTTAACCGGGGTGATCATCGGCAGGTTGAGGCCCTGCTCGTGGGCGCAATCGATGGCGATCTGGTAACCGGCATCGGCGTGACGCATCACCCCGGTGGCCGGATCGTTGTTCAATACGTTGGCGATGCGTGCGGCGGCCTCATCCGTGCCATCACAGACCACGACCATGCCGGAATGCTGGGAGAAGCCCATGCCGACCCCGCCGCCGTGGTGCAGCGAGACCCAGGTGGCGCCGCTGGCGGTATTCAGCAGGGCGTTAAGCAGCGGCCAGTCGGATACTGCATCGGAGCCGTCGCGCATGGCTTCGGTCTCGCGGTTGGGGCTGGCCACCGAGCCGGAGTCGAGGTGGTCGCGGCCGATCACTACCGGCGCGCTCAATTCACCGCTGCGGACCATCTCGTTGAACGCCAGGCCGAGCTTGGCGCGCTGGCCCAGGCCGACCCAGCAGATCCGCGCCGGCAGGCCCTGGAAGGCGATGCGCTCGCGGGCCATGTCCAGCCAGTTGTGCAGATGGGCGTCATCCGCGATCAGCTGCTTGACCTTGGCGTCGGTCTTGTAGATGTCCTCGGGGTCCCCGGACAGCGCGGCCCAGCGGAACGGGCCGATGCCGCGGCAGAACAGCGGACGGATATAGGCCGGGACGAAGCCGGGGAAGTCGAAGGCATTGCTCACGCCCTCCTCCAGCGCCATCTGGCGGATGTTGTTGCCGTAGTCGAAGGTCGGCACGCCGAGCTGCTGGAAGTCCAGCATGGCGCGCACGTGCACGGCCATCGACTGCTTGGCCGCCTTGACCACCGCCGCCGGCTCGCGCTGCGCGCGCTCGCGGTACTCGTCCCAGTTCCAGCCGATCGGCAGGTAGCCGTTGAGCGGGTCGTGGGCGCTGGTCTGGTCGGTGACCATATCCGGGCGCACGCCACGCTTGACCAGCTCGGGGAGGATTTCGGCGGCATTGCCGCACAGGGCGATGGAGATCGCCTTGCCCTCGGTGCAGTACTGCTCGAGGCGCGCCAGGGCGTCGTCCAGATCCTTGGCCTGCTCATCGACGTATCGGGTCTTCAGGCGGAAGTCGATGCGGCTCTGCTGGCATTCGATGTTCAGCGAGCATGCGCCGGCCAGGGTCGCCGCCAGCGGCTGCGCACCGCCCATGCCGCCGAGGCCGGCGGTCAGTACCCAGCGGCCCTTGAGGCTGCCGGCGTAATGCTGGCGCCCGGCCTCGGCGAAGGTTTCATAGGTGCCCTGGACGATGCCCTGGCTGCCGATGTAGATCCAGCTGCCGGCGGTCATCTGGCCGTACATGGCCAGGCCCTTGGCGTCCAGTTCGTTGAAGTGCTCCCAGGTCGCCCAGTGCGGCACCAGGTTGGAGTTGGCGATCAGCACCCGCGGCGCGTTGCTGTGGGTCCTGAACACGCCGACCGGCTTGCCGGATTGCACCAGCAGGGTCTCGTCGTCATTCAGGTTGGTCAGGCACTCGACGATCTTGTCGTAGCACTCCCAGTTGCGCGCGGCGCGGCCGATGCCGCCATACACCACCAGCTCCTTGGGGTTCTCGGCCACGTCCGGATCGAGGTTGTTCATCAGCATGCGCAGTGGCGCTTCGGTCAGCCAGCTCTTGGCGGTCAGCTGATTGCCGCGCGGAGCGCGGATTTCGACATCACGGAAACGGGTCGGGTTGCTCACAAGAAATCCTCCAGGGAAAGACCGCCGTCAGCCTGACTATTGTTACGCGTTACGGCTGGGCATGCGCAGATCTAAACATGTATATACAGGTATGGTCAAGCAAGAAGTTTACTACCCCGCAACAGCACTTGGCCGCCGACCCAGACACCGGCACCACCGCGAAGCCCAGTGCACCCGATAAGGATAGCTCCCGCCCCGGAGCAGCAGCGCCGGGGCGGGAGGAACAATCGCCAGAGGCGAAGCGTCAGCCGCTCTCGCACAGGCGGGCAAAGCCCCCAATCAAGCCGGTTTAAGCCATTGCAAGCACTCGACCCAGCCATCGATGCAAAGTACAAAGGGATCAATGAAATGCCCGCCAAGCGCTCCCTGTCAGCCTGTCCGAGAATGGCAATCGACTACGAATTGTAGGTTGGCACTGAGGAGCGAAGCCTGCGCGGCCCGGTTTACGCCGCCCGACCTACGCGGCCCGACCCAACCTGCGAAATTTCATATTCTCGGACAGGCTGCCAGGAACAGGCTCGAATAGCCGTGAGACAGCCCAATCGATCGGAGCCACTGCCGCGCAGCCTGGGCGAGGGATTCAGCGCGGGGTCAGTTCGATCAGACAGCAGAGACCGCCAGCCCCGCCCTGCAGCTGCAGCTCGGTCAGCTCGGCGGCCTGCTCGATGCACAGGCAATCGTAATGCCCCAGGCGTGCAGCACTACCATCATCGAGGCGCACTTCGAGCGCCTGCGCGGCGCTGAACACCAGCACGACAGGCGCAGTACCGAATAGCCGCTGCGGTCGCTCCAGGGTCAGCCACTGCAGGCGCGCCGCATAGCGCTGCGGCGCATAGATCAGATTGAAATCGCGAATGGCGCCACCGAGCAGGCGGCACTCCACCCGACTGTCGCCGCCAAAGGCGAAGGGATCGAACGGCAACAAGGGCCGCGAGAGCACGCCGCTAACCTGCAGCTGCATGCCATCGCCCTCCAGCACGCTGATGATGCGCTGGTAGCCAGTGAACGCGGAGAAGCCGCCCGACTCGCCGATATCGGCGATCGACAGGCGCCAGCCGAAGCCTTCCAGGCCTTCGCCCCGATCGCGGGCGATTTCCAGGGTGCTGCCCGCGCCGTTCTTCCACGGCATACGCGGATAGTCGGCCGCGCGCAGGAGCTGCATCCGGCTCATGAACTGAAACGCCCCTCCAGCCGATGGCGCGAGCCCGGATGCACCAAGCGCGCCGAGGTCACCGCCTGCGGCCCCGACCAGGTGCGCCGGCGAATCAGCAGGCAGGGCTCGCCACGCTCGATCTGCAACAGCCGACATTCCTCGGCATCGGCGAGAATCGCCTCGACCACATGCTCGCCTTCGGTCAGCGGCGCGACCCGCGACAGGTAGGCATAGGGGGTCAGCCGGGTGAAGTCCTGCTTGAGGTAGTCCGGCGCCACCGCGGCATTGACGTAGCGGTCCTCCAGCTGCACCGGCACCTCGTTTTCGTAATGCACGATCAACGAATGGAAGACCTTCTGCCCTTCGCGCAGGTCCAGCGCCATGGCCCGCTCCGGATTGGCCAGCTCCTCACCCAGGCGAATCAGCTTGCTCTGATACCGATGGCCGCGGGCGTCGATCTCGTCGGCAATGTTGTTCACCGCGAACAGCGCCGAACGCCCCTTGGGCTCGGCGACGAAGGTGCCCACCCCCTGCATGCGCAGCAGCAGGCCGTCATTGGTCAGCTCGCGCAGGGCGCGGTTGATGGTCATGCGACTGAAGCCCAGCTGTTCCACCAACTCGCTTTCCGAGGGCACCCGATGGTGCGCCGGCCAGGCGCCACTGTGGATCTGCTGGACGATCATCTGCTTGACCTGGGCATACAGCGGCGCCGGTGCTTCACTGAGCTGAGCGGCAAGCGCGGATGGCTTCGAGAATGCTTTTGTCATGTATTGCTCCTTGTCGCCTGACCGGCAGTTTACCCGCGCCGCAAACACCTGTATATGTATATACAAATAAATTCTAGCAGCTGGATACGCATTATGCCCGCATTCTTCGCGCCCCGCGCCCTGCTCGCCCACGGCTGGGCGCACAACGTCCGCCTGGAGGTTGGCGCCTCCGGCAACCTGGAAAACATCATCGTCGACGGCTCGGACGCTGGCGCCGAGCGCCTGCGCGGCCCGCTGTTGCCGGGCATGCCCAACCTGCATTCGCACGCTTTCCAGCGCGCCATGGCCGGCCTCGCCGAAGTGGCCGGCAACCCCAACGACAGCTTCTGGACCTGGCGCGAACTGATGTACCGCCTGGTCGGCCAGCTCAGCCCCGAGCAGATCGAGGTGATCGCCCGCCAGCTGTATATCGAGATGCTCAAGGCCGGCTACACCTCGGTGGCCGAATTCCACTACGTGCACCATGACCCGCAGGGCCGGCCCTATGCCGACCCGGGCGAACTGGCCCTACGCATCAGCCAGGCGGCTCTGGATGCGGGCATCGGCCTGACCTTGCTGCCAGTGCTCTACAGCCACTCCGGCTTCGGTGGCCAGCAGGCGAATCAGGGACAACGGCGCTTTATCCACAGCAGCGACAGCTATCTGGCCCTGCAGCAGCGCCTGCAGCCGCTGCTCGAACAGCACCCGACGCAGCGCCTGGGCCTGTGTTTTCATTCGCTGCGCGCGGTGACTCCGGCGCAGATCTCGGCGGTGCTGGCCGCCGCCGACAGCAGCTGTCCGATCCATATCCATATCGCCGAACAGCAGAAGGAGGTCGACGACTGCCTGGCCTGGAGCGGTCGCCGGCCCCTGCAATGGCTGTACGAGCACGCGCCGGTGGACCAGCGCTGGTGCCTAGTGCACGCCACCCATGCGCAGGCCGATGAAGTCAGCCTGATGGCGCGCAGCGGTGCCGTGGCCGGGCTGTGCCCGAGCACCGAGGCCAACCTCGGCGACGGCATCTTCCCGGCGGTGGATTTCCTCGCCCAGGGCGGGCGCCTGGGCATCGGCTCGGACAGCCATGTCGCGGTCAACATGGCCGAAGAGCTGCGCTGGCTGGAATACGGTCAACGCCTGCGCGACCAGCGGCGCAACCGGCTGTATCGCAGCGATCAGCCGCTGATCGGGCGCAGCCTGTACGACGCGGCCCTGGCCGGCGGCGCCCAGGCGCTCGGCCAGCCGGTGGGCGTGCTGGCGCTCGGCAAGCGCGCCGACTGGCTGGTGCTCGATGGTGACGACCCCTATATCGCCACCGCCAGTGACGATGCCCTGCTGGGCCGCTGGCTGTTCGCCGGCAGCGAGCGGCAGATCCGCGATGTCATGGTCGGCGGCCGCTGGGTGTTGCGCGACGGCCAGCATGCCGGCGAACTGGAAAGTGCCAGGGCCTTTGCCCGAGTGCTGCGCGAACTGCTGGGTTAACAGGCCGCTGCAAACCTAGCCTCGGCTGCCGAGGCTAGTTGTCACGACAAGGCTGAAATGTCGGTTAATCGCCGCCTTACCCAGGTACCGCGATCCCCTCTGCAGGGTGGGTTAGCGGCGCTGATCGGGCACCGCCATCGCGGCGCGCCGCGTAACCCACCAAGCGATATCCCTGCGTTGCGCCGATGGTGGGTTACAGCGCAGCAGATCTTGCTGGCTCATCGCTATCGGCAGCGTGCGCCTAACCCACCCTAGAGTGATCCAAGGGCACGACGCTAGCCGGGGGCGCCTAGCCCGAGCTCGCACACGAGCCCGTTTTTAACGACGAATCGGCAACGCAGATAGTTTTTCAACGGCCTGCTGACAACCCCGCGAGTACTGGCATTGCCAGCGCCTTATTTCAGGCCCTTGCCCGAGAACATCACCACCTTGTCGCCGGCGTACTGCACGCTGATGAAACTCTGCTCGTCGCCCCAGGTGCAGCTGGTGATGCCCAAGAC
>NZ_JBFIIG010000176.1:0-8888 GCF_041601375.1 Pseudomonas sp. | reverse complement strand
TGGGCGAACAGCGGGTAGCACAGGTAGTGCAGGGCGAGGAGCAGCATGCCCATGGGGCTGGGGGCGTCCTTGATCGACATCAGCCCCAGCAGGCCGAGATAGAGCAGCGCCAGGACGCCGCCATAGAGCCAGACCAGGTGCCGCCGTTCGCTGGGCAGGGGGCGGCGGCGCTGGCGCGCGGCAAACCAGAGGGCCATGGCGGCGGCGACCGAGGCCGCGACCAACAGGGTCGTCAGCAGGCCGCCGAGTCTGACGAAGGTGCGCAGCAGCAGGTTGAGCACGATCACCGCGGCCACGCCCGTCAGGGCCAGGCGGGCCATGGGCACGGCGGCAGGGCGCGGGGTCAGCTCGGTCGAGGGCGGCATTCAGAGGCTCCGGTTCAGCAGGAAGCGTTTTTTCAGTACAGCCTCGAGCAGGCTTTTCGGCAACAGCGCGGCCATCAGGGGCAGGGCACGGCTGCCATTGCCCTGACGCAGCAGGCGCGGGCGCTTGTCGCGTTGCACGGCGGCGAGCAGGTTGCGGGCGAAGTGGCTGGCGGGCGTGGGATTGTCCTGGGAGGCGTTGGCACGGGCGCGAATCCCCTCGCGGATCGGCCACCAGGGCGAGGCCTCATCGATCAACTGCTCGGCCTCCTGGCTGGCATTGGCGCCGAAACTGGAGGCAATGGCGCCGGGCTGCACTTCCATCACCTCGATGGCGAAGGGCGACAATTCCAGGCGCAGGGCGTCGGAGAGGGCATGTACCGCGGCTTTCGAGGCGCAGTAGGCGCCGGCGAAGGGGGTGACCAGCAGCCCGGAGACGCTGCCGATATTGACCACCAGGCCCTTGTTGTGCCGCAGCAGGGGAAAGAATGCCCGGGTCACGCCGACGAGGGAGAATACATTGGTCTCGAACTGCCGGCGCATGGCCTCGACGCCGCCATCGAGCAGCGGTCCCATGGCGCCGTAACCGGCGTTGTTGATCAGCACATCCAGGCCGCCGATCTCCGCCTGCATGCGCTCGGCCAGTTGGCCCAGGCCCAGGCCGTCGTTGACGTCCAGTTGCACCGCGGTAAACCCGGCCGCCGCGAGCGTGGCGAGGTCGCCCTCTTTGCGGGCGGTGGCCCACACCCGATAGCCGGCCTGTTGGAAGGCGTCGGCCAGGGCGCGGCCGATGCCGCTGGAGCATCCGGTGATCAGGACGGTGGGCTGGGTCATGCGGGCATCCTTGTGGAGGTGGGCTGAGGCGCTCTGTTGCAGCCCACCCACTGTATCAATTTGGAGGGCTGAAGCGGATCGCCGCCCGGCCCACCCTAGATGATCAAGAGGGTGAATCAGCGACTGAAACTGCCTTGCAGGCGTTCGGCACGGAATTCCAGGGTGCTGGCGCGATAGCCGCTGCGCAGGGTCGGCAGGGGCAGGCAGTCCTGCCAGGTGGCGCCGGGCAGCAGTTCGCCGGGGCCGCTGTAGCGGGGCGATTCGTAGAGGCGTTCGGCGAGGTTGGTAGTGTCGCCGGGACGGTAGGCGGCGATCTGCCAGCGCAGTTCGAGCAGCGCGGCGCTGCTGCCGTTTTTCAACTCGACAGCCAGGGGGCGATTGGCCGGGCAGTTTTGCGGGTCGTAGTCCAGGCGTAGCTGCAGGTGCGCCAGGTGGCGCGTCTCGCGGCTTTCCTGCCAGAGCACCCAGCTGGCCACCAGGCCCAGGCCGATCAGCGCGGCGAGGGAGATAGGCAGGGCTTTGCTCGGGTAGCGGATCAGCAGGATCAGCCAGCTCAGAACCAGTATCGCGCCGAATAGCATAGGGGAGGGGCCTTGGTGGACAACACAGGAGCCTATCCTACACAAGGCCGCGGCGACATGCGCCGTGTTGGCGTAGGCCGGAAAAAGCAACGCCGGCCCTTGCTGTGGCAAGGACCGGCGTCTGTTTACAGCGTTTTTTTAAAGTCGACTCAGTGGGCGACGATGCTCAGCGGGGTTGCCTGACTGCGGCCGTAGACGTCCTCCAGACGTTCGATGTCGTCTTCGCCGAGATAGCTGCCCGATTGCACCTCGATGATTTCCAGGGGGATCTTGCCGGGGTTGCTCAGGCGGTGCACCGAGGTCATGGGGATATAGGTGGACTGGTTTTCGGTGAGCAGGAACACCTTGTCGTCACAGGTCACCTCGGCGGTGCCGGAGACCACTATCCAGTGTTCGGCGCGGTGGTGGTGCATCTGCAGGGACAGGGTGGCGCCAGGCTTGACCGAGATATGCTTGACCTGGAAGCGCCCGCCCATGTCCACCGAGTCGTAGGAACCCCAAGGCCGGTAGACCTCGCAATGGTTCTGGGTTTCGCTGCGGCCTTGCTCGTTGAGCTGGTTGACCACGGTCTTGACGTCCTGCACGTGGTCGCGGTGGGCGACCATCATGGCGTCCTTGGTTTCCACCACCACGATGTCGTCCAGGCCGATCACCGAGACCAGCTTGCCGTTGCCATGCACCAGGCAGTTGCGGCTGTTGTGCACCATGACATCGCCCTTGGTGACGTTGCCGTTGTTGTCCTTGTCGTGCACGTCCCAGATCGACGACCAGCTGCCGACGTCGTTCCAGCCGGCATCGAGCGGTACCACGCAGGCGCGGGTGGTTTTTTCCATCACCGAGTAGTCGATCGAGTTGTCCGGGCAGCACTCGAAGGTGGCGGCGTCGATATTGATGACGTCACCCTCGACCGCGCTGCGTTCCAGGGCCAGCAGGCAGGTGTCGTAGATGTCGGCGTCGTGTTTCTTCAGCTCCTCCAGGTAGCGGCTGGCGCGGAACAGGAACATGCCGCTGTTCCAGAAGTAGTCACCCGAGGCAACGAATTCACGGGCGCGGGCTTCATCGGGTTTCTCGACGAAGGACTGCACGCGAATCACGCCTTCAGGCAACGCCGCGTCGGCTACCGACTTGATGTAGCCATAGCCGGTTTCGGGGCGGATGGCGGGGATGCCGAACAGCACCATCTCGCCTTTTTCGGCGGCCTTGCTGGCCAATGCCAGGGCGTCCTGGAAGGCTTGCTGGCTCTCCAGCACATGGTCGGCGGGGAGGACCAACAACAGTTCGTCGCGGCCTTCGGCGAGCAGCTTCATGGCGGCGATGGCCACCGCTGGCGCGGTGTTGCGGCCGAAGGGTTCGAGCAGGATCGCCTGGGTGGCCAGCTGCTGGCTGTGCAGTTGTTCCTGGACGATAAAGCGGTGTTCCTTATTGCACACCAGCAGCGGTGCCTGCATGCCGTCGAAGGCCAGGCGCTTGATGGTTTGCTGGAACAGGGTGTCTTCGCCAGTAAGGGCGAGGAACTGCTTGGGGAACTGCTTGCGCGAGAGGGGCCATAGGCGCGAACCGCTACCACCGGAAAGAATTACTGGAATCATGTTGGTACTCCTAAAGCGTTTATGCACTCGGTTGGACGTGCCCCGCACTTGGCGGGTGTCCAGTTACCCTGGCTGATCGAATAGCACTGGGGGCATCACTCCAAAACGTCTCCTCATGAAGGCGCTATTTGCAGGTCGGTCTATTGCCGACCTTGGCTGTTGTTCGGGTGTTTACTCGTCCTTGGCCGGGCGCTTGACCCACACCGGCGAGAGCTGGCTGCCCTTGCCGGTGATGTACAGGCTGACCACCTCGCCTCGGGCCAGGGCGACAGGCTTGAGGTCGCTGATCTTCTTGTCGCCATCGAACAGCGCCAGGCTGATCTTGACCGGGTTGACCTCGCGCTCGCCGTTGCCGTCCGGGGCGACGTTGTCGACCACCGCGGCCTTGCCGTCGGCGGTCTTCAGGCTCAGGGTGCTGTCGGACAGGTTCTGCACCCGCAGCATGGCCTTGTGCTTGTTGCTGAATGCGGCTTCCGACACCAGCTTGGGTTCGCTACCCGGCTGGTCGATCAGGGTGTAGTAGCGGTTGGCGTCGAGTTTCACCGGCAGCGTGCTGCTGCCGACCTTGGCGCTGTAGCTGCCGGCCGGGAGATAGCTGAAGTCGCTGGAGCCCAGCGGGGCGATGTCGCTGAGCTCGGTGTTGCCGACGCTGACGCTGAGCTCAGCGTTGCCGGCGTTGTAGGCGCGGACGAAGGCCGATCCCTTGGGCGCATTCGGTGCATAGAGGGCTCCGTCGCCGGCCTGGGCGTGGAGGGCTCCGACGCTCAGGGCGAGGGCACAGGCGTAGGACATCCAGCTACATTGGGTTTGTCTGTTCATGGGTAGTGCTCCATGTGATTTAACAAAGTGATCTGTCGATCATGTTCGGGTGAAGCCTTTCCAGCGCAGGGCCGATTCAATGGCTGTTGCGGCTGGCCAGGCGTTGCTTGCTGCTGTTGCTTTTCAGTTCGGCGATCCAGTCCGGATCGAAGTCGTCGAGGTCGTTGGCCATCGGCAGGTAGCGTTCGGGGAACTCCCAGATCAGCAACTGCGGTGGGGCTTCGGCAAACTCGTCGCTTTGCAGGTACTTGAGCATCGGCACTACGGGCCCCTGGCCGTCTTCGGCGTGGTTGCTCAGGTCGCGTTGCAGGTGTTGGCGCAGGGCGCCGGCAAAATTCCAGTTGGGGTTGGCGCTGTAACTGGTGCCGACCAGCGCCACCGGGATGTCGCTGTCGGCGAACAGCGCGTCGCTGCCGCCGGCCTGGTCAGCCGCACGGGTTTGGTACTGCTGCAACTGATCGGGTTCGGGCATCAACTGCTCGAACAGCGGCGCCAGCGGCAGGAAGCTGGTCAGGTCACCCTGCAATGGCTTCTGTTTGGTTGCCTCGGTGACGAACGCCTGCGCTTCGCCGTCCAGGGTGAGCGAGCGCTTCACTGTCTCGCTCAGTTGGCGCGCGACCAGGTCCGCGCCCAGTGGTGTCCAGTGGGTGTCGGTGCGCAGGAACAGCGGACCGCTGCTCTTCTCGGCCTGCAGGCTGGCGAGCAAGTCCGGCGCGGCGATGTCGGCGCGGCGCACCGCGCGGTGGAAGCGCTGATAGAGATCCGCGCGCTGGCTGCTGATGCGGTTGTCGCCGACGTGCTCCGGGTACAGGCGCGACTTGGCCGGCACTATCGCCAGCAGCAACAGCACATTGCGCTGCGCCAGTTGCTCACGCACGCCGCGGATCAGCGCCAGGTTGTCGCGCTGGTGCTGTCGACCATCGGCCACCGGGTTGAACTCTTCATCCGAGTACAGCCAGTCGTGTTTGCCGATCACCACGCCGGGGCGGCCTTCGTTGAACAGCACATAATCCAGCGCGGCCCAGAGGTTGGTGCCGATCTGCTTGATCGGGAATTGCTTGTCGTAATGGCTCTCGAAGTTCGTCGCCAGGTCGCCGTCGAGCACGCTGAACTGGTTGGGGGCCTGGTAACTCAGGATTCCGCGCATGGACCAGAGCAGCAGCAGGGTCAGCACGCCGAGGAACAGGGCGACGTAGAGTTTGCGTAATGGACGCGTCATGCTCGGCCTCATTCAGAACTGGAAATAAAGAAAGGGGGAGTAGCTCTGCGCCGAGAGCTTCAACAGCGAGGCGCAGAACAGCAGCAGCAACGCGCCACGTACCAGGTAGCGCGGCATGGCGGCGCTCCAGGTGGATTGTTGCACCAGCACGCCGCCGCTGCCGACCACCAGTCCCTGCTCATCGCCAGGCACGGCCTTGACCATGCGCGACAGGTCGGTCGCCGGCCCATCGGCGCGGGCATCCGGCGCCTTGTGGCGGTAGAACTGGCGCAAGCCGCAAAAGGCCATGACCGCATAGGCCAGTACCAGGGTGGCGACTTGCAGGTCGCTGATGCTGGCGCTGCCCAGTTCGCTGAGCTGCCAACCCTGGCTGCTGAAGATCGCCGGGCTGAACATGGCGCTGTACATGCGCCAGGCGATGTCCAGGTTCTCGGCGCGGAAGATCACCCAGCCGAGCATCACCAGGAAGAAGGTCAGCAGCCACTTCAGCGGATTGATCACCTTGGGCGCGGCGTTCACCCCGAACAGGCGTTCGATCGTCAGCCACATGCCGTGCCAGGCACCCCAGATCAGGAAGGTCCAGTTGGCGCCGTGCCACAGGCCACCGAGCAGCATGGTCAGAAACAGGTTGCGGTAGGTGTTGAAGGTGCCCTTGCGGTTGCCGCCCAGCGGCACGTACAGGTAGTCGCGCAGCCAGGTCGACAGGCTGATGTGCCAGCGCCGCCAGAACTCGGTGATCGACTGGCTGATATAGGGCTGGTTGAAGTTTTCCATAAAGCGGAAACCCATCATCAGACCCAGGCCGATGGCCATGTCGCTGTAGCCGGAGAAGTCGAAATACAGCTGCGCGGTGTAGGCGATCATGCCCAGCCAGGCGTCGCCGGTGCTGGGGTCTTGCAGGGCAAAGAGGTGGTCGACCAGCGGTGCCAGGCTGTCGGCGATGAACACCTTCTTGACGAAGCCCTGCATGAAGCGGGTGGCGCCTTCGGAGAACTTGTCGAGGCTGTGGGTGCGGTCGGTGAACTGGTCCGCGAGATCCTTGTAGCGCAGCACCGGCCCGGCAATCAGTTGCGGGAACAGGGCGATGAAGGCAGCGAAGTTGATCAGGTTTTCCGTGGGTTTGGTGTCGCCGCGGTACACGTCGATCAGGTAGCTGAGCGACTGGAAAATATAGAAGGAGATGCCGATCGGCAGGATCACATGGGTCAACAGGAACGGCTCGAAGCCGGCGCCTTCCAGCACCTTGTTGATGTTCTCCACCCCGAAGTTGGCGTACTTGAAGTAACCCAGGGTCGCCAGGTTGCCGGCTACGCCCCAGATCACCCAGCGTTGCGCCGCCTTGCTGCGTATTCCGGCGCGATGGATGCGCAGGCCGAAACCGTAGTTCCACAGGGTGACCGCGACGAACAGCAGGAGGAAATCCACTCGCCACCAGGCGTAGAAGGCGTAGCTGCCGATCAGGATCAGCAGGTTGCGATAGCGATTGCTGCTCAAGTAATACAGGCCGAGAAAGATCGGCAGGAACAGGAACAGGAATACGTTGGATGAAAAGACCATCCGTAGATCTCCGTTGAATAACCACTCTTCAGAGGCTCGCAAGCCCCCCTTTCCCCCCGCACGCGGGAGGCTGTTTCAGCGTTCGTATACAGACTTGCAGGTTGCCGCTATTGCTAGGATGGGTTGAGCGAAGCGATACCCATCGACGTTCTCGTCACAGCGCCGCAGCTGTGGGCATTGCTTGGCTCAACCCATCCATGTAATCAGCTGTCGCTGTCCGGTTTCTGCGGCTCGAACACCCGGGTCACGTTGCCGCCGAGGCGGAAGGTCTTGAACGGGCCCATATCCTGCTTGAGCTCCTCGATCTCGGCCGAGCAGGCATAAAGCGTGCAATAGGGCGCCAGCCAGGAGTATTTGTTGTCCTTTTTCAGGTCTTCCATGTCCTGTTTTTCGCCGGATTTTCTGGCGAAGTCGTCTGGGTCATTCACCCCGTCCAGTACCCGTTCGGCCAGGCGCTTGAGCGCGCCCTGGTTTTCCGGACGCAGATCCACGGCGTTGGCCTGGGCGAAGCTGGCGATCATCGCCAGCGGCGGCAGGGCATAGTTGTGGTAGGCCAGCGCCCGGTGCTTGCGCTTGATTTCGTTGGGCAGGAAGCCGTCTTCATCGATCTGGTTGGCGGCCACGCGGAACTGCTCGACGGACCAGTCGAACAGGTCGCGTCGGTCGAGCGCCACGGCAGCCGCCATCACCGACCAGGCGGTCCAGTAGGAGTGGTTGTTGATCTTTTTCAGCGGCAGGTCGCTCCAGTCTTTCACCGCCTGGTCGGCCAGCTTGGCGAACCAGGACTCGATCACCTTGACTTGCTGCGGGTAGGCGGCCAGCGGCTGGGATTCGGAGAATTTCAGCTGCAGGTAGGCGCCGGCCATGCTGCCCAGCGCCCATTTGCGCATCGACTTGCCGGTATGGTTGTAGTCGGTGGAGAGCAGTGCATCGGCTTCGGCCCAGCTGCTCAGCCAGTCCATGGCACACGCCAGCTGCTCCGGATGGCCGTCGCGCAGGTAGTGCATGACCTGCTTGTTGAAGTCCTTTTCCAGGCGGGTGATGCCAGCAGTCTGCTTGCGAAAGGCCTTTTCCGCTTTTTCGTTCAGCGTCGCGCGGGCCTTGTCCGAACCCTTGTATTTGCTGGTGAATTGCAGCGTGCCGGTGTAAGGCGTGGGTACGCTGGGGCAGGCTTTTGGCTCGCCCTTGCGGGTTTCCACCGGCGCGTAATAGCCCTGCGGCGGGCGCAGGGCGGCATGGCTGGCTGAGGCCAGGAGCATGGCGCCGAACAGGCAGGGCAGGGTCAGTTTGCGTATCAGCATAGGTACCTCAGGAATCGGTTGCAGCTTGTGCGGTGAGCTTCGCCGGGCTGGAGAAGTCGTTGCGCTTGCAGATCTGCACCTCCACCTCGAGCGGCTCGCCGGTGCCCGCGGGCGCCATGATTTCCAGGGCGAAGAAGTTCAGGTCGGCCCAGTCGCTTTCATCGCGCATTTCAAAGGCGAAACGGCCGTCGGTGTCGTCGGTGTCGGGCTTCTCGAACTTGATCTTTTCGCGGCGTCCGGTGAGATACCAGAGGGTGCCCTCGAGTTTTTTCACCGAGGGGTCGCTGAAGCGGATGTCCACCTGGTGGCGCTTATTCGGCAGAGTCAGCAGTTGCTCCTCGCCGTTGACCAGCACCTCGTTGGCACCCGGGTGCAGCGTGGTTTTGCTCGAGAGCAGGACCTCCTTGCCCTCGCAGCCGTTGCCCAGCATGGCCATCATCTGCCGGTGGATCTTGTCCGAGGCCAGGTCGTAGAGCGGCGAGAACTCCCAGATCAGCACCTTCGGCGGGCTTTTCTGGAACTCATCGCTGCCCAGGTATTCCAGCATCGAGCCTTCCAGGCCGCCGCCGGCAAAGGCGACGTTGAGCACGTCGGCGCCAATGTGCTGTTCGAGGAAGCCGCCGAAG
>NZ_JBFIIG010000175.1:0-8918 GCF_041601375.1 Pseudomonas sp. | reverse complement strand
GACATCAACCCGCTGGGCTTTTTCTGAGTCGAGTGTTGCTCCTCGGCGCACGTGCTCCCGTGCGCCGGGTTACCCTGCGATAGGCCCCTTAGGGCGAGATTTGCAGCAGGCTGCAGTGGCCTGATCTTTACGGCAGCAAATCACTCTCGCAACGCGGCTTCGGCCGCGTTTTTTCTTGGGTGCGTCAGGCATGGCGCGTTGCGCGCAAGGGCAACCTGATCGGTCTGGCGGTCAACCGCGTTCTTACCCATGAACCGCGCCCCTGTAGGGTGGGTTAGGTGCATGTTGCCGACAGCGATGAACCCGCAAGATCCGTTGCGCCGTAACCCACCATCGGCGCAACCCGGCATGTCGCCTGGTGGGCTACGCGGCGCGCCACGATCGAGGTGGCTGTTCGTTCGAAGCTTGGCGCCGCTAAACCCACCCTACGGTGTTCCGACTCTTCGGGATTGACACCTCAGGCGGCTAGCGACGCAGCAGTGGGATCGACTTGTGCCCATCAGGGGCGGGAGTCACCCCGCCGCCTACTCGATTACAACGCTCAGGCGCGGCGGCGAAACAGCGGTTGCGGCTGGTCGCTGGACGCCTGATAAACCTCCGAGAACTCCTCGAAGGCCTTCAGTGCGTCCTGTGGGTCCTTGTCTTCGCGCAGGGCGAAGGCATCGAAACCGCAGCGTTTGAGTGCGAACAACTGATCACGCAGCACGTCGCCGATGGCGCGCACTTCACCTGTGTAGCCATAGCGAGTGCGCAGCAAATAGGCGGTGGAGCAGTGGCGGCCGTCGGTGAAGGCAGGAAAGTTGAGGGCGATCACCTGGAAGTTATCCAGCTGGTCGGCGATTTCCTCGATCTCCTCGCCGGCCTCCAGCCAGACGCCCAGGCCGCCGTCGCGGGCCTTGAGTGCTTGCGGATGTTCGATCCACAGGGCCAGGGGCACTATCAGGTCATCGCAGTTGCTGAGGCTGTCGAGGGTCGTGTCCTTGGGCAGCAGATGCCAGGTTTCGTCGACCACCTGGCCATTCTTAATGATTCGCTGCATATACGCGCTCCTTGAACGGGGCGACACCGATACGGCGGAAGGTGTCGAGGAAACTTTCTTCATCGGTGCGTTGCTCGATATAGACCTTGATCAGCTTGTCGATCACATCCGGCATGTCTTCCTGGGCAAAGGATGGGCCGAGAATCTGCGCCAGGCTGGCCTCACGGCCGGAGCTGCCGCCGATCGATACCTGGTAGAACTCCTGGCCTTTCTTGTCCACGCCGAGGATGCCGATATGGCCGACGTGGTGGTGACCGCAGGCATTCATGCAGCCGGAGATGTTCAGCTCGATGTCGCCGATGTCGAACAGGTAATCCAGGTCATCGAAGCGACGCTGGATGGCTTCGGCTACCGGGATCGACTTGGCGTTGGCCAGCGAGCAGAAGTCGCCACCCGGGCAGCAGATGATGTCGGTCAGCAGGCCGACGTTCGGGGTGGCAAAGCCCTGTTCGCGCAGTTCGCCCCAGAAGCTGAACAGTTGGCTCTGTTCGACGTCGGCGAGGATGATGTTCTGGTTATGGCTGTTGCGCACCTCGCCAAAGCTGTAGCGATCGGCCAGTTCGGCGATGGCGTCGAGCTGCTTGTCGGTGACATCCCCCGGCGCGACGCCGGTTGGCTTGAGCGACAGGGTGACGGCGACATAGCCGGGTTGCTTGTGGGCGAAGGTGTTGCGCTGACGCCAGCGGGCGAAGCCCGGGTGCTCGGCGTCCAATTGCGCCAGGAGCGTGTCCTGGTCGTGCAGGGGCTGATAGGCCGGGTCGACGAAATGCGCAGCGACGCGCGCCACCTCGTCTTCGCTCAGGGTGGTCGGGCCATCCTTCAGGTGAGCCCACTCGGCGTTGACGCGCTCGGCGAATACCTCGGGGGTCAGTGCCTTGACCAGGATCTTGATGCGCGCCTTGTACTTGTTGTCGCGACGGCCATAGCGGTTATACACACGCAGGATGGCGTCCAGGTAGCTGATCAGGTGCTGCCAGGGCAGGAACTCATTGATGAAGCTGCCCACCACCGGGGTACGGCCCAGGCCGCCGCCGACTGAGACACGGAAACCCAGCTCGCCGGCTTCGTTGTGCACCGCTTCCAGGCCGATGTCGTGCACCTCGATGGCGGCACGGTCGCTGACGGCGCCGTTGACGGCGATCTTGAACTTGCGCGGCAGGTGGGTGAACTCGGGGTGGAAGGTCGACCACTGGCGGATGATCTCGCACCAGGGGCGTGGATCGACGATCTCGTCCTTGGCCACGCCGGCGAACTGGTCGGTGGTGGTGTTGCGGATGCAGTTGCCGCTGGTCTGGATGGCGTGCATCTGCACGGTGGCCAGCTCGGCGAGGATCTCGGGTACGTCTTCCAGGTCAGGCCAGTTGAACTGAACGTTCTGCCGGGTGCTGATGTGGGCGTAGCCCTTGTCGTAGTCGCGCGCAATCTTGGCCAGCATGCGCACCTGCTTGGAAGACAGCAGGCCGTAGGGCACGGCAATTCGCAGCATGGGCGCGAAGCGCTGAATGTACAGGCCATTTTGCAGGCGCAGCGGGCGGAATTCTTCGCCACTCAGCTCGCCAGCCAGGTAACGGCGGGTCTGATCACGGAACTGCTGGACGCGGTCCTCGATGATTTGTTGATCGTACTGGTCATATACGTACATGAAGGGTCCTGTTTTCAGGCTGCTTACAGCAATTCTGCGCGCACGGCCGCGCACCCCTAACGGAGCTGAGGGAAGATACCAGCTCAGGGTTATGCGCAAAAGTGAAGTTTAAGTATATGGTTAGAACTTTGAGAACTAAGTATGGGCGAGAGCATAACCTCGGAGGCTGTGAACATATCGAGCGCGGTAGCGAGGCCGCCTCCAGGCCTTCGCGGCAGGGCGCAGCAGCGTACCGCCTTTCAGGGTGTTGCAGAATCATTAGCCACTTCACCGTGAACCCATGGTGCACTGCCTGCGGCGAGTGGCACCCTACGGGGCGCGGATTGCCCGAGGTAATTGGTCGGCGCGTAGGGCGGCTTCGGAGCGCAGCGACAACCCGCCAGCTTTGTAGCGCGACGGCGAACCCATGGTGCACTGCCTGCGGCGAGTGACAGCCTACGGGGCGCGGATTGCTTGAGGTAATTGGTTGGCGCGTAGGGCGGCTTCGGAGCGCAGCGACAACCCGCCAGCTTTGTAGCGCGACGGCGAACCCATGGTGCACTGCCTGCGGCGAGTGGCAGCCTACGGGTCGCGGATTGTTCGAGGTAATTGGTCGCAGCCTAGGCTGTTTACAGGCGACCAGGGTAGGAGGGTGTTTGTTCATGAGTGCTCAAAGCTTGAGCAAGAGCGCGACCTAGGCTTAACTGCATGAGCGAACCACTCATAAGCACAATAAAAGGGTAGCTCATGACCGACCATACCGAACAGACCGAGCCCGAAAGCCGAGACAGCGTTGTCGACGCCAGGGCGATCTTCGCCCTGATTCTGTTAGCTGTAGGCACAGCGGTATTCTGGGTAAGCCAGCAATAACCAGGCAGTTTGAAAAGCCGACGGCGGTGCGCTGCAGTCGGCTTTTTTATGGGTTTGCGGATGGGGCGGCCAAGCGTCACTGCCTGGCGCTTATGCTGCGCACGCTTTTTGGAGGTCGTGATCTGGTCAGGCGTGGGTTGTGTTTCTCTGTAGTGTCTTTCGATGCCGAGTGACCTGGCATCTGCAGCCAGTACGATCGAGCGCGCCACGGCCAAGGTGCCCGGGCCCATGGTGTTTATCAAACCCGGCTATGCCGATGAGCCGTTCGAGGCCGTGTTGCGCCGGTTCAAACACCTGCGAAATACAGCACCAGTTTGACTACGGCGAAGATCACCAGCACGAACAGCAGAGTGAACAGCAGCCCGAGGATGATGAAATGGCTGGGTTTGCCCCGGCTGAAGTCACGGCTGCGTTTCTTGCCGCTCTGTACGCCGATGGCCGCCGCCAGCACGCTCTGCAGCATTTCCCACAGAGTCAGCGGCTTATCGTTGTCGTCTGGATCGTCCTGCTTGCTCATATGCCCCCCTGAATTGCGCTCTGTCAGGCCTGTCGATTATCCAGCGATGATTGCTCACAGCTGTATCTGGGTCCAGCCTCGCCGTTGCCACATCACGGCGAAGATCACCGAGGCGAGGCCGCGCTGGAGAATCTGCAGGCTCCAGATGGCCAGCAAACCATAGCCCAATATGGGGCCGAGCAGATAAGCCAATGGTAGAAAGAACAGCCACTGGTTGCTCAGGCTGACCAGCATCACCGTGCGGCTGGCGCCGGCGCCTAGCAGTGCCTGGGTGAGCACCAGGGCGGTGGCATCCAGCACCATGCCCATGCCGGTCAGGCGCAACGGCCAACTGCCCAGTTCGATCAACGCCGGATCGCTGACGAACAGCCGCAAGATCAGTTCCGGATACAACCAGAAGGGTGTGCCCAGCAGCATCAGGCCAACTGCGGCGACCTTGACCACCTCCCAGCCCCAGCGATGGGCGGCGTCGAAGTCCTTTTCGCCCAGGCTGTGGCTGACCAGGGTGGTGGCCGCCATGCCCAGGCCGATGGCCGGCAGGATCAGCAGCAGCGCCAGGTTGATCAGTACGTGGGCCACCGCCAGCTCGGCGGTGCCGACCTGGCCGATGATCCAGAACAGCGTGGTAATGCCAGTGGCGAAGAAGAATTGCTGAGCCGAGTTGGGCAGCGACAGGCGCAGCATGCCGCGCAGGTCAATGGCGTTGGGAAGTCGAGTCAGAAAACCCTGGCGGCGAGCGCTGTGCCAGGTCTGCCCGGCATAGATCAGTGCGCCCAGGTACAGCGCCAGAGCGGTGCCGAGTCCGGAGCCGGGCGCGCCCATCCGCGGTAAGCCGAACAGGCCGTGGATCAGCGAATAACTGATCAGCACATTGGCCAGGTGCATGATCACCAGGGTGCGCATATAGACGCCGGAGCGGTGGCTGCCGTTCCAGTAGCCGCGGAAGGAGAAGTTCAGGCCGACGGCGAAGATAGCCAGCACCCGCCACTCGAAATAGGCGGTACCGATGGCCCGCACCTCGGGGTCGCCCGACAGCAGGCCAATGATCGGCTGGGCATTCAGCCAGCAGAACACCGTCAACGGCAGGGCGAGGCACAGCGCGATCAGCATGCCGACATTCAGCGGCGCCGCCAGTTCGTCCAGGCGTCCTGCGCCGCGACGCCGCGCGACCTGGGCCTGCACGCCGGCACCAAGGCCCATGACCAGAGCGATGGCCATGAAGTTGGCATAACTGCCGATGCCTACTCCGGCCAGTGCCTTCTCGCCGAGGTGGCCGACCATGGCCGCATCCACCAGGTTGAGCAGGCTCTGGCTGAGCATGCCGCCGATAATCGGTAGGCCGAGAGTGAGGATGTGGCGTAGGCGTTGACGCTCGATCATGCGGGGTTCGCTGTGGACCTGTTAACCCGGCATGCAGGATGCTCAGCGCCGGAGATGGTGTGCATCTTAACCCGCGGGCAGAGGTCGAAACATGTCGTTGGACACCGCCATGTCGGCAGCGGCTCGCCGCGTGCCTCGGTCTTACACGCCAGCTGTGCGCTCACCCAGACGACGGCGGTCGAGTACCTTGACCGCCCGGGCGCGAAGTTGTCCGCAGCCGCCGTCGATATCCTGGCCAGCGGAGTTGCGTACCTTGGTCAGCACGCCGCGGCTGTGCAGGTAGCGCACGATCTGCACGATGCGCTCGCCGTCCGGGCGCTGGAACTCATCGTCTTGCAGGCTGTTATAGGGGATCAGGTTCATGATTGCGTACTTGCCCTTGAGCAGACGCAGGATGCCGTCCATTTCGGCCTGGCTGTCGTTGATGCCCTTGAGCAGCGTCCACTGGTACTGGATCGGATAATCGATCTGCCGGGCGTAGGTTTCGCCTAGCTCGACCAACTCCTTGGGATCGATACGCGGCGCGCGCGGCAACAGTTGCTGGCGCAGTTCGCCGTCGGTGGAGTGCAGCGACAGGGCCAGCGCCGGCTTGATGCGCTGTTGCGGCAGACGCTCGAACACCCGCGGATCGCCTACGGTGGAGAACACCAGGTTGCGCTGGCCAATGCCGCCATCGGTGCCGAGCAGGTCGATGGCTTCCAGTACGTTGTCGAGGTTGTGCGCCGGCTCGCCCATGCCCATGAACACCACCTTCTTCACCGGGCGAAAGCGTCGGGCCAGCGCCACCTGGGCGAGGATCTCGGCCGTGCTCAGCTGGCGCAGCAGGCCGCTCTTGCCGGTCATGCAGAACACGCAGCCTACCGCGCAGCCGACCTGGCTCGACACGCACAGGCCGTCGCGCGGCAGCAGCACGCTTTCCACCATCTGCTTGTCGGCCAGCTCCACCAGCAAACGCGCCGAGCCGTCCGCCGCCGGGTGCTCGGAGCTGAGGCGGGCGAGGGCGTTGAGTTCCGCCGTGAGCTGCGGCAGTGCATTGCGCACCGCAAGTGGCAGGAAATTCTCGGTCTTCTGGTTGCGTGTGCCGCTATCGAGCGGTTTGCCTTGCAGCCAGGCACGGCTGATCCGCCCGATATGCATGGGCTTGGCGCCGAGGTCGGCGAGGCGCTGGTGGAAATCTTCGATGTGCATGGGGCGCGCATGCTATCACCGCGCAGGCGGCGGCGGTATCCGTGGCCTGGTGAGGTTTATTGCCTGGCGGCGTGACGAGTGCTTTGCTCAAGCCCGCCCGCCCACTCATACTAGCGCCTTGATTGGCCTGACCCAGCTGTGCGGAGCGGTAGATGAAATACATACACCAGCGCGAACACCTCAATGAAGACGACGTCGTCGTGATCGAGTGCTCGCAAACCTGCAATATCCGCCTGATGAGCGACGCGAATTTCCGCAGCTTCAAGAATGGCGGCCGGCACACCTACCACGGCGGCGCATTCGATACCTTCCCGGCGAAAATCACCGTACCCAGCAGCGGCTTCTGGAATATCACCATCGATACCGTGACCCGCAAGGCGATCAGCGTGACGCGCAAGCCGACGCTCAAGCACTCGATCAAGATCGTGCGCAAGTCGACTACGCGGCTGAGCTGAGCGGCGGATAGCACAGCGCTCGAATGCGCCGGTAGTAAAGGCATTCGCAGCCTGGACCTGTTGCAGATGAAGGTGCGCCTGGAATGCTGAATCACCTGCTTGCTTCACGCTTATGCGGGCTTACCTTCCCAGCGATCGTCGATTGTCGATGGCCACCGGGCCATGCAACTGTCCCTGCGTGTTTTCACCAGTGACTGTTCGGTCAGTACGGGTTGCAGATCCGCAGGCGGATGGAGGGATCGCCGCAGGGCCTGGCAGGCGGCATCAAGGCCGTCGAACTCGACTGATGTGGCGGCTCAGCAACCCCGGGGCATGGCTTCAAGGCACCGCGCTGTTGGCTATAGGCCTGTTATTGAGCGGATGTATCGGCGGGCGGCTGCAAGCGCAGCGCGAGGCCGCCGCGCATGTCGCCAGTAAGGCAGGGTGGCAGCGCAGTAATCTCGATGCAGGGCCGTTCGAGCTGGTGTCTTTTGCCCCGCAGGGTTTGCAGCGCACCGCTGTGCTCACCGTATACATCGAAGGCGATGGTCTGGCATGGATCAACGGCTCAACCCCATCCCTCGATCCCACGCCGCTCAATCCCCTGGCCTTGCGCCTGGCGTTGCGTGACCCCAGCGGCGCTGCAGTCTACCTGGCCAGGCCCTGCCAGTTCGTCACCGGCGCGCAGCGTCGCGGTTGCCAGCGCAAGTACTGGACCAGCCACCGTTTCGCCCCTGAGGTGATTGAGGCCAGCTCCAGCGCCATCGAGCAACTCAAGCAGCGTTTCGCTGCCGAGCGACTGGTGCTGGTGGGCTATTCCGGAGGCGGCGCGGTGGCGGCCCTGATCGCCGCGCAAAGGCGGGACGTCATGCGCCTGGTCACGGTCGCGGGTAACCTCGATCACCGTACCTGGACTGCCGATCTGCAGCTGTCAGCGCTTGACGGTTCTCTCAACCCAGCCGACGCCTGGCAACGATTGCAGTCCGTGCCGCAGATACACTTTGTCGGCGGTCAGGACGGGGTGATGGGCGAGTCGGTGGTTGAGTCCTACCGGGCGCGCTTTGCCACCGGCCCGGCGCCGACCGTCAGAGTCCTGCCGACATTCGATCATCATTGCTGCTGGGTCGAGCGGTGGCCGGATCTGCTTGGCGAAGCGGGGCTTTGAGAGCGGGTATGGGCAAAGTGCCTGCGGCTGGCGTTGCGTTACGCGAATGCAGGAAAAGCTCGATATTTTCACATCCTGAGAATCCAGCGCTTGGCGGTTTCTGGCGGAATGCCGTACGCCGAAGCTGGGCGTGCATAGACCCCCTACCCGGACTACCGGGAATGGGGTAGCCCACTTGTGGCTTGAACAAGTCGCACTGCTCGGGCAAGTGCAGCTTTTCCTTGCCGGCGTAAGCAGAAATCCCCGTACAGGCACGACGGTACGGGGATTTTTGGTGCTGCCGAGAGGGGCTTAGATATCCCAGCGCAGCTTCACCGAAGCGGTCTGGTTCAGGAAACTCTCGCGGTGCTCGGCGTCATAACGCAGCGAGATTTCCACACCGTTATCGGTGTTGGTGGTCAGTCCCAGGCCCGCACGTTGCAGCCATGGGCTGGGCTCCAGTCCGCGGGTGGTGAAGCTGGCACCAGGTGCGCCGGCAAAGCTGGAGGTGATGCTGACCTGGCTGTTCAGCGCGTCGTAACCCACGCCCAGGTTGGCGCTGACTCTGGTGCCCGGCATGAACTCGTGGCTGAGCTTGCCATCCAGGCCGAGGATCAGTTCGTCGGTGCTGCGCGAGTCCACCTTGAGGTTGGCGCTTGAGCCTTTCTCGGTGTAGCCCTCGTCCTTGATCCAGGTGTAGTCGGTGCGCACGGACGGGGTGAAGT
>NZ_JBFIIG010000174.1:0-8936 GCF_041601375.1 Pseudomonas sp. | reverse complement strand
TGCTCGCCTTGAACACGTCGGGAATCCCTGGGCCGTGGTCGCGTACGCTGACCCGCACCTGGTCACCGCGCTGTTGCGCGGCAACCTCGACAGGCTGTCCGGCGGGCGAAAACTTGGCCGCATTGGACAGCAGGTTGGCCATGACCTGGGCCAGGCGCTGGCTGTCGACCTGTACCTGGGCGGCCAGCAGGCTGTCGAGTAACTGCAACTGCACCCGATACTGGCTGGCATACGGCTGGTTCTGCGCGATGGCCTGTACGAGCAAGGGCTGCAGGGGCTGTTTGCTCAGCTCGATAGGCATCTTGCCGGCCACCAGTTTGTCCATGTCCAGCAGGTCGTTGATCAGTTGGCTGAGTTGCTGGCAGTTGTTCTGGGCAATCGTCAGCATCTGCTGCATGGCCGCCGGCACCGCGCCGAGCACGCCGCCGTTGATCAGGCCGAGGGAGCCGGCGATGGCGGTCAGCGGGGTGCGCAGTTCGTGGCTGACGGTGGAGACGAACTCGCTTTTCATCTGTTCGATGCGCTTGCGTTCGCTGATATCGCGGATTACTGCGATGAAGCGCCGTTGGCCCTGGTGGCTGATCTGCGACACCGCCAATTCCATGGCGAAGGCGTCGCCATTGCGGCGCAAGCCGTTGACCTCGTGCACCGTGTCGATCAGCCGGGTTTCGCCGGTTTGCTGGTAACGCGCCAGGTGGCCATCATGGGCCGAGCGCTCCGGTTCGGGCATCAGCAGGCTGACGTGGTGCCCCGCCACTTGGGCCAGGCTGTAGTCGAACAGTTTTTCCGCCGCATGGTTGAAGGTCTCGATACAGCCCTGTTCATCGAAGGTGATGATGGCATCCAGGACGTTGTCGAGCAGGGTGTGCAGGTAGTGCTCGCGTTCGCGGATGGCCCGCTCTGTCGCGACCCGCTCGCTGAAATCCTGAATCTGGGCGACGAAGTGCACCGGCCGGTCATCGCCATCGCGCACCAGCGAGACGCTGAGCAGCACCCAGATGGTCCGGCCCTGGCTGTCCAGGTAGCGTTTCTCCATCTGGTAGCCGTTGCTCCGTCCGGCCAGCAGCGCCTCGACATTCTCCAGGTCGGCGGCCAGGTCGTCGGGATGGGTGATCTGCTGAAAATCACTGGCCAGCAGTTCCGCGCGGCTGTAGCCGAGCATGCGGCAGAGTTCGTCGTTGACTTCCAGCCAGCGCCCCTCGGGGCTGACCAGGGCCATGCCCTGGGGCGCCGTGTTGAAGGCACTGCTGAACAGTTGCTGACTGAGCTTGAGTTCGTCTTCGATCTGCTTGCGTTCGCTGATGTCCCAGATGAAACCGTCCAGCCACAGCAGGTTGCCCTGCCTGTCGTATTCGCCGCGGCCCTTTTCCCGTACCCAGACGCTGTGGCCAGCGGCGTGCTGCAGGCGGTAGGTCAGCTCGAACACGTCCTGACGGGAAATGTGTCCCTGGATGGCGTAGGTGCTGGCGCGGTCGTCCGGATGGATCACGCTGGCATAGCTGCGTACCCGGTTGTCGATGAAGTCACTGACCGGGTAGCCGCTCAACTGCTCGATTTCATCGCCCATGAAGCGCATGGTCCAGTCGGCGTCGTGGCGGCAGCGGTAGACCACCCCGGGCAGGTTGGCGACCATGCCGCGGAAGCGACTTTCGCTCTTTTGCAGGGCGCGGGTGGCCTGCTGCAAGGCACTGAGATCGGTGGCGATACCCAGGTAGCCGTGAATACTGTCTTGCTCGTTGCGGATGGCGCTGATCGTCAGGTTGACGATGCGTTGTTCGCCGTCCTTGCGGATATAGGTCCACTGTTGGGTTTTCGCTTGTCCGCCCTGGATATTGGCGACGAACACCTCGAAACCATGGATCTCGCGGCCAAGCTCGTGGCTCAGTTCGCGGCCGCGGGCACGCACCTCTTCGGGCTGGTGAAACAGCATCGGTGAGTGCTGGCCAACCACTTCTGCGGCCCGATAACCGAGGAGCAGTTCGGCGCCAGGATTGAACAGGCTGATCACCCCGCTGGTATCGGTGGCGATGATGGCAACCCCGGTAGCCGAATCGAGCACGGCCTGAAGGAAGGCGCGGGCCTCTTGCACCTGAGCTTCGCGTTGCTTGAGCTCGCTGACGTCCTGCACGGTGCCGGCCAGGCGGGTCATGCGCCCCTGTTCGTCGGGCTGCAGGCGAGCCAGCTCATGCACCCAGCGGATCTCGCCATCGGGGCGCACGATGCGATGCACTACGTCGTGCAAGCCGCCGGCCAGCGCCCGCTGCTCGCTGGCCTCGACCAGAGTGCGATCCTCGGGGTGCACGCAACCCTTGAAAGCCTCGATGTTCGGGGCAACCCCCTCGGCGTCATAGCCGAAAATGTCGAAAATGGTGCTCGACCAGTCCAGCTCACCTGTCTGCAGATTGGCTTGCCAGTGGCCCAGGCGGGCGATCTGCTGGGCCTGGTCCAGGCGCTCCAGCAGGGTCTGCCGGGTCTGCTCCTGCTGCTGGCGGTCGAGGGTGGCGCCGACCCAGCGGGCGAACAGCCGAAGGAATTCGCGGTCGGCCTCATCGAATGGCTGGGCGCGCACCTCGGGCGAGGCGAAACACAGGGTGCCGAAACGCTGGCCTGCGACCCAGATGGCGGTGCCGATATAGGTTTCCAGGGTAAACAGCGGGTAGCAGGGGTGAGTGGCGTGAGCCGATTGGCCCATGCAGTCGATGGCCAGGACTTCATCGCTGTGCAGGGTGAGGCTGCAGTAGGTGTCGCCCAGGGGGAAGTGCTGGCCGTCACTCAGGGCGCCCGCTGGTGAAACCTGAACCCGCACCTGGTAATCATCGGCCTCGATCTGGCTGATGATGGCCAATGGCACCTGGTAGAAGCTCGCGCCCAGTTGCAGGGCCTGGCGTAGCTGCTCTTGACTGCTCAGGGTCGGCAGGGCGGCAATCTCGTTGAGTGCGCGCAGGGCCGCTTGCTGGCGCTGCAGATGTTGCTGCGCCTGTTCGCGCTGCACGTCGCGGCGCAGCGCCTCGATCAACTGACCCAGGGTGGCGAGCAGGGGTTGCAGCTGCTCGGCCAGGGCGTCCTGATAACCATCGGCGCGGTTGGCCAGGCCGAGCATACCCACCAGCCGACCATGGGCATGAATGGGCAGGCCGGCAAATGCCAACAGCGGCGGATGTCCGGCAGGTAAACCACCGCTATGCGGATGCTGCGCCGGCTGATTGCTGATCAGCGCCTCGCCGCTGCGCATGACTTGGCCGAACAGCGTGTTGAGGTTATGGAACTCCATGCCCTGCGCCGAGCGTTCGGCATACAACGCGGCGCTGGCGCTGTCCCAGGCAATATTGCTGATGCTGTAGGTGTGCAGGTAGGGCGAGCCCTGTTCGTCCTCGAGCACTTCGCCGATGAAGCCGAACTGGCTGGCGGTCAGTTCGAGGATGCGCACAAGCAGCGCATCGAAGGCTTCGCGCTGGTTTTGTGCGGTGATATAGGCCGCCTGGGCCTCAGCAATCACCGCCAGCAGCTGACGCGACTGTTCGCTTTGCCGGTGCTTGTGCTGCAGCTCGTCGCGGTGGCGGCTAAGCAATACCTGGCTGGTGTGACGGGTGCTCAGCAGCAGCAACAGGAGCAGGGCTTCTGCGCCGAACCAGGCCAGCAGCCATTTGCCGAGCAGCCATTGCTGGTCGCTGCGGTGCCGGGCGAACTGTTCGCTGACGTCGCGCCAGGTCAGGGCGACGGCCGGGGTGCTGTGGCCGGGAGTGTGCGCTGAGCGATAGTCCGGCAGTCGCACTTGGGTAAGCAGGTAGGTGTGGCCCTGATCTTCGAGCAGTTTGAGGGTGTCGCCGGCAGCGGGGGCGGGTAACAGGCGTTGGGCCTGCCAGTTCTGTACCTGACCCCGCGAGTAGCCTTCCAGCTGCCAGTGGCCGGATGCGCCGGTCTGGCCGCGCCGCACCTCGCCAGTGGGCTGCTGCTCGTTGCGCTCGAGCCGCAGGGCGACCCCGGCATCCAGCTCCTGATCCAGCTGTTGCAGGTCGAGGAGCATCCCCAGCGTGACTTCCAGGGCGCCGATAGTCACGGGCTTGAGCGTGCCATCCACCTGCAGCGGGGTGATGGCGCGCATCACCAGACCCTCGGCGCCGCGGTCCAGGCCGGCCTTGCCCTGCTCATCCTGGAGGACATCGAGCAGCATCGGCCGTTGTGCATCGGGACTGTCGCCAAAGTGTTCCGGCTGGTGCACGCGCAACAGGACTTCGCTCGTGGGCGCGAGGTGGATATACAGCTTGAACGGGTGACTGCTCTGCAGGTTGCGCCAGCGCGGGGCCAGGCGGGTGTAGAGCTGGTTGCGGATGGCATTGGCGGCGGCCTGATCCGGCTTGCCGCTGTTGTGCAGGGCATAGGCCTGGCGCACCAATTCGACGGCCCAGGAGTCGGCGGCAATGCTCTCTGCCAGCAGCTGTGCCTGATCCAGTTGGCGGCGCTGGGTGCTGTGCAGGGCCAGGCGCTGCAGATCGGCCTGCTTGGCCATCTGCAGCTGCCAGAAGGTTTCCCGCTCGCTCAGGGCCAGCCAGCCCAGCACGGCAAAGAACAGCGCCAGACCGAGGCTGCCGAGGCCGACTATCCAGCGGACTGCCGAGGATTTCTCTTCGCTGTTCATCGACAAAATCCTGAGCGAGCTGTGTGCATTCAGGCCAGCCCGGCGAGGCGCCGCAGGCGCGCCTGACCCTGGCTGTCGGCAAGCGGATCCTGCCCACAGGCGGCCAGGCGCATGAGCATGACTGCGCTGCCCAGGCAGACAATGTCGGCATGCGGACGCAGGTTCAGCACGATCTGCTTGAGCAGGTTGGCGGTCCAGTGATCGTCTTCGAGAATCAGTACCCGCATAGGCGTCGGCTATTCCTTGGTTCCGCTGCGCATGATGCTTGATTGATCAGGGCGCTGCTACAGTTGGTTCCGGCTCTGGCTCGACCGGTTGCGGTCGGCCGAACAGATAACCCTGGCCATAGTCGCAGCCGATCTGGCGGAGGAACTCCATCTGCTCCGGCCGTTCGATGCCTTCGGCCAGAACCTTGAGGTCCAGGCTGTGCCCCAAGGCGATCACCGCGCGGGTAATGGCGACATCGTCGCTGTCGTGGGGCAGGCCGCGCACGAAGCTCATGTCGAGCTTGAGCTTGTGCACGGGCAGGCGCTTGAGCCGGGCCAGAGAGCTGTAGCCGGTGCCGAAGTCGTCGATCGCCAGGCGTACACCCAGGGCCCGCAGGCGTTCGAGCAGCGCCAGGGCCGCATCCGGGTTGTCCATCACCGCGCTTTCGGTGACTTCCAGTTCCAGGCAGGCGGGATCCAGGCCGGTGTCGGCCAGCACCTGGGCCACCTGCAGATCCAGCCCGCCGCGGCTGAACAGCCGGCTGGAGACGTTGACGGCGACGAAGCGCGGCGCGTGCGCCTGATGTTGCCAGAGCACCATCTGCCGGCAGGCCTGTTGCAGGACCCAGGCGTCGATGGCGCCGATCAGGCCGCTGTCTTCGGCGATCGGAATGAAATCCCCGGGGGCTACCAGGCCGCGCTGCGGATGCTGCCAGCGCACCAGCGCTTCGGCCCCGATCAGTTCGCCGCTGGCCATGTCGTGCAGCGGTTGGTAGTAGACGCGCAGTTCCTGATTGTTCAGGGCATGGTGCAAGGCGCTGACCAGGTCGATGCGCCGTCGGGCGAATTCGGTCAGCTCCTGGGTATAGAAGGCATAGCCTTCGCGGCCGCTGCTCTTGGCCTTGGACAGGGCCGAATCGGCATTGCGCAGGACCTGCTCGAGGTTTTCCGCATCGCCGGGGAACAGGCTGATGCCGATGCTGGCGCTCATGTAGAACTCATGTTTTTCGAGGTTGAATGGTGCGCCCAGGCTGTTCAGCAGTAGCTGGGCCAGGCTGGCGGCCTGGGCGGCATCCAGGCAGTTTTCCCAGAGCAGGCCGAACTCGTCACCGCCCAGGCGCGCCAGGGTCATGCCGTGATTCAGTTGTGTAGTCAGCCGCTCGCCGACCGCCTTGAGCAGCAGGTCGCCGATGTTGTGGCCCAGGCTTTCGTTGATGTGTTTGAAGTGATCGAGGTCGATCAGCAGCACCGCGCCCTGCTGTTCGGATTTGGCGCGTTTGAGGGCGTTTTCGACCCGCTCGGTGAATAGCAGGCGATTGGGCAGCCCGCTCAACGGATCATGGTGGGCCAGATGGTCCAGTTCGCTCTGCGAGCGCTTCAAGGCGCTGATGTCGGAGAACACCGCGACGTAATGGCTGAGCTCGCCTTTGTCGTCGTGGATGGCGCGGATGCGTTGCCACTGCGGGTAGATTTCGCCGTTCTTGCGCCGGTTCCAGATTTCTCCGCTCCAGTTGCCCCGGACTACCAGCGCGTGCCACAGGCGTTGGTAGAAAGCCCGGTCGTGCCGACCCGAACTCAGGTGGCTGGGCCGACGGCCGATAATTTCCTCGGGGCTGTAGCCGGTGATGCGGGTAAAGGCCGGGTTGACGTGGACGATCTGCTGCTCGCTGTCGGTGACCAGCACCCCATCCTGGGTCGCATCGAACACGGCGGCGGCCTGGCGCAGGCTGTATTCATTGGCCCGCTGCAGGCTGATGTCGCTGGCGGTGCCGATACAGCGCTCCGGGCGGCCCCGAACGTCGAGCTGCAACTGCCCGCGCAACTGGATCCAGTGGTAGTCGCCATCCTGGTGGCGCATGCGTAGGGTCACCTCGAATGCCTCCTGGCTGGCAGTGTCGAGGATGTCGGCGATGGTTTGCTCATGGCGGGCACGGTCGTCGGGGTGCAACTGTTGCAGCCAGTACGCCCGGGTATTGCCCAGTGCCGCAGGCTGCAGGCCGAGCAGGGCGGCGTAGCCCGCCGAGAAAAACACCTTGTCGCTGCGCAGGTCCCAGTCCCACAAGCCTTCCCTGGCGGAGTCCAGGGCCAGGTTCAGGCGCTCTTCGCTGGCGCGCAGGGTTCGGCGCATGCGCGCCTGCTGGCGCGCATGCGAGCACAGGATCAGGTACAGCAGGAGACTGCTGAGGAGGACGAAGCACAGCCCCTTGAACAGCTGCACCTGCTCGATACGTTCGGCAGGCAGGTGCAGCCCGGCCAGCAGGGCATCGCTGAAGAAGACCCACAGCCCAGCAGCCAGCAGGTAGGCCAGGGTCAGGCGCACCGCTCCTTGGTGTAGGCTCATAAAGCGTCCATCGGCTCTCTAAAAGTGGGCACTGTGATAATAGTCTAGGCAGCGGCCCGGCATTGTTATCTAAAAGACCAACTGGTTTTATGATCCATGTCGGGGATAATGCACTGTGGCCTGAGTCTCTCAGTCACGCCACGTTTTCTTTTCAAGAGGCTCTCGGCTCATGTGGTACAACGGATTTCTTGACCTGTCGGTCTGGCAGTTGATCGCTACCGTCCTGGTGATGACGCACATCACCATTGTCGGCGTCACGGTGTACCTGCATCGTTATTCCGCCCACCGCGCCCTGGAGCTGCATCCGGCGCTGAAACACTTCTTCCGTTTCTGGCTGTGGTTGACCACCGGGCAGAACACCCGCGAATGGACCGCCATCCACCGCAAGCACCACGCCAAGTGCGAAACCGTCGACGACCCGCACAGCCCGGTGATCAAGGGCTTGGGCACGGTATTGCGCACCGGCGCCGAGCTGTATCAGCAGGAGGCGAAGAACCCGGACACCCTGCGCATCTACGGCAAGAACTGCCCGGACGACTGGATCGAGCGCAACCTCTATTCGCGCTATACCTTTGGCGGCGTGACCCTGATGGCGCTCATCGACCTGGCCCTGTTCGGGGTCATCGGCATCAGCGTCTGGGCGATCCAGATGATGTGGATTCCGCTCTGGGCGGCCGGGGTGATCAACGGTCTCGGTCATGCCGTCGGCTACCGCAATTTCGAATGCCGCGACGCCGCGACCAACCTGCTGCCGTGGGGCATCCTGATCGGCGGTGAAGAGCTGCACAACAACCACCACACCTATCCCAACTCGGCCAAGCTGTCGGTGCGCAAGTGGGAGTTCGACATGGGCTGGGCCTGGATCCAGCTGTTCAGCCTGCTCGGGCTGGCCAAGGTGCAGCGCGTGGCGCCGATCGCCCATCGCATCGAGGGCAAGCGCCATCTGGATATGGACACCGCCATGGCGATCCTCAACAACCGTTTCCAGATCATGGCGCAGTACCGCAAGCTGGTGATCGGCCCGCTGGTCAAGCAGGAGCTGGCCAAGGCCGACGCCTCGGTGCGCCATCAGTTCCACCGCGCCAAGCGCCTGCTGGGCCGCGAGCCGAGCCTGTTGCACGACCAGCAACAGCTGCGCATCGATGCCATGCTGGCGCAGAGCCAGGCGCTCAAGGTGATCTACGAGAAGCGCCTGGCGCTGCAGCAGATCTGGCTCAAGACCAGCGCCAATGGCCACGAAATGCTCGATGCGATCAAGCAGTGGGTCCACGAAGCCGAGGCCAGCGGTATCCAGTCGCTGCGCGATTTTGCCGAACAGCTGAAAACCTATTCGCTGCGCCCGGCCGCTGCTGCCTGAGCGCGGCTGCTCGGCTGCCCAAGCCCGCCGTTCGGCGCAATGCTGTTCACTTAAGGATTGTTGACTAATCCTTGTTCAGCAGGAGAATCCGGAACCCTTATCAGGTTCCAGATTTTTTATGTCTATTGCGCAGGATCTGAGTGACGTACTGGACGCTGCCGGGCAGCCTTTGACGCGGCTGGATACGTTGGCCCAGCATATTCCGCAGGAATGGGTTGAAGCCGCCGCGCTGTTGGCCGAGCAGGCGACTATTCGCCAGCGGCGCTTACCCGCGGATATGGTTTTGTGGCTGGTAGTCGGTATGGCGCTTTTTCGCAGCGAGCCGATTACCGAGGTCGCCCGCCGCCTTAATATCTGTGCCGAAGGCCTGGCCAATGATGTTTTGCTGGCCAAAAG
>NZ_JBFIIG010000173.1:0-8958 GCF_041601375.1 Pseudomonas sp. | reverse complement strand
CTGGAGCAGGGCCGACTGCTGCGCCGCTACAAACGCTTCCTGGCCGATATCGAAACCGCCAGCGGCGAGCGACTGTGCATTCATTGCCCCAACACCGGCTCGATGCTCAACTGCATGAGTGAAGGCGCGCGGGTCTGGTTCAGCCGCAGCAATGATCCCAAGCGCAAGCTGCCGGGCACCTGGGAAGTCGGCGAAACCCCGCAGGGTCGCCTGGCGGTGATCAATACCGGGCGCGCCAATGGCCTGGTGGAAGAGGCGCTGCGTGCCGGGCTGATCACAGAGCTTGCCGGCTTCACCACCTTGAAGCGTGAAGTGCCCTATGGCCAGGAGCGCAGCCGCATCGATTTCCGCCTGGACTACCCGCTCGGTGCCGCCTTCGTCGAGGTCAAGAGCGTGACCCTGGGCTATGCCGACAGCCGGGTCGCGGCCTTTCCCGATGCGCGTACCGAGCGTGGCGCCAAGCACCTGCGCGAGCTGGCAACACTGGCGCGTGATGGCGTGCGGGCGGTGCAACTGTATTGCGTCAACCTGACGGAGATCGATGCGGTGCGCCCGGCCGAGGAGATCGACCCGGCCTACGCCGCGGCCCTGCGTGAAGCCATCGGCGCGGGTGTCGAGGTGCTGGCCTATGGCGCTGATATCAGCCCCGAGGAGATCCGCCTGGTGCGCAGGCTCGAGGTGCGACTGACCCCGTAGAGTGCAGGCCGTGCGCCATTGCTTGCTCGGCTCGGCACAAAAGCTGGCGGGCTGTCGTTATGCTCCGAACGGAACGCCGCCCGGGCATCGCCTGGGTTACAAACTCAATCTCATCGACAAATCCACTGCCTTCACATCCTTGGTCAGGCTGCCGATCGAGATGTAGTCGACGCCGGTTTCGGCGATGGCGCGCAGGGTGCTTTCGTTGATGCCGCCCGAGGCTTCCAGCTTGGCGCGGCCCTGGGTGAGGGCGACCGCCTGGCGCATGTCGTCGAGCGACAGTTCGTCGAGCATGACGATGTCGGCGCCGGCGTCGAGGGCTTGTTGCAGTTCTGCCAGGCTTTCCACTTCGACTTCCACCGGTTTGCCGGGGGCGATCTGGTGTGCGGCTTGCACGGCTGCGGCGATACCGCCGCAGGCGGCGATGTGGTTTTCCTTGATCAGGAAGGCGTCGAACAGGCCGATGCGGTGGTTGTGGCAGCCGCCGCAGGTGACAGCGTATTTCTGTGCCAGACGCAAGCCGGGCAGGGTCTTGCGGGTGTCGAGCAGTTTGACCGCGGTGCCCTGCACCAGGTCGGCGTAATGCTGGCAGCGGGTGGCGACGGCGGACAGGGTCTGGAGGAAGTTCAGGGCGCTGCGCTCGCCGCTGAGCAGGGCGCGGGCCGGGCCTTCTAGGTGGAACAGGGCCTGGTTGGGGCCGACGCGTTCGCCGTCGCGCACCTGCCAGTGCACGGCGACGCGCGGGTCGAGCCGGCGAAACACCGCATCGACCCAGGCGCTGCCGGCGATCACCGCGGTTTCGCGGGTGATCACGGTGGCGTGGGCCAGGCGCTCGGTGGGGATCAGTTGCGCGGTGATATCGCCGCTGCCGATGTCCTCGGTCAGCGCGCGACGAACATTGGCCTCGATTTCGGCAGTCAGGTCGGCGAGGGTTAGGTTCGGCATGATGGGCTCCACTGTCAGGGTCGGGCGATTATAGGGATTGCCGATGGCGGCTGCAGCGAGATTGCTAACGGTAGGTCGCATGATAGGGTGGCTGGGTGCTGTCCGTGGTTGCGCGGTTGCAGATCTATATCTGTGACCTGCGTCATATCTGCAGGAAAAGTCTGTTTGGGCTGAATGCGGCGTACCTATAATGTTTTTACCTCTATGGATATTGACGCCATAACTTTGACGTTAGGGATGATGCTCGGTTGGTTGCTGTGCGGATCGGTTGACCCAGGCAGGGGCAGTCTGCAGGAGAGTCGCAATGAAGACTGATGCGAATGTGGTCCACCTGAACCCGGTGACCGCCGAGCAATCGCCCACTTCACCGGTAGGAAGACTGCCCGTGGCGCTCATTCACCTACGCGACAAGGCTGCGTTGCAGCTCAAGCAATCCCTGCAAGTCCTGTTCGACAATGCCGACGATACCCTGTTCGAAATGGCGGATCGGGCGTCCAGCAATGGTGAGCAGAACGCCTTCTTCGAAGCCATGCGCGACCTGCGTTTGAAGCGCAAGAGTATCGAGCGCGGCTTCCTGCAAGAGGTCTTCGAGCCGTTCGCCACCCTCAATCAATACGAGATCGGCAGGCCGCCGCTGGGGGCTATCTCGTTCGACAGCCTGGCACTGGTGCAGCACGACGAGCTGGAAGAGTCCGTGGCGCTGGAGGCCATGGTGGCCAAGGTCATGAGCCGCGACAGCATGGCGGTCAGCCACCTGACCACGCGCCTGAATGCCCTGGTCAGCAAGAAGCTCGACGACAAGTCCAACCCGCTCGGCCCGGTTGCGCTCTGTACGGCTTTTCTCGAGGCGTGCAGCAGTTTGGGGGTGGAGATCAAGGTCAAACTGATCATCCTCAAACTGTTCGAAAAGTACGTGTTGGCCGATCTCGATCAGCTCTATGCCGAGGCCAATCAGGCGCTGGTTGCCGCGGGTGTGTTGCCGGAATTGAAGTCGGCGCCGGTGCGACGGAACCCGAATCGCTCTGGAACGGTTGCGCGCGGTGCGGCCGAGCAGGCGGGCGGCGTTACTGACGAGCAGGCTGGCGAGAGCGTACAGGAGGTTTTTGTGGCGCTGCAGGAGCTGCTGGCGCAGGTGCGCGAGCGTGCCACGCCGCGGCGCGAGGCGCCGGCCGATGCGTCGCCGATCACCAGTCGCGACCTGCTGCGCCTGCTCTCGCATATGCAGCAGCACGCACCGGCGCCGGTCAGCGATGAGTTCGACCTGCGCGAGCAACTCGAGCAGCTGCTCAGTCGCGCCAGCGCCAGGAGCGGCAAGGCGCGGGTGGTCGGCGAGGTCGATGAGGACGTGATCAACCTGGTGTCGATGCTGTTCGAGTTCATCCTCGATGACCGCACCCTGCCGGATTCGCTGAAAGCACTGATCGCGCGCCTGCAGATTCCGATGCTCAAGGTCGCGCTGCTGGACAAGACCTTCTTCAGCCGCGGCAGTCATCCGGCCCGGCGTTTGCTCAATGAAATCGCCTCGGCGGCCCTGGGCTGGGGTGAGCAGGACGACACGCAGCGCGGCAGCTTGTATCAGAAGATCGAGCAGGTGGTGCAGCGCTTGCTCAACGACTTTGTCGACGATCCGCAGATATTTGCCGAGCTGCTGGCGGACTTTCTCGCCTTTACCGGTAACGAGCGGCGCCGCAGCGAGCTGCTGGAGCAGCGTACCCGCGACGCGGAAGAGGGGAGCGCCAAGGCCGAACTGGCGCGGCGTCAGGTCGAGTTGGCGCTGAATGAGCGCTTGTTGGGCAAGCGCCTGCCCGAAGTGGTGGTGCGCCTGCTGCAGGAGGCGTGGAGCAAGGTGCTGATGCTCACCTGCCTCAAGCACGGCGTCGACTCGCCCGAGTGGCGCACGGCGCTGGCGACCATGGATGACCTGGTCTGGAGTGCGCAGCCCCACGAAGATCCAGAGGCGCGCCTGCATTTGCTGCAACTGGTGCCGGGGCTGCTCAAGGCGTTGCGCGAAGGCATGGCCAGCGCGGCGTTCGACCCGTTCTCCACGGGCGATTTTTTCAGTCAGCTGGAGGCGCTGCATGTGCAGGCTTTCCAGCGTTTCAAACGGGTGATGCCGGCAGCCCAAGTTCGCGGCGAAACGCCGGCAGCGCCGATCAGCGACGATCAGGTGAGGGATGCCGTGGCCGAGGTCGGTGACGAGATGCCCTTGCCGGAGCCGCCGGCGATGATCGAGGTGGTCGAGGAGATCGTGTTGTTGGTCCCCGGTCAAAGCACCGCCGGCGAGCCCGAAATCTGCCTGGCGGATGACGACGAAGCCCTGCTGCGCGTGGACAGGCTGGGTGTGGGCAGCTGGGTGGAGTTTCAGGAAGACGAAGAGCACAAGTTGCGCTGCAAGCTGGCCGCGGTGATCAAGCCGACCGGCAAGTACATCTTCGTCAACCGCACCGGCATGAAGATCCTGGAAAAAACCCGCATGGCTCTGGCGCTCGAGTTCCGCCGCAATACTGTCCGCCTGCTCGACGACGCGCTGCTGTTCGACCGGGCACTGGAATCGGTGATCGGCAACCTGCGCAAACTCAAGGGCACCTGACCAGATTCGCCTTCTCTGGCCCCTGCGCAGGAAGGGCTACGGCCCTTGGGGCCGCCCAACGGCTTCGCGGGCGTATCGCCGGATTTGCTGCGACCGCGATCCGTGGGTTAGCGGTGCCAAGTGCCGAACGATCAGGCGCCGCGATCGTGGCGCGCCGCGTAACCCACCAGGCGATATCCCGGGTTGCGCCGATGGCGGGTTACGGCGCAGCGGACCTTGCCGGTTCATCGCTATCGGCGACATGCGCCTAATCCACCCGACGATCTGTCGCTGCGCTCCGAGGGGATCGCCGCTTGGCCCCGTTGCCTGCCTGTTCTAGAGTGGGGGCTCGTCCAAGGAGTCTCTATGCAGCTGGATCCCCGCAGTGGTTGGTGCCAAGGTGCGCGTCACTGCCCGTCCCCCAATTTCAATGAGCGCCCCCAGGGTGAGGTTTCCCTGTTGGTGATCCATAACATCAGCCTGCCGCCGGGGCAGTTCGGTACCGGCAAGGTGCAGGAATTTTTCCAGAATCGCCTGATCGTCGATGAGCATCCATACTTTGTCGAGATCGCGAGCTTGCGCGTGTCGGCGCATTTTCTGATCGAGCGCGACGGCGTCGTCACCCAGTTCGTCTCGTGCAACGAGCGCGCCTGGCATGCCGGGCAGTCGTGTTTCGCCGGGCGCGACAACTGCAACGATTTTTCTCTGGGGGTCGAGCTGGAAGGCACCGATGAGCTGCCCTTCACCGATGCGCAATATGCCGCATTGGTCGGGCTGACGGTCGAGTTGCAAAGGGCGTATCCGTCGCTCACCCTGGAGCGTATCTGCGGACACAGCGATATCGCCCCGGCCCGCAAGACCGACCCCGGCCCGGCGTTCGACTGGTCGCGCCTGCGTACTGCACTGATGGATAGTAAGGAGAAGTCATGAGTTTTCTGGTGTTGTTGCTGGTGCTGTGGGTGGAGAAATTTTCGGCCTGGCGCAACAAGATCCAGCAGGACGGTCCCTGGTTGCGGCTGCTGGCCAGGGTGGAGCGGCAGGCGGGCGTTATCGAGCGTCCCTGGCTGGCGATCGTGTTGCTGGTGGTTGTGCCGCTGCTGGCGCTGGGGTTGCTGCTGGTTCTGCTCAAGCCGCTGGCCTACGGCTGGCTGGCGTTGCCGGTGCACCTGGTGGTGCTGATCTACAGCCTCGGCCGTGGCGATTTGCAGGCGGCACTCGGGCCGTTTCGCGACAGCTGGCGCCGCGGCGACAGTGAGGCGGCCTATCTGGTGGCCCGCCGTGATCTGGCCCTGGAAGCCGATGAAGAAGGCGCGCTGCTGCGGCAGGTGCAGGGGCATCTGGTGTGGCAGGCCTACCAGAGTTTCTTTGCCGTGATCTTCTGGTACGCGCTGCTTGGTCCGTTGGCGGCTCTGGCTTATCGCTTGCTGGCCCTGCTGGCCGAGCATGCCGGGCAGGAGGGCTTGCGCGAGCGCGCCGTGCAACTGCGGCATGCCTTCGACTGGATGCCGGTGCGGGTGCTGGCGGCAAGTTTTGCCCTGGTTGGCAATTTCGTCGCGGTCAACCGGGCCTTGCTGCACGAGTTGTTGAGCTGGGACATCAGCGCCGCGCAGTTGGTCATCGATGTCGGGCGTGGCGCCTGCGAGACGCCGGAGCCGGTGCTCGGCGAAGCCGGGGTGAGCAGCCTGGACAGCTTGTGGCAGCTGCTGGTACGCGCCGCGGTGCTCTGGTACGCCGTGTTCGCCCTGTGGGAGCTGTTCTACTGATCGCCTTTGGCGTCAGCTTCGGTCAATCGGTTCATCTATACGAATAAACCCCGGCGCACACCGGGGCGCGGTTGCGTGGGATCCAGGTCGCCGTGATGGGTATCGCTGCGCTCAAGCCTACGCGGCCCGACGGATCGCCGCCCGCACCATCTTACGGTTTGCCGACCGGCCAGCCTCTCGCCAGGTAATGCTGCCGCTCCTGCCGACGGCCAGGGCGTGAGGTATGCGCGTGCTTAACCTTAAGTTACAGAGATTGCCGTCGATAACGGGTATACAAGACACGGTGCTCGATCGATCGGCCAGGCGGTTGCTCAGGCGGATCTGCCTTACTGGCTGTTACGCATCGATCGGCACGCCTCAGGTCGGGCTGCAAGGGACGCAACGACTAGCGCGGGAGCCTTTCCGCGGTCGACCTTGTAACGCTGCATAACAATAATCAGAACAGGAGACGTCTTGTGAAGACCGTGCTGTATCCGGCCATCGCGCTAATGAATCGCCTCAGCTTCGGCATGAAGTTTACTTTGATCAGTGTCCTGTTCTTTCTGCCCATGCTGGTCACCAACTTCTATCTGGTGCGCGATTCCTATCGCCAATTCATCAGTACCCAGGCGGCTCTGGAGAGCATCGACCTGCTCGGCCAGTCGCTGAAGTTGAGGCGCGATCTGGAAGACCTCTCCGACCTGGCGGAAATCAACGTCAGGATCGGCCAGTCCGGTCAGGCAGGCGATCTCGAGAGCCGTATCACCCGTCTGCAAGGTGCCATTGCGGACAGCCTGCGCGGCTTGGCGCCGGTGGTGCGCGAGGCCGAACAGATCGAGGAATTCACCGCCAGGCGCGATGAAATGATTGCCGAGCTGGCCGGGACACAGAACGAGACGTCGCTGCAAAGCAAGGCGGCGCTGGTCGAAAAGCTGTTGGGCCGTTCGCAGGTATTTATCAAGCTGGTCGCGGCTCAGGCCGGGCTCAGCCAGGATCGCCAGCGCGACGTACGGCAGATGACCGAACTGATCGTCGGCACCACACCGCGGGTTACCGCGGCATTGGGTGATGGTCGGGCGATGGGCGCCTATTCACTGGGGCAGGGCTTCCTCGACTCGGGCACCAGCAGCAAGTTCGACGATTTGCTGCTGGGGCTGGAAAAACTCCACGCCGAGTATGGCTTGAACCTGCAGGACGCCTTGAGCAGCGGCCCGGCTGCGCGCGCGGCGCTGGAAACCCTGGCCACAGCCAGCCAGGCGACCTTGAAGGCCAGCGTTGTGCTGTTCGAAGACAAGGTGGTGATCGCCAATACCCTGGATATGCCCTGGGTGCAGTTCTATGAAGAAGTCGGCGCTGCCATGGGCAAGACCTATGAGCTGAACGATGCGGTTCTGGCTTTCCTCGATCAGCAACTGCAGGAGCGCCTGCAGGAAAACCGCGGGCAGATGGTTCTGTTGGTTGCCGCGCTGGTGCTGGTGTTCCTGCTGATCGGCTACCTCTATGGCGCCTTCTATGTGTCGACCCGGAGCACCTTGAAGAGCCTGGGCGAGGTCATGAACAAGGTCGCGGCCGGCGATATGACGGTCAGTTTCACGGCGCAGAGCAAGGATGAACTGGGCGAGCTGGGGCAGGTGTTCAACGAGACCGTGCGCAAGATCCACGACCTGATCGAGCGGGTCGGCCAGACCGTGGTCGAGGTCGAGCTCCAGGCCGATAGCGTGGAACTGGTTTCCGGCGAGAGCAACCAGGCGGTCGCGGGGCAACGCAGCCAGATCGAACAGGTGGCGACGGCGATGAACCAGATGTCCGCCACCGCCCAGGAGGTCGCCCGCAGCGCCGCCGCGGCGGTCGACAGCGCGCAGAGCGTGAACAACGAAACCGTCAGTGGTCGTGCCCTGGTCGAGTCTCAGGTCGGCAGCATTCAGCGCCTGGCCGACGGGATCGACCAATCGGTGGCGGTGATCAACCAGTTGGCCAGCGACAGCGCCTCGATCAGCCAGGTGCTGGACGTGATCAAGGGCATCGCCGAACAGACCAACCTGTTGGCGCTCAACGCGGCCATCGAGGCGGCGCGGGCCGGCGAGCAGGGCCGCGGTTTCGCCGTGGTCGCCGACGAGGTGCGCAACCTGGCCAAACGCACCCAGCAGTCCACCGAGCAGATCGAGAACATGATCGACAAGTTGCAGGGCGGGGTCGGTGCGGCGGTCAAGGCCATGGGCGCCAGCCATCAGATGGCCAGTGGCACAGTCAGTGAGTCGGGCAAGGTGCAACTGGCACTGGAGAACATCCTCGGCGCGGTGGGCATGATCGTCGACCAGAGCCAGCAGATTGCCGCCGCCGCCGAGCAGCAGACCGCAGTGGCGCATGATATCGACCAGAACATCGTCGAGATCAACCGCGCCGGCGAACGCACCGCCGCTGGCGCCAGCCAGACCGAGTCGGCCAGCCGCGAGTTGTCCGGCCTGGTGTCGCGCCTGAAACAGCTGATCGGCGCGTTCCGCGTCTGAGAGTTTGTTGCAGTAACGACAAGGCCCGCCATTTGGCGGGCCTTGTCGTTTGTGGCAAGTGACACCCTGCGCGATTGTGGATTGCCCCGGATTTCGCGCGCGAGACCGTAGGGCGGCTTCGGAGCACAGCGACAACCCGCCGGATTTTATGCCGCGCCGGGTAACCCATGGTGCACTGCTTTCGGCGAGTGACACCCTACGGATCGCGGATTACCCCAAATCCCGCGGTGCACCTGCGTAGGGCGGTCCGGGCGGCGATCCGTTCGGAGCGAAGCGGCAGCCCGCCAGTGCCCTTGGCTACAGTTGCTGCTCAGTGCCGCCAACCAAACAATTCCTCGGCATTGCAGCTGCTGGCTTCGGCCAGCTGATCCGCGGTCACGCCCATCAGTCGCGCCAGTTCGGCGCAGATTTCCGGCAGGTATTCCGGGCTGTTGCGCTGGTGCGGGTGCATGGCCGGGGCCATGTCCGGGGCGTCGGTTTCCAGCACCACGGCTTCCAG
>NZ_JBFIIG010000172.1:0-9054 GCF_041601375.1 Pseudomonas sp. | reverse complement strand
TGGCCAACCTGCTGTCCAATGCGGCCAAGTTTTCGCCCGCCGGACAGCCTGTCGAGGTTGCCGCGCAACAGCGCGGTGACCAGGTGCGGGTCAGCGTACGCGACCACGGCCCAGGGATTCCCGACGTGTTCAAGGCGAGCATCTTCGCCAAGTTCTCCCAGGCCGATGCCAGCGACACCCGGCAGAAAGGCGGCACCGGCCTGGGCCTGGCGATCAGCAAGGAATTGATCGAACGCATGGGCGGGCAGATCGGCTTCGACTCGGTCACAGGCCAGGGCGCGACCTTCTGGTTCGAGCTTCCGCTTGAGGTGCCGGCATGAAACCCGACATCCCGCCACGCCAGTTGCGCTGGCGCCATCTGTTGAACTGGACCGCCAGCCTGGGGCTGCTGCTGTTGCTCGGCCTGGGCTGCGAATTGCTGCTGCACCAGTACGACCTGCGCCAGCAGCAGGTTGAACAGCAACAACTGCTGGCGCATGCCAACGAAGTCCGCGCGGTGCTGCTGGCCGAACTCAACGCCACCCTGCACCTGGCCACCGGGCTGGCCGCCTATATCCCCGCCAAGCAAGGGCAGATCGATCCAGTGGAACTGAAGCCCTGGCTGGAGGGGCTGCTCCAGCAAGGCCGGCACATTCGCAATATCGGCCTGGCCCCGGACAACCGCATCGCCTTCGTCTACCCACTGGCCGGTAACGAAGCCGCGCTCGGCCTCTACTATCCCGATCAGGCCGCGCAATGGCCCACGGTACAGCGCATCATCGCCAGCCGCAGTCCCGCGCTCGACGGACCACTGCAACTGGTTCAAGGCGGGACAGGCCTGATCTATCGAATACCGGTATATCTCGATGACCAGCACTACTGGGGCATGATCAGCACGGTCATCGACTTCGACCAGCTGTATGCCCAGGTTGAAGAGGTGGCCCGCCAGCGCAGCATTGCGATCAGCTTCCAGCCACTTGCCGAGCCGGCCAGCGCCAGCCTGGCGCTGGCCGCAACCAAGCCTGACGCAGCCCACGTCAAGCTGCCGATAGTGCTGGCCGGCGCCAACTGGCAGTTTGAAGCGCACAATCTGAGCGCGCGCAAACCGTTGCCTGTCTGGCTACGCCTGCTGGGCTGGAGTCTGGCGCTGATCTGCACCGCGCTGGTCAGCCTGGCGCTGCACGCCCAGCACCGTCAGGCCAGCCTGCTGCTGGCGCTCAATCAGAGCCAGCAACAGTTTCTCGATGCCTTTGACATGACCCCGATGGGCTTGGCCCTGCTCGATCAGCAGGGCTGTTTGCTGGCCGCCAACCAGGCCCTTTGCCGGCTGCTGCAACGCAGCCCCGCCACGCTGCGCCACCAGCACCTACGGCAATTCTGCGCGGAGTCCTGTCATCCGCAGTTGCACGCAGAGCTGGCGGCCACAACCCCAGGGCATAACCGCAGCTGGCAACAAAACCTCCTCGATGCCCGCGGCGACTCAGTTGCCGTGATGCTCAGTGCCGCGGTCCTGAGTGGCGGCCCGGATACTGGCGCAACCCGCATTCTGCATATCCAGGACATTCGCGAGAGCAAACGTCTGCTGCACCTGCAAAACGAATTCATCTCCACCGTCAGCCATGAGCTGCGCACCCCGCTGACCGCCATCATCGGCCCGCTGGAGCTGATCAATGCCGGCGCCCTGGGCGAGGTGCCGGAGGCTTTGCAGCCCATGCTGCAAATCGCCCAGCACAATAGCCAGCGCCTGGCCACGCTGATCAACGACCTGCTGGACATCGGCAAGTTGGCGGCTGGCAAGATGCAGTTCGATATCCAACCGCTGGCCCTGCAGCCACTGATCGAGCAGGCCCTGCACAGCAACCAGGCGTATGCCGCGGACTATGGGGTCCACCTGCGCCAGCTTGCCGGCTGCGCAGAGCGGGTCAGGGTCGACGCTCACCGTCTGCAGCAGGTGCTGGCCAACCTGCTGTCCAATGCGGCTAAATTTTCCCCGCGCGGCGGCGCCGTCGATCTTTATACCGAACGCCGTGGCCAGCATCTGCGCCTCAATGTGCGCGATCGAGGCCCGGGGGTTCCGGTAGAGTTTCAGGCGCAGATTTTTCAAAAATTTGCCCAGGCCGACGCTTCCGACACCCGCCAGAAGGGCGGCACCGGCCTCGGCCTGGCGATCAGCAAAGAGTTGATCGAGCGCATGGGTGGGCGCATCGGCTTCGATTCGCCGCCAGGCCAAGGCGCCACTTTCTGGTTCGAGCTGCCACTGGCCGAATCTGCTAAAACGGATCTACCGGCATGAACCGCGCCCTACTGGAACGCCCAAGCAAGCGCTTCTCGGTATGCCGGGAAACCGCGTGCCACTTCGAACCGCTGCACCACCGCGCTAAGGACCAGCCATGAGCGAAACCTTGAACCTGATGGGCTCCGCCAATCGGCAGGCCTTTTTCAGCCGGCGCAATGCCTTGGCCTGGGCGGTATTGGTGATCGCCCTGCTGGCCAACCTGGGCGTCTGGCTGTATCTGCAGGAGCGCGAGCAGCTGGCCGCGCAACGTCAGTTCGACCTGCTGACCAGCGAGGTCAGTCAGGCAATCGGCAAGCGCATGGCCGATCACGAGCAGATTCTGCTCGGTGGGGCCGGCCTGTTCGACGCCAGTCAGCAGGTCGACCGCAGGGAGTGGCGCACCTACCTTGAACGCCTCGAGCTGGCGCAGCATTACCCCGGCATCCAGGGCGTAGGCTACGCACGCTTCCTGCCCCCCGCAGCAGTGGCCGAGTTCGAAACCGCGGTGCGCCGCGAAGGCTTTCCCAACTTTCGCCTGCACCCACCGGGTCCGCGCGAACAGTACAGCTCGATCCTCCTCCTCGAACCCCTGACCGACCGCAACCTGGCGGCCTTCGGCTACGACATGTTGTCCGAGCCAACCCGCCGAGCCGCCATGCTGCTCGCCGCAAGCAGTGGCGAAACGCGCATCACCCAGCGGGTCACCCTGTTGCAGGAAACCCATGGCAAGGTGCAGGCCGGCCTGCTGATGTACGTGCCGGTATACCGCCCGAACCTGCCCCTGGCGAGCCCGGAGCAGCGTCTCGCCGCCTTGCGCGGCTTGGTCTACAGCCCCTATCGGATGGACGACCTGATGGCCGGCATCCTCGGCAGCCAGGCGCCCAAACTGGACTTCAGCATCTACGATGGTGCCCAAGCCCGCACCGAGGCCCTGCTCTTCAGCACCCAGACGAGCGATGGCGGGCGTCACCCAGAGCTCAGCACACAGTTGCAGCTCAACCTCTACGGCCAGCACTGGACCCTGAATTTCAGTAGCCTGCCAGCCTTCGAGGCCAGCTTTCAGCAAAACGGCGCCGTGGTATTGCTGGGCATCGGCGTTAGCCTGCTCCTGTTCGTGCTGGCCTCGGTGCTGACCCTGCGCCGCGAACAGGCCGAAGCCCTGGCGCACAAGATGACCCTGCAGATCCGCCAGAACAGCGCAGCCCTGCGCCAGAGCGAGGAGCGCCAGCGCCTGGTACTCAAGGGCAGCAACGACGGCTGGTGGGATATCGACCTGCAGGCCCAGAGCCTGTTCGCCTCGGCCCGCGCCTGGGAGATGTTCGGCTACCCGCCTGACGAGAGCCCGCAGGATCTGCAGCGCTGGCTGCCAACCCTGTTCCCCGAGGAGCTGGCCGCGCTGCAACAGGAGCTGCAGTGCGCGGTGGAGTCGGGCGCGGAGTCGTTCAGCAGCGAGACATTGATGCTGCACCGCGCCGGCCATCAGGTGCCGGTGCTGCTGCGGGGCTTTATCCTGCGCGACGCCGACGGGCAGTTGCAGCGGTTGAGCGGCACCCTGCTCGACCTCAGCGAGCGCAAGCGCATCGAGAATATGAAGAACGAGTTCGTCTCCACCGTCAGTCATGAACTGCGCACCCCGCTGACGTCGATCGCCGGCGCCCTGGGCCTGATCACCGGCGGCGCCATCGGTGAGGTGCCGCCGCAGATGGCGCAGATGCTGCAAATTGCCCAGCAGAACAGCCTGCGCCTCAGCCACCTGATCAACGACCTGCTGGATATGGAAAAGCTGGCGGCCGGCAAGATGACCTTCGACCTGCTGGTGCAGCCCGTCAAGCCGCTGGTCGAGGAGGCCCTGGCGGCCAACCAGGCCTATGCCGAACAGCACGGCGTATCCTTTCAGCTCGACCAACCGGGCGACATCTGGGTGCGGGTGGATGCCGCACGCCTGCAGCAGGTGTTGGCCAACTACCTGTCGAATGCCATCAAGTTCTCCCCGGCTGGCGCCAGTGTGCGCCTGTATAGCGAATTGCGCGGCAACCGGGTGCGAGTCAGCGTCAGCGACCATGGCAGCGGCATCCCCGAAGCCTTCCACAGTCGGATCTTCCAGAAATTCGCCCAAGCCGATGGCTCGGACCGCCGCGAGCAAGAGGGCACCGGGCTGGGGCTGGCGATCAGCAAAGAGCTGATCGAGCGCATGGACGGCCGTGTCGGCTTCCACTCGGTGCCCGGCCAGGGCGCTACCTTCTGGTTTGAACTGCCGTTGATCGAGGAGTACCTGCTGCCGGTAACCGCCCAACGGGCAGCGGCGGGGCCGCGCATCCTGGTGGTGGAGGACGAGCCGAGTATTGCCCACCTGCTGCAAGTGATGCTCGGTCACGCGGGCTATCGAGTTGACAGCGTACTCAGCGCAAGCCAAGCCCAGCAACGGCTGGCCGAGGGCGAGTACGCCGCCATGACCCTGGACCTGCGCCTCAGCGACGGTCATGGCCTGGCCCTGATCGGCGAACTGCGGCGTCAGCCGGCCAGCCAACAGCTGCCAATTCTGGTGATCTCCGCCTTCTGCGACGAGGGCCGCAAGTTGCTGGAGGATACACAGGGCATTACCTGGCTGGAAAAACCGTTCGACGAGGCGCAACTGTTGGCGAGCCTGGAGCAATCCCTCGCGGCCGCAGCCCAGCGTCACAGCCCGGAGGTCAGCGACCATGGCTCGATGCAATAGGCCGTATCGGCCACGCTCGGCGGTGCGCCAAGCCCCGTCCAAATTACGGCGCCAGCCCTCCGTGCCAGCGCACTATCGATGTGCAAGGACCTGCAGATGAACCAAACCCCCACTGGACCGCCCTTGCCCTTCGACGAGGCCGCGCGACTCACCGAGCTCCAGCAGTACCAGTTGCTCGACACGCCCGCCGAGGAGGCCTTCGACGACCTCTCCCTGCTCGCCGCACAACTCTGTGACGCGCCCATCGCCCTAGTCTCACTGCTCGACGAGCAACGCCAGTGGTTCAAAAGCAAGGTCGGCCTGGCCGCCAGCGAGACACCCCGCGAGCAGGCTTTCTGCGCCCATGCGATCCTCGCCCAGCAGTTGTTCGAAATCCCCGACGCCCTCGAAGACCCGCGCTTCGCCAATAACCCGCTGGTCACTGGGGCGCCACATATCCGCTTCTACGCCGGCATCCCGCTGACCACCCGTCGCGGACACAACCTCGGCACCCTCTGCGTGATCGACCGCCAGCCGCGTCAATTGACCACGGCGCAACGCGACGGCCTGCGCCGCCTCGGCCGCCAGGTCGTGCGCCTGTGCGAGCTGCGCCTGAACCTGCGCCAACATGCCGAGCAGGCGGCGCTGCAGCGCGCCATCCTCGCCAGCGCCGGCAGTGCGATCATTGCCATCACGCCCACGGGCGAGATCAGCAGCGTCAACCCGTCCGCCGAACACTTGCTCGGCTATGTCCAGCAGCACCTGCTCGGCCGACCCTTTGCCACCGCCCTGCTCGACCCCAAGCAACTGGCGGGCCGTGCCGAGGCGCTCGGTCTGGAATGCGCGCAGACCATCGCCGCGGACTTCTCTGTGCTGGCCGCACATGCCGCTCGCGGCCAGGACAAGCCGCGCGAATGGACCTTCGTACGCCAGGACGGCAGCCAGCTGCCGGCCCTGCTGACAGTCTCCGTGGTACGCGACGAGGGCGGAGTCCTGCTCGGTTACGTCGCCATCGCCCAGGACCTGAGCCAGCGCGAGCAGGCCCTGCAGCGCTTGCGGCAGATCGCCGCGCAGTTACCCGGAATGGTGTTCCAGGCGCAGCTGTCCGAGCGCGGCACGGTGCGCTTCCCCTACGCCAGCGAGGGCATAGTCGACATCTACGGGCTGACCCCGGCCGATGTCCGCGAGCATAGCAAGGCGGTGTTCGCGGCCATCCATGAGGACGACCGCGCCAGCGTTGCCGACGCCATCCGCGACTCGGCCAGAACGCTGAGCCAGTGGCACCAGGAATACCGCGTGCGCCATCCCGGCAAGGGCCTGATCTGGGTCGAAGGCAAAGCCACTCCCCTGCGCCAGGCCGATGGCTCGGTGATCTGGCATGGGGTAATCAGCGACATCAGCACGCGCAAGCACCAGGAGCAGGAGCTGGAACAGCAGCAGGAGATGAACCGGCGCCTACTCGAGGCACTCGCCGAGGGGGTGATCGCCTGCGATGCCGAGGGCCAGTTAACCCTGTTCAACGATACCGCCCGGCAATGGCATGGCACCGATGTCAGCCTGCTCGCACCCGAACAATGGGGCGACTACTACGACCTGTTCGAAGCCGATGGCCAGACTCCGCTGACCACTGCCAAGATCCCCCTGCTGCGCGCGCTACGGGGCGAGCGGGTGCGCGACGTGGAAATCAGCATAGTCGCCAAGGGCCAGGCGCCCCGCTTCGTCACCACCAACGCCGACCCGCTGTATGCCCCCGATGGCCGCCAGCTCGGCGCCGTCGTGGTGTTGCATGACATCACCGAGCGCAAGCGCAGCGAACGCATGCAGCGCGAGTTCGTCTCCACGGTCAGCCATGAGCTGCGCACACCGTTGACCTCGATCTCCGGCTCGCTCGGCCTGATCCAGGGCGGGGCGCTCGGCGAACTGCCAGAGAGCATGCGGCAGATGCTCGATATCGCCCATCACAACAGCCTGCGCCTGAGTCATTTGATCAACGACCTGCTGGACATGGACAAGCTGGTGGCCGGCAAGATGAACTTCCAGCTGCACAGTCTGCAGCTCGACGCCCAGCTCGACGAGAGCCGGGCGAGCAACCAGGCCTATGCCGACCAGCATGGCGTGCACCTGGTGCAGGAGCGGGGCCCGGCCCTCAAGGTGCGGGCCGATGCCATGCGCGTGCAGCAGGTGCTGGCCAACTTCCTCTCCAACGCCATCAAGTTTTCCCCGCACGGCGCCCAGGTGCGCCTGAGCAGTGAGCTGCGCGAGCAACGCCTGCGGGTCAGCGTCAGCGACCAGGGCCCCGGGATTTCAGCGGAATTCCGCGAACGGATGTTCCAGAAATTCTCCCAGGCCGACGCCACCGACAGCCGCCAGAAAGGCGGCACCGGGCTGGGTCTGGCGATCAGCAAGGAACTGATCGAACGCATGGGCGGGCGCATCGGCTTCGACTCGATCGAAGGCCAGGGGGCGACCTTCTGGTTCGAGCTGCCGCTGCTGGAGGCCACGAACCTGGCGAGCGCTGCCGAAGATGCTGAGCGACCCAGCTTGCTGGTGATCGAAGATGAACCCGATATCGCCCAGTTGCTGGGCCAGTTCCTGAGCCACGCCGGCTACCGGGTGATGCAGGCGGCCAGCCTGGGGCAGGCCCGGACCCTGCTGGCCGAGCAGCGCTTTGCCGCCATCACCCTGGACCTGCGCCTGCCGGACGGCAATGGCCTGCAGTTGATCCGCGAGCTGCGCAACGATCCGGCCACCAAGGAGCTGCCAGTGCTGGTGATTTCCGCCGCCTGCGACGAGGGCCGCCTGAGCCTGAATGGCAGCTTCCAGGCCATCGACTGGCTGGACAAGCCGATCAATCAAAACAGCCTGCTGGCGCGCCTGCGCCAGGCCCTGCACGGACTGCCGGAAAAACCCCGGGTGCTGCATATCGAGGACGATGCCGACTTGCGTCAGGTGATTGCCGAACAGGGCCGCACGCTGGCCGATTTCGTCTCCGCCAGCAGCCTCACCGAGGCCCGCCAACTGCTGAGCCAAGGCCGCTACGACCTGATTTTGCTGGACCTCAGCCTGCCCGACGGCAACGGCCTGGAACTGCTCGAAGAACTCCACCAGTACCATCCCGGCGTGCCCGTGGTGGTACTCTCCGCACAGGATCTACCTGCCGAACGCCTCGGCCAGGTCGAGGCCACCCTGGCCAAATCGCGCACCAGTGCGCAACACTTCCTGCACCTGCTCGCCCGCCTACTGCCCACCAAGGAGAACCGGCATGCCTGAACTGACCCGCATCCTGCACGTGGAAGACGACCCTTCGATCCAGGCCGTGGCCAAAGTTGCGCTGGAGGCCGTCGGCGGTTTTCGGGTGCTCAGTTGCTCGTCCGGCCAGGAAGCGCTGGACCAGATCCAGGGTTTCGCGCCGGATTTCATCTTGCTGGATGTGATGATGCCCGGCATGGATGGTCCGCAAACCCTGATCAAACTCAGCGAACTGGTGGACATCGGGTTGATCCCGGTGGCCTTCATGACGGCCAAGGTGCAGCCGGCGGAGATCGAGCACTACCGCAGCCTGGGTGCTCTCGACGTGATCATCAAGCCCTTCGACCCGATGCAACTGGCCGCCCAGGTCCGGCAAATATGGAGCCGTGCGCATGGCTGAACAGCCCAGCCCGACCAGCGAACTGCAGCACCAACTGCAACTGCTCAGCGAAAAGTTCGCCGAGCGCCTGGCGCAGGAGCTGCCCGAACTGGCCAGCAAGGCGCAACTGTTGCAAGCCGGCGACCACAAGGCGCAACTGCAGCAACTGCGCAGCCTGCGCGATCAGTTGCACAAGCTGGCGGGCGCAGCCGGCACCTTCGGCTTCGCCAGCATCGGCCAACGTGCCCGTGAGCTCGAACAACAGGCCACTCACTGGCTGGAAAGCCTGCGCCTGCAGGATCAGGGTCTGCAGGAGTTCATCCTCCAGCTGCAGCAGTTCGCCGCGCAACCCGTGCAGAGCGCGGCGGCGCCGAAAAGCCCTGCGCGCCCGCAAAAACCGCTGAAAGCCGAGACCGAGGTGCACTGCATCTACATCCTCGAGGACGAGGTCAGCATCGGCGAGAACATGCGCCTGAC
>NZ_JBFIIG010000171.1:0-9163 GCF_041601375.1 Pseudomonas sp. | reverse complement strand
CGCCATCGGCGATGGCAAGCGAGCAGAATGCTGGAGCCGGCGGCATCGTCGTTATCCTTCATCGTCGCGCACCCCAGACGAAAAAGGCCTGCATCGCTGCAGGCCTTGAATTCGGTGGTGCCGTTGAGAGGAATCGAACCCCCGACCCCATCATTACGAATGACGTGCTCTACCAACTGAGCTACAACGGCAAAAGCCTGGGCATTATTCAATGGACTCCGTGGGCGCTCAAGCGGGTTTTGTAAAAAACCGGCGCTGAGACAGGCCCAGCGCGTCCTCTGTCAGGGCCGCAGCCGGCAGCCGTAGCTGCCGGGGGAACGCCGCTACTTGGCGGCCAGCTCGATGCGGTCGTCGTGAATCACGATGCGACCCTGCTTGTACAAGCCGCCGATGGCCTTCTTGAAGTTGCCTTTGCTGACGCGAAACAGGGCGCTGATGGCTTCTGGCGAACTCTTGTCATTGAGCGGCAGCACACCGTCGTGCTCGCGCAGCTTGGCCAGGATCTGCTCGCCCAGGCTGCTCGCCGCTTCCTGGCCAACCGGTTGCAGGCTCAGGCTGATCTTGCCGTCGGCGCGCACTTCCTTGATGAAGCCCTTCTCCTGCATGCCGCTGCGCAGGAACTTGAACAGTTCGTTCTTGTGGATCAGGCCCCAGTGCTTGCCGTTGATGATCGCCTTGAAGCCCATGTCGGTGGACTCGACCACCAGCAGGTCGACTTCCTGGCCGGCCGTGTAGGTGGCCGGCGCGGTGTCCAGGTAACGATCCAGGCGCGCCGTGGCGGTGATGCGCTTGCTGCGCTTGTCGACAAACACGTAGACCACGCAGTAGTCGCCGACTTGCAGCGGGCGCTTCTCTTCCGAATGGGGCAATAGCAGATCTTTCGGCAACCCCCAGTCGAGGAATAAACCGACGCGGTTGATATCCACCACTTTCAGGCTGGCAAATTGACCGACCTGGACTTTCGGGGTTTCCGTGGTGGCAATCAGCTTGTCATCGCTGTCGAGGTAAATAAATACATTCAGCCAGTCTTCCACCTCACTTGGCGTGTCTTTGGGGATATAGCGCTTGGGCAGCAATATTTCGCCATCCGCGCCGCCATCCAGATACAGGCCAAAGTCGGTGTGTTTCACGACCTGCAAACTATTCATTCGTCCAATTACAGCCATGGTGCCCTACCCTCGTTGCGAGCCGGACATTCTACCTGAGTTGTGGCCCGCTTTCCCGGCCTCGACTCGCGGGCTCGCAAGGTCTCGCCGGAGCGCCCGAGCCGAGCCGACCAATGGAAAGCGCCCGTCACCGAGGATCGCCGGGCAATTAATTTCCCGAGTTGAACCTTGATAAAACAATGAGTTACTCATTTTCATGGGCATTATTCATCCATTCGGAGAATCACTGACAGCGCCACAACCTGAGTTACCAAGGTTATTTACCAAGCAATTGTCAAGTCGTTCGTGTACAATCGGCGGCCAAATTAATTTTTAAATAGGTTAATGGCCGCCATGCGCGTTAAAGCATCAAACAGCAAGCCCAAACCAGCTCCAGCCGTCGAAACCAGCGCTTCAATCGATGCGCAGATCGCCGCCTTCCTGAACTCCGGTGGTGAAATCCAGCAGATCGCCAAGGGCGTCAGTGGCCAGGTCTACGGCGCTTCCAAGCAGATCACCATCGGCAAGAAATAGCCGACTTAGGGCATGGAAAGAAATAACCGCCACGTGTAGTTATGTATTGACAGGCCCTGACGTTCACCCCGTAGCGCTTTGCTCCCACCAGACAAGGCGCTGGGCTACCGCCCTCCTCCCCCGAATCAGCATCAAGCCCTCATCTGCAGCCTGACCCAAAAAGTCCAAGGCCGGCTTACGCCTGCGCAGCCCGAACTCATTTCGGCTGCAAATCCAGCCGCAACAATTGACCATTGCCCTCATCAGTCAACACGTACAGGTAGCCATCCGGCCCCTGGCGCACATCGCGGATGCGCGCATCCAGCTGCTCCAGCAGACGCTCCTCGTGCACCACCCGATCGCCGCGCAACTCCAGGCGAATCAGCGCCTGCCCGGCCAGTGCACCGATGAACAGGTTACCCCGCCAGGCGGCCAGGCGTGCGCCGTCATAGAAGGCCATGCCGCTGATTGCCGGCGACTTTTCCCACACATAGTGCGGCGGCTCGGTGCCCTCGACCGTCTTGCCCTGGGCTTCCGGAATCGGCAGGAACGAATAGTTGATCCCATGGGTGGCGAGCGGCCAACCGTAGTTCTTGCCGGCCTGCGGGATGTTGATCTCATCGCCGCCGCGCGGGCCATGCTCGTGGGTCCACAACTGCCCGGTCCTGGGATTGAGTGCCGCCCCCTGCTGGTTGCGATGGCCGTAAGACCAGATTTCCGGACGAACGTCCGCCTGGCCGACAAAGGGGTTGTCGCGCGGCACTTTGCCGTCCGGGTGCAGGCGCACCACCTTGCCTTGCAGCTTGTCGAGGTCCTGTGCGGTCGAGCGCTGGTTGTTTTCGCCCAGGGCGATGAACAGATAACCGTCGCGATCGAATACCAACCGCGAGCCGAAGTGCGCACCGCTGGACAGTTTCGGCAGCTGCCTGAAAATCACCTCGAAACCTTCCAGCCTGCGCTTATCCGCCGACAGCTTGCCACGCCCGACCGCGGTACCGGCGCGCCCACCCTCCCCGGCCTCGGCATAGGACAGATAAACCAGACGATCCTGGGCAAACTCGGGCGACAGCACCACATCGAGCAACCCGCCCTGGCTTCTGGCATAGACGGCCGGCACACCGCTGATCGGCTCGGACAGCGCCCCCTGCAAAGTTACCAGGCGCAAACGCCCAGGCCGCTCGGTGACCAGCAGACCTTGCCCGTCAGGCAGAAAAGCCATGCTCCAGGGATGTTCCAGCCCCGCGACCACCTGACTGACCTGCAGGGTGCCGTGTTCGCTGGGGTATTCGCGGGCCTGCACGGCAGTCGGCGGCATCAGCAGCACGCCGGTCAAGCCCAGAATCGCCAGCAGGGATATGCGCAGCATGCTTCTCTCCTTCGCGGCGGATAATGGCCGGGCCCGCCAGCCGAATCATGCACCCGCACAGTCCGGCTTGCAGCCCAGCGCATTACTCTAGCAGTCGTCCTCAATACATCGCGTAACGCCGCTCGATGGCGCGATACTCGCCGCTCGCGCGAATGGCCGCCAGCCCCCGATTGAAGCGGTCGCGCTGGGCCTCGTGGCGAAAGCCGACCTGATAGGGCGTTGGTGCGAAGATCGGGTATTCGGCCAGTGGCTGGCTGACGTCGACCTGATCAAGCACCTCACGATTGAGATAGCGCAGAATCCGCATATCCCCCACCACCACTTCGATCCGCCCGCTGTAGAGCAGGCGGTTACGCGCGATCTGCTGCGCCTCTTCGCGATAGCGCGGGTTGTTCTGCGCCATCCGCTGAAATTCGCTACCCAGCAAGAAGCGTGCACGCTGAAAGGCGCTGACCGAGTAATTTCCCAGGTCGGCAATCCGCTCGATCTTGTAGTGGCGCGCGCGCAAGGCCAAGGCAACATTCTGGTAGTAGATATGCGGTTCGGAATAGAAGGCATCTATGCCGCTCTGCTGGTTGGTGGTGGCAATGGCGTCGATTTCGCCTCGACGCAGCATCAGGTGCAGGCGTTCCATCGGCATATGCACGACTTGCATGGCAAAGCCGGCGCGCTTCGCGGCAGCCGCCACTATCTCGTACTCCAGCCCCCGCGCCTCACCTTCAAACACATATGGCGGCTTGTGCGTTCCAATACCCAGGCGCAGCGGTTCGGCCGCAACTGCGAAACTGAACCCGAGCAGCACCATCCCCCACATCCACTGCATGTCGGCACCCATAGTTCAATTGTCGTACAGCATAACCGGCTAAGCAGGGTGGCCCTATAGGCGCATTGCATCCCGTATGCGGCGGATCATGCAGCAAGCGCTCGATAGGATTTTGGAGGCCGTGAAAATATCGAGCGCAGCAGCGACCGCCTCCAGTCGCTCGCAGCAAGGCGCGATCAACCGAACAAGCCCACCCTTTTGCATCGCGAGGCTTGCCAATGAAAACGCTACTGGGCCTAAGCGCCGTAATCGCCATGCTCTGCTACGCCCCCGCCTATGCTGCCTGCACTCCGGAAGAGGCGACGGCCAAATCCGAACAACTGGCCGCCAAGATTGCCGAAATCACCCAGTCCGACCCCGCACGCGCGGTCGAGTTGCGCGAGGAGTTGAAGGACATCCGGCCACAGACTTCATCGGAGCAACTGGATAACGACTGCGAAGCTTACGACCGGAGCCTGCAAGAGCTGGAAGACGCCGGCAAAGACGTGCAAGAACAAGGCCCCACCACCGATTAGTGCCTGCTCCTGTCTCCGGCAGCGCTAACAGCGCGAAAGCGGATTAGCGAAATCGATTGCATGGAATTCGCCCCGGCCGACCCGCTGCGGTCTAGACTGATTGCCACCTGCCGAGGCTCTGTTGACGTTTTGTTGCGCCGAAGCGCCAACAGAGCCCAGTGGCTCACCGGAGAATCCCATGCTCAAAGCCGAATACCAAACCCGTGGCCCCGTGCCGCAAGACGTGATCGAAGCGGTCGAACTGCAACTACCCGCACCTGCCGCGGGCCAGGTGCGGATCAAGGTGACGGCCGCACCGATCAACCCTTCCGACGTGCTCACCCTCACCGGCGAATACGGCATGCTGCCGCCGCTGCCGGCGATTGGCGGCAACGAAGGTGTCGGCCGCATCGAGGAACTGGGGCCCGAGGTGAGCAACCTCAAGGTCGGCCAGTTGGTGCTGCTGCCGGTCGGCTGCGGCACCTGGGTCAGCCACCTGAATGCCCCGGCGAACAAGCTGATCCCGCTGCCGGAAGCCGATCCGTTGCAACTGGCGATGCTGACCGTCAATCCACCGACCGCCTCCCTGCTGCTCAGCCAGTTCGTCGACCTCAACCCCGGCGACTGGGTGATCCAGAACGCCGCCAACTCGGGCGTCGGCAGCTACCTGATCCAGCTGGCCAAGCTGCGCGGCTTCAAGACCATCAACGTGGTGCGTCGGGAGTCGGCAGTGGCCGGTGTGCAAGCCGAAGGCGGCGACCTGGTGCTGGTGGATGGGCCGGATCTGGCCAAGCGCGTACGCGCGGCCACCGGCGGTGAAGCCGTGCGCCTGGGCATCGATGCGGTGGGCGGCGAGTCCACCGACCATCTGGCCGCGAGCCTCAGCGAGGGCGGAGTGCTGGTCAACTACGGCATGATGAGCCGCCAGCCCTGCCAGGTGTCACCGGCGTCCTTCGTGTTCCGCGACGTGAGCCTGCGCGGCTTCTGGCTGGCCAAATGGTTCCAGAAAGCCACCCCGGCCGAGCAGATGACGGTGTTCGGCGAGCTGACCCAACTGATCGCCAGCGGCAAGCTGCACAGCCGCGTGGCGGCCACCTATGACGTCAGCCAGATCAAGGAGGCGGTGGCCGCGGCCGCCAGCGGCGAGCGCGACGGCAAGATATTGATCGTGCCGAAGTAAATTGGGTTAGCAGCGTGGGTCGGGTGGCGATCCGCTTCGGTTCGCCACGGTTGACCACGTCGGCGGGCTGAAGCCTGCCCGACCTGACAGCGTCGATTTACTCCGCCGCTGGCGCCGGCTTGCGCCGCTTGAGCGGCGCCAAGCCATCCTGGCTGACCAACTCCGGCGCCGCGGCCTTGGGTTTGTTGATGGTATTGCGCTTGCTCGGCGCCTTGGCCGCCGGTTTCTTCGCGGCCAGCTTCTTGCCGGTCTTGGGGTCGACCTTTTTCTTCTTCGGCCCAACCGCCTTGCCGGATGCCTTGAGGTTCTTCGGCCCCTGGTAGATGCCTTTCAGGTCCTTGATGTTGCGCCGCTCGAAACGCTGCTTGAGGTAGCGTTCGATGCTCGACATCAGGCTCCAGTCGGAGTGGCAGATCAGCGAAATCGCCAGACCTTCGGCACCGGCACGGCCGGTACGGCCGATGCGGTGCACGTATTCGTCACCCGAACGCGGCATGTCGAAGTTGATCACCAGATCCAGACCGTCGACATCCAGGCCGCGCGCGGCCACATCGGTGGCGACCAGGATCTTCACCGCGCCCTGCTTGAGACGGTCGATGGCCAGCTTGCGGTCTTTCTGATCCTTCTCGCCGTGCAAAACAAATGTCTTGAAGTCGTGGGCGACCAACTTGCCATACAGGCGGTCGGCCTGGACCCGGGTATTGGTGAAGATGATCGCTTTGTCGTAGGTTTCGTTTTTCAGCAACCACTCGACCAGACGCTCCTTGTGGTGGTTGTGGTCGGCGGTGATGATCTGCTGGCGCGTGCCTTCGTTGAGCTGGCTGACGCGGTTGAGCTGCAGGTGCTCGGGATTCTTGAGCACCTTGGCGACGATCTCGCGCAGGCTTGCACCACCGCTGGTCGCGGAGAACAGCAGGGTCTGGCGCTCGGCATTGCACAGTTCGCTCAGGCGCTGCACGTCTTCGGCAAAGCCCATGTCGAGCATGCGGTCGGCTTCGTCGAGCACCAGCACTTCCACTTCATCGAGCAGTAGGTTGCCGGCGTTGGCGTGTTCGATCAGGCGACCCGGCGTGCCGATCAGGATGTCGACCCGGCGCAGCATCGCGGCCTGCATCTTGAAATCCTCGCCACCGGTAATCAAACCGGCCTTGAGGAAAGTGAACTGGGCGAAGCGCTCGACTTCCTTGAGGGTTTGCTGGGCCAGCTCACGGGTGGGCAGCATGATCATCGCGCGCACACTCATGCGCGGCGAGGAAGCACCATCGCCCAACAGGCGGTTGAGCATCGGCAGGACGAAGGCCGCCGTCTTGCCGCTGCCGGTCTGCGCCGTGACCCGCAAATCCTGCCCTTGCAGCGCCAGCGGAATAGCCGCCAGCTGCACCGGGGTGGGCTCGGTAAAGTTCAGCGCAGCCACGGCTTTCAGCAGACGTTCATGCAGGGCGAATTGGGAAAACACGGGGATAACCTCGACGAAAAACGGAAATCAGCTGCATAGCGTAACGGTTTCCCGCGCTGCGGCCGAATTTGTTTGTGCTGGACTGCACAAAGCATGCTACCCGGCACTTGAACAAACCGCCATGAACGCACTCAAATCAGGCAGTACAACCGCCCCAAGGCCCCGGAGAATTGCATGCCCAACCCCTCTCGCATCCTGCTAATCTGTAGCACCCTGGCCATCGCCCTGGCCACGCAGAGCGTATTTGCCGCGTCGAACAACGATAACCATGGCAAACAACGCGCTGGCTATGACGGCGACGTCAGTGTCCACGTCAGTGGTCCCACCATAGATATCGGCCGCGTGCGCATCGTACTGGGCGACAACCGGCAACTTATCGGCCCGACCAGCTCGCTGCCGCCAGGCATCGCCAAGAACCTGGCACGCGGCAAACCCCTGCCACCGGGCATCGCCAAGAACTTCGACGAGCGGCTGGCCAGCCAACTGCCACGCTATGACGGCTACCAATGGAAGCAGGCCGGCACCGACGTGATACTGGTGGCGATTGCTACCGGGATCGTCTACGAAGTGCTGAGAAACGTGCTGGACTGATCGGCCACGCTCGCATCGTGCAGATGGCCGATCTTTACATAAATCAGGCAACCCTCACGAGAAAACGGTGTATGTGTTGAACCGTGCGGGTTGCGCAGCCAGGTGCCGGCGGGATAATCGCCATACTCATCCTGAAACACCCCCTCCAGCACCAGAATTTCTTCCCCGCCAAGATGCCGGTGGGCACTGAACTCGGTGCCTGGCGCCCAGCGCACCAATGCCGTGTGCACCGTGGCGAAACTATCCAGTGGCAGTACGCTCAGCCCCGGCACCAGGCCTGGCCGCCATTGCGCCTTGTGCGTATCGATGCGCAGCGCATGCTGATCCTGCGGCTCCTGGTAGCACAGCTTGACGAACAACAGGCACCCGGCGGGACTGGACGGCGCGTGGCTGCTGCCGGGCGGATTCTTCAGCCAGTAGCCGGCAGGATAGGCGCCATGTTCATCGACAAAGACCCCGTCGAGCACCAGGATTTCCTCGCCTCCCGGATGCCGATGGCTACGGAATTGCGACCCCGGCGCATAACGCACGATCGAGGTGGCGCGTCCGCTTTCCGCGGCAAAACGTTCCAGCGGACGCCGCTCGACGCCCGGCAACGGTGAGGCCTGCCAGTCGATAGTGCGGGTATCGAGCACAACCCGCTCGCTCAGGTCAGCATTGATCTGCATGTCACCTCCTGTCAGATGCTCCGCTGCTTGATCAGCAGCCGTGCACTGTCCCAACCGACCAGCAGCACCGCCAGCCAGATCGGCAGATAGGTCAGCCACTGCTGGGCATTGAAGCTTTCGCCGAGAAACAGCAGCGCCACCAGAAACAACAGCACCGGCTCGACATAACTGAGGATGCCGAACAGCCCCAGCGGCAACAACCGGCTGGACGCCATCATCGCCGCGAACGCCAGGGCGCCGAGCAGGCCCAACCCCGGCAGCAGCCACCACAGCTGCGGCGCCTGGGCGAACACCGCCACCGGCCCCCGGGCGACGATCAGCCAGACCGCCAAGGGCGCCAGCACCAACATTTCCAGGATAAACCCGGAGAGGGCATCCAGGCGCATCCAGCGACGCAACATGAAGTACGGGGGATAACCCAACGCGGTGACCAGGGTGACCCAGGAAAACGCCTGCAGACGCCACAGTTCATGCAACACACCGAGCAAGGCACAGCACACCGCCAACTGCTGCAACGGCCGCAAGCGCTCGCCATAGAACACCCGCCCGGCCAGCACCATCGCCAGGGGCAGCAAAAAGTAACCCAGCGAAACATCCAGCATGCGCCCGGCCAGCGGTGCCCAGACGAACAAGGCCCACTGCACGCCAATCAATGCGGCCGAGAGTGGCAGGGCCGCCAGCAATAACGGCTCACGGCGCAGACGGCCGATGGCCACGGCCAGCACCGCCCATTGCCGGGCCACGGCGACCAGCAGCAACACCGCCGGAATCGACCAGAGCACCCGTTGGGCGAACACCTGCACACCGTCCAGCGGCGCCAGTTGCTGCACATAGCCGGGAATCAGGGCAAACAGCATCGAGGCGCCAATCGACAGCAACACGCCACGCCCGGACAACTTCATCGCATCTCCTTCGCCACCAGTAGCT
>NZ_JBFIIG010000170.1:0-9348 GCF_041601375.1 Pseudomonas sp. | reverse complement strand
GCGGTCCAGCGGTCCGGCGATCTGGCGATATCTGCGGATCAAAAGCATCGTCGAAGCGCCGAACCGCAGCAAGAACTAGGCGCCCCCCTGGCTCCTACAGTTTACTGCGCGACAGCGTGGCGCCCTGGCGGCTGGGCGAGGCCTCTTAACAACCTGAAAGTAACCGTTGTTGTTTCTATAATTTTTTCAGACCACCAACAACTCCCAGCAAGCGCGCGCGCTCCCGTAGCCCGGATGCAATCTGGAGAAGCGATTGCACGGCCGCTAGCCATGTCCCGGATTGCAACAGGGCTACGGAACTTCAGATCCACCCAGCTTGCTGTGCGCCAGCGTTCCGTCGAAGACGGCGAGCGAACAGCTACTGGAGTGCTCGCCGAGCCGTGCCTATAGGCCTGCATGGCAACAAACAAGACCTGCCCCCGTGGCTCTCTGGTGTAGCTGGCTGCCAATGAACCTGAACCTATCAGTAGATATCCGGCGCTCTGGCAGTTGGTACGGCCAACTTCAGGAGATTTGATGTCGCCCACGGGGGTCAAGGACATTGAATCGCCGTGCTACGGGTCTGGCTCCATGCCGTCTGCCAACCCATATCATGTGTTGCATCAACCTCGACTACCGCAACGCAACGACCCTGTAACTTCCGTGCATACCCCCGTGCCAGGGAGGGCGGAACAACAGTATCGGATCGACCAACCAGATGGCGCTGCTCAATGTCTTTGAGCTTCTCGACGCGGGCCAATGGGTCCAATGAGCCGCTCAGTGTAGAGAGTCCGTGCAGTGCCACCCAGGCCGCAGGGTCGATGTTACCAGCCATTGTCTGAATCTGAATGACGTCGTCACGCTGCTCTGCCAACAGCAGAGCGACAGCACCGCCCCCGGAGTAGCCAATCAACTCAAGGCTGTGGGATTGATAGGTACTCTTCAGTATGTCCAGCGCTTCGCTCATGCTTTGGATCACGTTTGGAGCGAAGCGGCCGTCGGTCCAGACTTGCGAACCGCAACCATCGTTCTGAATGTATTGGCAAGGTCTGGCCAAGTAAACCGCTGGCGTGGCGTCACCGATGGCCAGCAAAGCAACCATGGGGTTGTGCGGCGTCGGGTCAAGGCTCGGCCGAGAAGAAGTCACCCAGGCATGACCATCCCCTTCGATGTAGACCCGCAGGATCGGCAGTTTCAGTTGCTTGCGCTGCTGCGGTACCAGCGCTTGCAATGGGAATGGGCCGCTCGGAACGGTCAAAACGCTGTGGCTGGCCTCGCCGCTCAAATCCTCTAGCCGTACAGCGGAAGAACAACCTTGTACCAGCGCGGCAAGGATAACAACGGCGAGCAATTCGATTTTCCCCATGCAGGCTCCCTCTCAGGTTTTTTGATCGTCCAGGCACACCGGTCAAAGGAAAGCCCGCCAAAGCAGGCTTTGTTGGGGGCGGGCTGAATTCAGAAGTCGTAACGCACTTTGGCGCTGAAGGTGTCCGCGTTGAAGTCGGTTTTGCCCAAGTAGGTATAGCTAGTACCCAGGGTCACCGCGCCGAGGTGATAGTCCACGCCCACACCGGCTTCGTAGCTCGTACGCGCGGGGTTGGCGCCAGAGGTGACGAACGGCGTGCCGCCGAGCACAAAGGTCGAGGTGCTGGCAGCCTGATCGGCGATGAAGTCGTGATACGCCATCAGCGTGGCTTGCGGCTCCAGGGTGCCCTGACCGAGGGGGAAATTGCCGGCCAATCGCACACCCGCCCCCAGCTCGCCGACTTCAAAACGCTGATCCTCGATCCTGAGCGCAGCGGAAGAGCCCTTCTCACGATAGCCGTCGATATTCACCTGGCTGTAACGAGCGGCCAGGCGCGGCTCGACCAGCAGTTCGTCGCTCATTTGATAGCTGTAGCCACCAATCAGGTTAAGGCCCAATAGATTGCTGTCGTAGTCACCCTTGGCCGTGGTGCTGGCTACTTCGCGCTTGCCGCCGTTGTCGTTGAGCCCATAGGTGAGGCTGCCATCGAGGAAGAAATTACCTTGCTCGAAGCCGCTGTAGAGGGTGAAGGCATGCCCGTCCACTTCGGTCTTGTTGCCGGTCTCGCCATTGACGTCGGTGTTTACGAAGCTATAGGCCAGCCCCACTGTGAGCTGGTCGTTCAGCTTGCCGTCGGCACCCACGGCAATGCCGCGGCTGTAGGCGTTATAACCGGCAACGCCGTCGCGCAGGTCCTGGTCAGCATCGCTGTATAGCGCCTGTAGCCAAACACCCGTTTCCTTCAATACATCACCCGAGGACTGCCCCTCGCGGGTGCTACTGGTGCGGTTGCCCGCGGCGTTGGCGATCAGGGCCTGGCCGGTTAGCGCGGCCTGGGTGGAGCTGCCGCTGACCTCTGGCACCAGTTGCTCGGCGAGCGCGGCCAGCGCCACTGGATCTTCCGAGGCGGCGATAAAGGCTAAGCGCACGGGGTCGTTAGGTGCGCTTTGCGCCAATTGATTGATCACCACTTGGCTGAACGCAGCACCGGCGGCCTGCGCATTGCTCGAAGCGCCGCCGCTCGCGATGACTTCGCCAACTTCACTTGTGTTCTTGGTGGTGACCGTAGCAATAACCTGGGTGCCCGAGACCTGGAAGGTATCGACGTTCAACAACGCCGAGCTGCTACTCACGCTAAGCCCGGAGTCATCGACACTGCCGGCTTGGATCAGTGTGTAGCTGTTGCCCTGGGCGGAAAAATCATTGCCATTGGCGCTCAACTTGATTTGCGCACCCTGGTCGAACTCGGCAAAGCCGGACACTTCCAATACCGGCGTATTGGCCTGAGTGGCGCTGCTCAGGTTCAGGCCCAGGGAAGAGTTGCCGGCGATCCACAGATTGCCGTCGATGACCGTATGCGACTGCAACAACTCGAGGTGACCGGGGTTGCCGCTGTTGTAGCCACCGACTTCGACCGCCTCGGCGGTTTCAATCCGCGCACCGTCAAATTCGACATTATTCTCGACCGTCATGTAAGTGCCGAGCCCAAGGATATCGCCCTGGATCTTGCCGCCCTTCCAATCGAGGCCAATGTAGCGGCCATTGGCCTGAATAGCCGCCTGACCGCCGCTGATCAGCCCGCCATTCTGCTCGATGTAGCCCTCATTATCCTGCTCGCCAGCTTCCAAGGCATCGATATAAATGCCGAAGTTTTCACCACTGATGGTGCCGTCGTTGGTGATCGCATACAGAAACGCATTGTCGACATGGATCCCATTGGCACCAGAGCCTATCGCCGCCACGGTGCCGTGGTTGATTACATCGAGAAGATTGCTATCGAGCAAAAAAATCCCTCTGCCACGGGTGCCCTCAACGGTGATGCTGCCGTTGTTAATCAAGGAGTCGAGCGAAGCTTGCGAGCCGGAAAACTCCAGTCCACGGGCGACTTCCTCCTCCTCGCCCTCGAACGTATATGGCTCGCCCTTGGCACTCAGGTTGGCATTATTGACCAGGTTGCCATAGATAAAGGTGTCCTCAAAGTTGGCCGCTGCCGCCAGCAAGCGATTCACCGTGATGTCGCCGTTAATCGTCAAGCCGGTATGGATCACCGTCCCCTGCCCCGTCGGCTCAAACTGCCCCATATCCACACCGTCGGAGTTGTCATATTCCAGGTCGTCGCTCGAGGTGCCAATGGTGATCGAGGCGTCGATGGTCAGTCCGTTCTGGAAGGTGACGCCATTCAGCTCGATGGCATCTTCTCTGTTGCCATCGACAGCGCTGCCAAGATAGCTGCCGGAAATCGTTACCGAGTCGGCATGGTAGGTGTCTTCCTCCAATATCGAGTTGTTATTGGTAAACGTCAGGGTTTCGGCAAAGGTCGGCAGGGTGGCGCTGGAAACGGCGAGGGCGAGCAAGGTTTTGCGCAAGGTAGCAGGCGTCATGAGTCTTTCCTTTGGCTTTGACTAGGGGGGGCGAGCAATGCGTGCCTGTCATGCCTGCTCTGGCAACGGTCGCCTCGGCGTTCGATCCCTGCGCGGCAGGCGCCTGTACGCGGGGGCATCGAATACGCAAGTGACCTGTTGCAAGCACATGAGTAGCGGCACTGGCCAGCTGCCAGTAGTTTTTGGCAAAGGCCCATGGCGGCGCATCCCCAAAATTGGCTAAGGGCAATTGCTTGTCGGCGCAGGCGGGGGGGCGCTAGAGTGGCCTGATGGCATCACTCCGTGCCGAACCGAGGATCTCAGTGGATGGGAATTTCTGAACCCGCAGGCCTCGGAAGCCTGATCGGCAGCATTTACGAGGCTGCACTCGATAGCCAACGCTGGGATGCTTTTTTGGCGGGATTCTCCGCAAGGCTGCGCTCTCATGCGGCGATTATCTGGGCCCATGACTTCAGTGACCGCAGCGCCGAGATAGAGGGCGCCGCCGGTGTGATTTCCAACGTCCATGGTATCGACCCGGTTGCGCTGGGCAGCTTCGCCGACTACTACTCCGAACGAAATGTCTGGACCGAAGACCCGCGACTACACCGAGGCGGGCAAGTAGTCACCTCCTCCAGCCTTTATCCGGATAACCAGCTGAAACGCTCGGAGTACTACAACGACTGGCTGCGCCATCAGGACTTTTTCTACTCTTCTGCCGCCATCGTCGAAAAGCGCGATGACCGCTCGCTGAACGTGACACTGTTGCGCTCTGAAGCCGCTGGTGGTTATACCGAACAGGAAACCCGCATCATCGCTGCGCTGATGCCGCACTTGCAGGCCGCTTTTGCCCTGCACCGCCGGCTTTATCGGCTCGATGCGCTGTCGCAAAGCTCGATCAGCGTGCTTGAGGCCAGCCCATTCGGCGTGGTGTTGCTCGACGAGCGTGCCCAGGTGTTGCATGCCAATACGCTGGCGCACAGCCTGGCGAAAAGTTCAGGTCTGCTGCACCTGGGGATGAGTGGCAGCATTCGCGCGACCTATGCTGCGCAAGACGCGCGGCTGCAGCTTCGCCTGCACCATGCGGTGCAAACAGGTGAAGGCAATATAGGGGATAGCGGTGGCGCGCTGCGCCTGCGTGGTCTCGGTGGCGCACAGCTCGATCTGATCATCACACCATTACCCAGTTGGACCTCACCGTTCGGCGAACGCAGTGCGGCGGCAGCGTTCTTCAGTGATCCGAAAGCGACAATCGGCTCACTGGCGCAGATGCTACGCAGTCTCTATGGTATGACGCCGGCAGAGGCGCGCCTGACCGAGGCATTGGTCAATGGTCTAACACCCCAAGAATATGCCGAACGCCAGCAAATCTCCTTGCATACGGTACGCGCCCAGTTCAAATCTGCCGCGGCCAGGGTAGGTACTACCCGCCAGGCAGATCTGGTGCGCATTGTGCTGACGGGCCCCGCCGTGCTGCGGCAGACAGGATCAAACGCCTGCTTGGCCTTGGCGGACGAAGGCTGACCGGGGCATTTCTTCGATCCTAACGTTCATGCACGGGTGCAAGCCATTGCGGGCTTGCTGGTTGTCGAAGGGCAGGATGGGTGGGCTTTATTTAGCCCATCATGAGGTAAAGCAAGGCAGCAAAGGTCGAATAGGGAGCAGCAAGATGAAGAGTCCGCAAAAGTTCTGGGACAAGGTTGCGCCTCGTTACGCCAAAAGCCCAATAAAGGACGAGAAGAGCTATCAAAAGAAGCTGGCGATCACACAGCAGTACTTGCGGCCCGACTGGTCCGTGTTCGAATTCGGCTGCGGTACCGGGACCACGGCCATTGTCCACGCGCCCCACGTCAAGCATATTCTCGCCACTGATATATCGGGCAAGATGGTGGATATCGCGGCACGGAAAGCGCGCGATGCAGGTATTGAGAACGCCCTCTTCCGACAGGGCACACTGGATAGCCTGGAGTTGCAAGCTGAAAGTTTTGATGCCGTGCTTGGACTCAACATACTGCATCTTCTGGAGGATGCAGAGGCGGCAATTTCCCAAGTGAATGCGTTGCTGAAGCCTGGGGGCATATTTGTATCCAGCACTGTGCTGATCGCTGAGTTGAAGCTGTACTGGCGACTGTTGATTCCGGCTATGCAGGTCTTGGGGTTCGCCCCTCATGTGAATCGCTTCGATAAGCAGGAGCTTGTGTCCATGTTGATCGATGCCGGTTTTAGCATTGACTACGAATGGCAGCCGGGTAAGGAGTCGGTGTTTATCGTTGCCAGGAAGGAAAGATAGAGAGGGCCCGGTTAAAAGCACGGTCATAGAAGATGCGACCGAGTAGGACATATTTACCGACGAAATCGATGGTTCGGTAGGTACGCCCCCGAGTGGCGAGTGCCCTGTGTGTAACCCTCTCACTGCCGGCCCAGTTGCGCCGCGGCACTATAGGCCGAAGGTGCGCGCTCGCTGCCAAAGCTCGCGCAACCACAAGGCCAGCAGCACCACCGCGCACATGCTGGCGAAGGCCAGCCAGGCGTTGGGCCACAGCAACGGCATGCCGAACAGGATCAGGCTGTCGTTGCCGCCGGGCACCAGGGTGGCGCCCGCGCCCATCAGCAGTCCACCGCCGAAGCAGCGCACCAGGGTAACCAGGCTGGGCCAACGATGCTGCCAGAGCCCCGCCATCCAGCCGCCGTACAAGGCTCCGGCGAACATGGCCGGCACAAGCCAGCCGCGCAGGCCCAGCTGCATGAAGCGGCCGCTCGCCAGTTCCGCCAGGACATCGGTATAAGCCCAGGCACCGACATTGACGAACAGCAGCAGGAACACCAGGCCGATGATCAGGGTGGCCTGGTGCGGCGACCAGACTCGCCGGCCCAGGCGCCAGCGCCCGGCCGCGCGCCACAGCAGCCAGGCCAGGCGCACCAGTGCCGCCGCGACGACCAGCAGCCCCCAGCCCATGGGAATCGCCTGCAACCACACCGGCAGCGCCAGCGGCATGGCCGACGCCGGGCCGCTCCAGCGCTCGATCAGGGCGTAGCCCAGCAGGAAACCCGGCGGCGTGGCCAGCCAGGCCCACTGCCCGGAGCCGATCCGCGCCACTACGCCGAAGGCGCAGCCGCCGTTGAGCAAGGCGCCCAGCCCCAGCAAGGCCCCGCCGAACGCCGCGTGCCAATGCAGGGGATAGCCCATCGGCAGCTGCGGCAGGCGGCCCAGCACGCGCAGCAGGACGAAGCCGCCGAACACCCACAACGAGGCCTCCAGCAAGGCCCGCAGGCGCGTCCAGCGACGCTGCTGCACCACTTCCTCCAGGGCCGCGACCATGCAGGTGCCGCCGCGCTGGATGGCATACCCCATCAGCAGCGCCATTGCCACACAGGCCACTACGCTCATGCTTTACCCTCCTTCGCGGCATTGGCAGCCACGCCTCGGCCCGTTGCAGACGACGCGCCACGCGGCGGACCGGGATCATCCCCGGCCACGCTACAGCCCATTGGATCGCCGAGGGCTCAGGGCGTTACAGCGCCGGCCGCCGATCCGCACCTGAGCCGTGGTCAGTGGCGAGGCGCCTGCTCGTGCGTCCGCCGCCGGTTCGATCGACGCCACACCGGACAGGTCGGCATCAGCCAAGTGGATAGTGCTTGAGGCCCGCCCCTGCCCCACCGCACCCTCAGGCTTATCCAGCGAGGAGAACAAGCATGAGCGCCTACCGCACCCTGACCCGGCATGACCACGACGGCGTGGCCAGCATCACCTTCGACCACCCGCCAATCAACCTGGTCGACCGCGAGGTGGTCATCGATCTGCTCAACCTGGCCAAGGTCCTGGAAAGCGATGCGCAGACCCGCGTGGTGATCTTCCGCAGCGCCAACCCCGAGTTCTTCCTGGCCCATTACGACCTCGGCAGTCAGCTCGGCCAGCCTGCGCCGGCATTGCCGGAAGGCCAGGCCAGTTTGCTCAGCGCCTTGTTCGGCCGCTACAGCCGCCTGCCGCAGGTGACCATCGGCGAGTTGCGCGGTCGCGCCCGGGGGGCCGGCAGCGAGTTCCTGCTGGCGCTGGATATGCGCTTCGCTTCCCGTGAACGCGGCGTGCTGGGCCAGCCGGAAGTCGCGGTTGGCCTGTTGCCGGGTGCCGGCGGCACGGTGCGCCTGGCGCAACTGCTCGGCCGCGGCCGCGCATTGGAAGTGTGCCTGGGCGGTGCCGACTTCGATGCCGACACCGCCGAGCGCTACGGCTGGATCAACCGCGCCGTGCCAGATGCCGAGCTGGAGGGCTTTATCCAGGCGCAGGCGCGGCGCATCGCCAGTTTTCCGGCCGCCGGTATCGCCCACATCAAGGCCCTAGTGGACAGCATCAGCGCCGCCGATGGCGCGGCGCTGGTGGAGGAATCGCAGCGTTTCGCCGCCGACATGGCGGCGCCCGACACCCTCGACCGCGTGCAATGGCTGATGGCCAATGACGGCCAGACCGATGGCGCCATGGAGCGCGACCTCGGCACGCTGCTGGCGCGTTACCCACAGATGCTTGAGCGGGTCGATTAGCCCCGTCAGCCGGTCCCTGGTCGCCTAGGCCGGCTTGAACACCCGGTACAGGCGTCCCAGTGCCGTGACGCCGACCAGCACCAGCGCGCCGGCCAGCACGCCCAGCAGCATGTCCAGCAGGGTCGGGGTAATCACCGCCAGCGCAGCGCCGAACGCGGGCACGGCTTGCAGGCCGTGGGCGAAGCCTTCGATCAGCCTGTGAGCGGCCGGGATGCCGTGACTGAGGATACCGCCACCGACCATGAACATGGCCACGGTGCCGATCACCGCCAGGCTCTTCATCAGATAGGGCGCGGCGCTGAGGATGCCGGCACCGAGGCTGCGCTGCAGGCGCCCGCCCAGGCCCCTGCCAGTGCGCTGGGAGAGGTACAGGCCGCCGTCGTCGAGCTTGACGATGCCGGCCACCAGCCCATAGACGCCGACGGTCATCAGCAGGGCAATGCCGGCGAGCACGGCGAGCTGGGTGCCCAGCGCCTGGCCGGTCACGGTGCCGAGGCTGATGACGATGATTTCCGCCGAGAGAATAAAGTCGGTACGCACCGCGCCCTTGATCTTGTCGCGCTCGAAGGCGACCAGGTCGACCGCGGGGTTGACCAGCGCCGCCGTCAGCTCAGCTTTGTGTTGCTGCTCTTCAGCCTGGCTGTGCAGCAGCTTGTGCGCCAGTTTCTCGAAGCCTTCGTAACAGAGAAAAGCGCCGCCGAGCATCAGCAGCGGCGTGACCGCCCAGGGCGCCAGCAGGCTGACGACCAGCGCCGCCGGCACCAGAATCAGCTTGTTCAGCAACGAGCCCTTGGCCACCGCCCAGACCACCGGCAGCTCGCGCTCGGCCTTGACCCCCGAGACCTGCTGGGCATTCAGGGCCAGGTCGTCGCCGAGCACGCCGGCCGTCTTCTTCGCCGCGACCTTGGTCATCAGTGCCACGTCGTCGAGCATGCTGGCGATATCGTC
>NZ_JBFIIG010000169.1:0-9366 GCF_041601375.1 Pseudomonas sp. | reverse complement strand
TCAAACTAGAAATAACTCATTGTTCAATCCATATCTAATTGATTTTATGGGTTATGACGTTTTCTGTAGGAGCGGCTTTAGCCGCGAATTCTTTGGGGCACAGCCAAAGCTTCGCGGCTGAAGCGGAACGCCGCCCGGCCGCTCCTACGGCCAGCATTTGTCTGCAGCCGTCAGCCTGGTCGATATGAAGCTCTATTCGAGGACCCAGGCGCTGGGCGCGAGGCCCGCGTCCGCTCAGCGCCATTTGCATGCCTGGAGCGCAAAGCTGATCGCGGTCAAGTCGCCAAAGCCCTTCCACCCTGTAAAAAGAGCCTAACGGCTGCCAATTTCCACGCGGCTGCAATGCCCCGGTTGGCGCTGCCCAAGCAGTTGCTTGCCGGGGACTTGACGATCTTTTCAGGAGGCCTGCAGTGCACGTTCTCGACCGGCGTACCGCCCTGAGTATCCCGCCCATCTGGCGTCTTGCCTTTCGCCCGTTCTTCCTGGCTGGCAGCCTGTTCGCGTTGCTGGCCATGGCCCTCTGGGTGCTGGCCTGGAGTGGCAACGGCCCGGACTGGCAGCCCGCCGGCGGTTGGCTCGCCTGGCACCGGCACGAAATGCTGTTCGGTTTCGCCGCCGCCATAGTGGCCGGCTTTCTGCTGACCGCGGTGCAGACCTGGACCGGTCAGCCCGGCCTGAGCGGCACGCGCCTGATGGTGCTCGCCGGGCTCTGGCTGGCGGCGCGCCTGGGATGGTTGTTCGGCTTGCCGCCTCTGCTGTTGATTCCGCTCGAGCTGAGCTTCCTGCTCGCGGTGGCCGGCCTGATGGCGCGCATGCTCTGGGTGGTACGGCAGAAGCGCAACTACCCGATCGTCGTGGTGTTGAGCCTGTTGGCCGCGGCCAATGGCCTGCTCATGGCCGGCCTGGTGCAGGGCGACGATGAGTTGCAGCGCCGTGGCGTGTTGGCCGGGTTGTGGCTGGTCGCGGCGCTGATGGGCCTGATCGGCGGGCGGGTGATTCCCTTCTTCACCCAGCGCGGCTTGGGTCGCCTCGATGCGGTCAAACCCTGGGTGTGGCTGGAGATTGCCCTGCTGCTCGGCACCGGCCTGATCGCCGCGCTCTACGCCAGCGGTCTGGCCCTGCAGGCCCAGCCACTGCTGGCCGGGCTGTTCCTGGCGGTGGCGGCGGGGCATCTGTTGCGTCTGGCGCGTTGGTACGACAAGGGCATCTGGGCGGTGCCGCTGCTGTGGTCGCTGCATCTGGCGATGCTCTGGCTGGTCGTCGCCTGCGTCGGCCTGGCGCTGTGGCATGCCGGCCTGCTGGCCACGCCCAGCGCGGCCTTGCATGGCTTGACCATGGGCGCGATGACGGGGCTGATTCTGGCCATGATCGCCCGCGTCACCCTGGGCCATACCGGCCGGCCGCTGCAATTGCCGGCGGGCATGGCCGCGGCCCTGGTGTTGTTCAACCTGGCTTGCGTGGCGCGGGTCTTCGTCTACCCGCAATGGCCGCTGGCAGGGCTGTGGCTGTCGGCCAGCGGCTGGTCGCTGGCGTTGGCCATCTATGCCTGGCGCTATGGGCCGATGCTGGTCAGGCCACGGGTGGATGGCCACCCGGGCTGACCGCCAGGGCAGAGCGCTGACGCCGAGCATTTGCTCACGCGCCAGCGCCGCGCCGCCCAACCCTTGATATCCGCTCGCCTGTGCCTTGCGCATGGGTGGCCTTGCCGCTCGGCACTGCCGAGCATCGGAGAAGCTGATGAAAACCGAATTTCAGGATCGTCTGGCCGTCGTCACCGGCGCCAGTTCAGGTATCGGCCTGGCATTATGCGCCGCTTTGCTGCAGCGCGGCGCCAGGGTGCTGGCCATGTCGCGCAGCCTGGGCGGCTTGCAAGACCTGCAGGCAAGCTACCCGGAACGCCTGGTCTGGCATGCCGGCGATGTCACCTCGAGCGAGGATCTGGCCAGTCTCGGTGTGCGCGCAGCGCAACTGGGGCAGGTGGATTATCTGGTGCCCAACGCGGGTATCGCCGAACTGGCCGAGAGCCTCGACCTGACGGCGTTCGATCGGCAGTGGGCGGTCAACGGGGCCGGCGCATTGAATACCCTGGCGGCGCTGCGTGACGGGCTGGCCGCCCCCTGTTCGGTGGTGTTCATCGGTACTTTTCTCACCCGCGTGACCTTTCCCGGTCTGGCCGCCTATATCGCCAGCAAGGCGGCACTCAGCGCCCAGGCGCGCACCCTGGCAGTGGAAATGGCGCCAGTCGGCGTGCGCATCAATCTGGTCTCGCCCGGCCCTACGGCAACGGCTATCTGGGGCAGCCTGGGGCTGAGCGACGAGCAGTTGGACGAGGTCGCCGACAGCGTCACCCAGCGCCTGCTGCCCGGTCACTTTCTCGATGCGGCGGCTGTCGCCAGCGTGATCCTGTTTCAGTTGTCGGCCGGCGCGCGTGGCGTTTATGGTCAGGATTGGGTGGTCGATAACGGCTATACCTTGAGCTGAGCGTTTTTTCACAACCGTTGAAGGAGAATTGCGGGTCGCTGCGCCTGCTCCACCTCTTCGCAGCATTATTTTTGCTAATTAAAAGCAATAATATTCATTAGAGATAACTGAACGCCCCCCTCACACTGCGTAGGCACTCATCTCTACGCAACATCTTCTGTTGCGCCAATTCGACCGAGTTCCTCAAGGCGGCTGCTTTAAGCGCGCCGCGCCTGCTTGCAGGCGGTCGTGATTGCTCGCACAAATACGATGAACCCACTCTTGCATCGACTGTCTGCCAGCGATTGGCTGCAGCCTTGTCCGGTGCAGGGCAGTTGGCCGGAGTAGGATCCGCCGTTGCAACCACCCCGATCCCAGGCAGGAATAATGCAAGAACACCTTCTCGACTGGTTCAGGTCTTTCGCCCCCGCACCGCTCAATGCCCGCGCCCAGGAGTGGATGCGCGTCGCCATCGGCATCGCTATCGGCATATCGCTGTGCGTTGCGCTTGGCGCCCGGTTGTTCGGGGCACCGCTCACCTTGCACATCGCCGCGCCTACCGCGGCCTCTGCAGTATTGCTGTTTGCCGCCTCATCCAGCCCGTTCGCCCAGCCATGGTCGGTCCTGGCGGGCAATATGTGCGCCGCCCTGATCGGCATCAGTCTGGGCTTGAGCCCGCTGGACAGTGTGTCTGCGACTGTGCTGGCCGCCAGCCTCTCGCTCGTCTGCCTGTTCGCCTTGCGCTGCCTGCACCCGCCAAGTTGTGCACTGGCCGTGCTGGCTGCCAGTGGTGGTCTTGGGCTCGACAATCCGGGCTATGCCTTGCTCTATCCGGTGGCGTTCAACTCGCTGCTGCTGGTGGCTGTCGCCTTGCTCTACAACAACCTGACCGGCCACGCCTACCCTAAACCGCGTCTCTCCAGGGAGAACCGTCACCACACGCGCGATCCATTACCAGGCGAGCGCCTGAGCTTCAATCGCGACGACATGGATCGGGCCCTTGAGGAGTTCGGCGAATATGTCGATGTAAGCCGTGACGATCTCGAGCGGCTGATCAAGCAAACCGAGAAGCATGCCTTGCGCCGCAGCATGGGCGAGGTCAGCGCGGCCGATATCATGTCCCGCGATCTCTATTGGGCGGCGCCGGACAGCTTTATCGAGCAGGCTTGGCAAACCCTGCAGGAACACCGCCTGCATTCGTTGCCGGTAGTGGAGGAGGGTAGCGGCAAGCTGATCGGCATCGTCACCCTGGTCGATCTGCTCAAGCAGTTTCAGCCCAGTCAGGCCCGGGTCAATTTCGGCCGTTTGAAGTACCTGCGCGGAACCAAGCTGCGCTCGATCATGAGTGCGCCCGTGGTTGCCGTGAAGCAGGACGTGCACATGGTCGAACTGGTGTTCCTGCTCTCCGACCGCGGGCTGCACTGCCTGCCGGTGGTGGACGAACACGGGCGGCTGGTGGGCATGATCACCCAGACCGATCTGATCGCGGCGCTCTACCGCAACTGGCTCAAGCAACTGCCGGGTTGAGTCGGTATTCGCTAGGCGCTGTTGGGCTGGCGCAACGGGCACCCTGGCGGTGCTTCAAATCTCGTGATCCCAGCGTGACCAGTCGAAGTCGTCGAGGATCACCTCGCGCAACAGTTGCAGAGCGCTGTGTAGCGCCGGATTGTCGGCCGCACGGGGGTAAACCAGATAGATCGGGTAGGAAAATTCCGGCGCCAATTCCACGCGTTTGAGGATGCCTTCATCGATATAGCGCTGCACCACGCGGGTGCGGAAGTAGCCGCGACCGCCACATTGCAGCAGGTACTGGAGGGCCAGTGGACTGAGGTCGAAGGAGAGGGTGGTACGGGTGTGTTCCGGCAGGGCATTGTCGTGCAGCGTGCGAAACGCCGGCCCCCAGTCGACATAAATATAGGGCTCGGGGTTATGGGTCTGCACCACCTGGATCAGCTTCTCCTCGAGCAACTGCTCGACCTGCAGGCTCGGCCAGTATTCCGGCTGGTGGACCAATGCCGCGTCGAGCACGCCGAGGTCGAGTTGTTGCTGGAGCAGGCTGCCACTGGTCACCACGCTGCGCACCGCGTGCGCGGGCAGAACCTGGTGCAGGCGTTGCACCCAGGCCAGCATCAGCGGGTTGCACAGGCACATTTCCGCACCGAGGGTAAGCAGGTCGCCGGAGCCGCGAGGCAAGGGCAGATCGCGCCGCGCCGCTTCCCAGGTCTGTACCAGCTGGGTGGCATAGGTGACGAAACGCTCGCCGTCTGTGGTCAGTCGCGCGCCGCCACGGTTGCGCACGAACAGTCGGCAGCCGAGCTGGTTTTCCAGGTTGTGGATTCGTGCCGTCACCGCGGTCTGGGTGATATGCAGGCGTTCTGCGGTGGCGATAAAGCTGCCACTGCGCATGATATCCAGAAAGGTGCGGGCGAGATCGATGTCCATTGCAGACGCTTCACTTCACTTCAATAGAATTGATGAAAAGCGGCATTGTATGACACTGGGAGTGTGACACTGAGGGTAGATTGAACGCGCACCAGATCCCCTGGACCCTCAGGCGAGGGGGGATAGACAGCGAGGGTAAGGACGTCACAGCCGATTGCGAAAAGCGCTGGGTGCGACGTCCTTGAGAGGCTTACTTGAGGCTCAGGATCCATTCGGCGAGGGTCTTGGCTTCTTCGTCGGTGACCGGGTTGGCCGGCATTGGCATCTGCCCCCAGTTGCCTACGGTGCCATCCTTGATGCGCCCGGCCAGCAGCTCGACGGCACCTTCGGTTCCGGCGTACTTGGCGGCGACTTCCTTCAACGCCGGGCCGACCATCTTCACGTCGACATTGTGGCATGCCGCGCAGGGCTTGCTCTTGAACAGCGCTTCGGCGTCGGCTTCGGCGGCAAAGACCGGTTGCACGCTCAGCGCAGCTCCCAGGGCGAACAATGGAATCAGGATTTTCTTCATGATGATTATTTCCTCAAGGCTATTGAGAGCAGGACATAGGCCCTGCCAATTTTCGCTGCAGTTACGGTTTGCGTCTTCTTGTGGGCGCTGCCAAAGCCTCTCCCTGCGAGCATTGATCTCTGCGGTTATGGGTATGGACCAGTGATGCTGGTAAAGGGTTCGTTTACGAGTGCTGACTGACAGTAGCAGTTGCGCGGCTGAGAGGTGAATCGGCCAATTGCAACGTTCGATCAATTTAACTGGAGGGCAGCATAACCAAGCCGATTGCCGATGGGCTTGACCGGAATCAAGAGTTGCCCGCACGTCGCTTGAGGACGGCGGCCGGTCGCGGGTAGCGTGCAGGCATGATTAATCACCGCGGTGAGGTACTGACTGTGAATGCGCCTGTGAAACTAGCCGACACGGCTGCCGTGCTGGATGCGCCCTTCTACCAAGCGTTGGGCAATGAGCAGGTGCTGTTCGAACAGGCCTGGCAGCACGGCATGCCGGTGCTGATCAAGGGCCCGACCGGTTGCGGCAAGACCCGTTTCGTCCAGTACATGGCGCACCGCCTGCGCTTGCCGCTGTATACCGTGGCCTGTCATGACGACCTGAGCGCCGCCGATCTGGTCGGCCGCCACCTGATCGGCGCCCAGGGCACCTGGTGGCAGGATGGCCCGCTGACCCGCGCGGTACGCGAGGGCGGCATCTGCTACCTCGACGAGGTGGTCGAGGCGCGCCAGGACACCGCCGTGGTCCTCCATCCGCTGGCCGATGACCGCCGCGAGCTGTACCTGGAACGCACCGGCGAGGTGTTGCGCGCGCCACCGGGTTTCATGCTGGTGGTGTCCTACAACCCCGGTTACCAGAACCTGCTCAAGGGCATGAAGCCGAGTACCCGCCAACGTTTCGTCGCCTTGCGTTTCGGCTACCCGCCGGTGGCCGAGGAAGAGCGCATCGTCGCCAACGAGGCGCGGGTCGGTGCCGAGCTGGCCGCGCAGGTGGTCAAGCTCGGCCAGGCCCTGCGCCGGTTGGAGCAGCATGATCTGGAGGAGGTGGCTTCGACCCGTCTGCTGATCTTCACCGCGCGCATGATCGGCTCCGGCATGAGTCCGCGTGATGCCTGCCTGGCCTGCCTGGCCGAGCCCTTGTCGGACGATCCGCAGACCGTCGCGGCGCTGATGGACGTGGTCGATGTCCACTTCGCTTGAAGCCGTCGCCAGCCCGGTTCGGCATCTTCCGGGCGACCTGGCGATGTGGTTCTTCATCCTCGCCGAGCTGACGGTCTTCGCCTTGCTGATCCTCACCTTCGCGGTGGCCCAGGCATTGCAGCCGCAGCTGTTCCACGACGGCCGCCAGTTACTCGACAGCTCCACCGGCCTGGCGTTGACCCTGAGCCTGCTCACTTCCGGTCTGTTCGCCGCGCTGGCCCAGGAGCAGGTGCGCCAGGCCCGCGCGCGGCGCGGCGCATGGTTGTTGCTGGCGGCGCTGCTGTCGGCCAGCGTCTATGTGCTGTTGAAGCTCGGCGAGTACAGCCACCTGGCCGGTGCGGGCCTGGGCATGGAGCACGACACCTTCTTCACCCTGTACTGGATCCTCACCGGCTTTCACTTCGTCCATGTGCTGCTCGGCCTGTTCATCCTCGGCTGGCTGGCCGAGCGCTGTCGGCGCCGCCTCTATGGCCCGGGCAATTGCAGCGCACTGGAGTCCGGCGTGCTCTATTGGCACATGGTCGATCTGATCTGGGTGCTGCTGTTTCCGCTGGTCTATGTCCTGAATTGACCGGGAGGTCGTCATGTCCGCTTCGACTACCCTGATCTTCTGCTGGCTGGGCCTGGCCGTGCTGTCGGTGGCCAGCGTGCAACTGGGCAGCAGCGGGGCGACCCAGCTGATGGCCGGTGCTGTGCTGCTCGCGGCCCTGGGCAAGGCCTGGCTGATCGCCGACGGTTTCATGGAACTGCGCCACGCCCCGCGTATGTGGCGTTGGCTGCTGCTCGCCTGGCCGCTTACGCTGGCGGCGGGGGTGCTGCTGACCTTGCAGTTTTCTTCGTAGCCCGGATTGCATCCGGGCTACGGGACCTGTGTAGGGTGGATCGGGGCGCGTAGCTGGCGCCTTTTTCATCCACCGTGGCGATTTCGGTGGATGGATAAAGCGTCATCCACCCTACGATGCTGGCGCTGGGGGTGCTGCTGAGCCTGTCGCTCAAGGGCTAAGCCACTGGCAATGCGCAGGCCGTAGGGTGGACTCAGGAGCGCAGCGAACAGTCCACCGTTGTTACTGCTTCGCGAGTTCGCCCTCCGCTTTAGCCATGCTCATGCGGTGATCGCCGCGCCGGGCATTGCTCATCTGCCTGCTGGTTCTTCGCTGTTCCTCCTCTCGCTGGCCATACCCGAGTAAAACCATCGGGCTTTCCGGCTTTCTTGATTGCGATCAAGCAGGTTTCGTTAGCAGGCTTTCTAGAATGGTCACGCCAAGCAAAGAGGAAGCGACCATGTCAGAGACCTTCACCAAGGGCATGGCCAGGAATATCTACTTTGGGGGGAGCGTGTTCTTCTTCCTGGTATTCCTGGCACTGACCTATCACACAGAGCAGACCTTTCCAGAACGCAGCAACGCCTCGGAGATGAACGAGTCGGTGGTGCGCGGCAAAGCGGTCTGGGAGAACAACAACTGCATCGGCTGCCACAGCCTGCTGGGCGAGGGCGCCTACTTCGCGCCCGAACTGGGCAATGTGTTCACCCGGCGTGGCGAGGAAGCGGCTTTCAAGCCGTTCCTGCAGGCCTGGATGAAGGCGCAGCCCCTGGGCATTCCAGGCCGCCGGGCGATGCCGCAATTTAACCTCAGCGAGCAGGAAGTGGACGATATGGCGGAGTTCCTCAAGTGGACTTCGAAGATCGATACCAACGACTGGCCGCCAAACAAGGAGGGCTGATAGATGACCATTGCCAATCCACATCTGAAATTCGCCTCGCAAGCCGTGGCCAAGCCGTACTTCGTGTTCGCCCTGATGCTGTTCCTCGGGCAGATCCTGTTCGGCTTGATCATGGGCCTGCAGTACGTGGTCGGTGACTTCCTGTTCCCGCTGATCCCCTTCAACGTGGCGCGGATGGTGCACACCAACCTGCTGATCGTCTGGCTGCTGTTCGGCTTCATGGGCGCGGCCTACTACCTGATTCCCGAGGAGGCCGACCGCGAGCTGCACAGCCCGAAGCTGGCGATCATCCTGTTCTGGGTGTTCGCCGCCGCCGGCGTGCTGACCATTCTCGGCTACCTGTTCGTGCCCTATGCGGGCTTGGCCAAGATGACCGGCAACGATTTGCTGCCGACCATGGGCAGGGAATTCCTCGAGCAGCCGACCATCACCAAGATGGGCATCGTGGTGGTCGCCCTGGGCTTCCTCTACAACATCGGCATGACCCTGCTCAAGGGGCGCAAGACCACCATCAGCATGGTCATGATGACCGGCCTGATCGGCCTGGCGGTGTTCTTCCTGTTTGCCTTCTACAACCCGGAAAACCTGGCGCGCGACAAGTACTACTGGTGGTTCGTGGTGCACCTGTGGGTGGAAGGCGTGTGGGAATTGATCATGGGCGCGATGCTCGCCTTCGTCCTGATCAAGGTCACCGGGGTGGACCGTGAAGTGGTCGAGAAGTGGCTGTATGTGATCATCGCCATGGCCCTGATCACCGGCATCCTCGGTACCGGTCACCACTTCTTCTGGATAGGGGCGCCCGAGGTCTGGCTGTGGGTCGGCTCGATTTTCTCGGCGATGGAACCGATACCCTTCTTCGCCATGGTGCTGTTCGCCTTCACCATGGTCGGCAAGCGGCGCCGGCAGCACCCGAACCGCGCCGCCACCCTGTGGGCCAAGGGCACTACCGTGACCGCGTTCTTCGGTGCTGGCGTGTGGGGCTTCCTGCATACCCTGGCCCCGGTGAACTTCTACACCCACGGCTCGCAACTGACCGCGGCG
>NZ_JBFIIG010000168.1:0-9371 GCF_041601375.1 Pseudomonas sp. | reverse complement strand
GGTGATTTTCCTCCATCGGCAGATTCGCCGTCTCGGCCTGGTGGTCATGGCCCTGGCCGGCGTGGTCGCCGTGGCCGAGCACCAGCCCGCTGCCCTGGCCGAAGATGTCATCGGTATCGGCGTGGTGCTGGCCTGTTACGGCCTGATGGCCTGGCTACTGCACAAGCTGCTGCTGAGCGGCCCGGCACGCGAGCATGCCTCGGCGTTTCGCATATTCCTCGGCCTGCTGTTCAGCCTGCTGCCGCCAGCGCTGATCGTCGCGGTCGGCTTCGGCTACTACTACACCGCGCTGAAACTCAGTGACCGACTGATCGACACCCTTTACCTGCTGGTCATCTGGCTGTTCGTCGAAGCCGCCTTCGTTCGCGGCCTCGGCGTCGCCGCCAGGCGCCTGGCCTACCACCGCGCCACAGTCAAACGCCAGGCTCAGGCCAAGGAGAGCAGCGAGGGTGTCGAGGTCGTGGTGGAAGAGCCTACCCTGGACATCGAACAGGTCAACCAGCAGTCGCTGCGCCTGATCCGCCTGGCCCTGTTCGGCACCTTTATTGTCGCGCTGTACTGGGTCTGGGCCGACCTGATCTCGGTATTCGCCTACCTGGACAACATCAGCCTCTACGAATACAGCAGCGGCAGCGGCGAAACCGCCAGCCTGGTGCCGATCAGCCTCAGCGACGTGCTCGGTGCACTGATCATCGTCGGCATCACCGTGGCCCTGGCGCGCAACCTGCCGGGCCTGCTGGAAGTGCTGGTGCTGTCGCGCCTGACGCTGGCTCAAGGCAGCGCCTACGCCACCACTACCCTGCTGTCCTATGCGATCGCCGCCATCGGTTTCGTCATCACCCTGTCGACCCTGGGGGTCAGTTGGGACAAGCTGCAGTGGCTGGTGGCGGCGCTCTCGGTCGGCCTGGGTTTCGGCCTGCAGGAAATCTTTGCCAATTTCATCTCCGGCCTGATCATCCTGTTCGAGCGCCCGGTGCGCATCGGAGACGTGGTGACCATCGGCAATCTATCCGGTACGGTCAGTCGCATCCGCATCCGCGCCACCACCATCACCGACTTCGACCGCAAGGAAATCATCGTACCGAACAAGACCTTCGTCACCGACCAGTTGGTCAACTGGTCGCTGAACGACACGGTCACCCGCATCATCCTGAAAATCGGCGTCAGCTATGGCTCGGACCTGGAGCTGGTGCGTAAACTGCTGCTGCAGGCCGCGGAAGAAAACCCACGGGTGCTGCGTGATCCCGAGCCGCTGGTGTTCTTCCTCACGTTCGGCGAAAGCACCCTGGACCATGAGCTGCGCGTGCATGTACGCGAACTGGGTGATCGCAATGCCGCCACCGACGAGCTCAACCGCGCCATCGACCGCATGTTCCGCGAACACGGTATCGGGATCGCCTTCCGCCAACTGGATATCTTCGTGAAGAATCTCCAGGGCCAGGAGCTGCGACTGCCCAGCCCGACAAGCCTGCCGGAGTCGCCCGCCGACTCCGGCAGCGACCCGTTATAAGCCCGACAACCGCCGCCCCCCTTCCCCTGCCCTGCAATTCCCAGCAAAATACTCGGAATTGCAGGAGCCGCCCTTGAAAAGCCTGACCGACCTCACCTTCGACAATCGCTTCGCTCGCCTCGGCGACGCCTTTTCCACCGAGGTGCTGCCCGAGCCTATTGCCGAGCCACGCCTGGTGGTGGTCAGCCCGACGGCCATGGCCCTGCTCGACCTCGATCCAGGCGAGGCCGCCAGCGAGGAGTTCGCCCAGTTGTTCGCCGGGCACAAGCTGTGGAGCGCGGCCGAACCGCGGGCCATGGTCTATTCCGGGCACCAGTTCGGCAGCTACAACCCGCGCCTGGGCGATGGCCGCGGCCTGCTGCTGGGCGAGGTGGTCAACGACGCCGGCGAGTATTGGGATTTGCACTTGAAAGGCGCCGGCCAGACCCCTTATTCGCGCATGGGCGATGGTCGTGCGGTATTGCGTTCATCGATCCGCGAGTTCCTCGCCAGCGAACACCTGCACGCCCTCGGCATCCCGACCTCGCGGGCGCTGTGCGTGACCACCTCGAGCACCCCGGTATGGCGGGAGAAACGGGAAAGCGCGGCCATGCTCCTGCGCCTGGCGCAGAGCCATGTGCGCTTCGGCCACTTCGAGTACTTCTATTACACCCGCCAGCACGATCTGCTGAAGGCACTCGGCGAGCATGTGCTGAGCTGCCACTTCCCCGCGTGCCTGGAGCAGCCCGAACCCTACCTGGCCATGTTCCGCGAGGTGGTCGAACGCAACGCCGAGCTGATCGCCTACTGGCAGGCCTATGGTTTCTGCCACGGGGTGATGAACAGCGACAACATGTCGATCCTCGGCATCACCTTCGACTACGGTCCCTACGCCTTCCTCGACGACTTCGACGCCAACCACATCTGCAACCACTCCGACGACACGGGGCGCTACAGTTTCAGCAACCAGGTGCCGATCGCCCAGTGGAACCTCGCGGCCCTCGGCCAGGCATTGACCCCGCTGGTCGAGATCGACGCCCTGCGCGAGACCCTGAACCTGTTCCTGCCGCTGTACCAGGCCCACTACCTCGACCTGATGCGCCGACGCCTGGGCCTGCTCAGCGCCGATGCGGGCGACGACGCGCTGATTCAGCGCCTGCTGCAACTGATGCAAGGCAGCGCGGTGGACTACAGCAACTTCTTCCGCGAGCTGGGTGCCAGCGCGGCCGAACCGGCCCTCGCCCGCCTGCGCGAGGACTTCACCGACCTCAAGGGGTTCGATGCCTGGGCCAGCGACTACCGGACCCGCAGCGCACAGGACGGTGGAACCCAGGCAGAGCGACGCGCACGCATGCACGCGGTCAACCCCAAGTACATCCTGCGCAATTACCTGGCCCAGCAAGTCATCGACGCCGCCGAACAGGGCGACTACGACCCGGTGCGCGAACTGCACGCCGTTCTCAGCCGGCCGTTCGACGAGCAACCCGGCTTCGAGCGCTACGCCCAGCGCCCACCGGAGTGGGGCAAGCACCTGGAGATCAGCTGCTCGTCGTAAGCAGGCGTAGGGTGGATGACGCTTTATCCATCCACCACCAACGAGGGTGGATGAGCAAGGCGTCATCCACCCTGCGAACCAGCCAGCAGCCACTCCAGCCCCATGGCCACATGCAACTCGCTGCTGTCGAGCAGCGGCAGCGCCGCGTCTGCGCCCTCGAGCAGCAGACCGATCTCGGTGCAGCCGAGAATCGCCACCTCGGTGCCCTGCTCCTGCAGCCGCGCCAGACAATCCTGGTAGAAGGCCCGCGCGCTGTCCTGGAACCGGCCCTGACACAGCTCGGCGAAAATCACCCGGTCGATTTCCGCCATCCGCTGCTCGTCGGGCAGCATGACCTGGATGCCGAAGCGCTCGGCCAGACGCTGGCGATAGAAATCCTCCTGCATGGTGAGGCGCGTACCGAGCAGGGCCGCGCGCGTGACGCCCTGGCGCTGCAGCGCCTGGCCGACAGCATCGCCGATATGCAGCAGAGGAATGTCGACCGCCGCGGCGATGGCCGGCGCCACCTTGTGCATGGTGTTGGTCGCCAGCAGCAGCGCCGTCGCACCGGCACGCTCCAGGCCCTGGGCCGCGACCGCCAATTGCCGCCCGGCCGCCTCCCAGTCGCCCTGTTGCTGCAGCGCGGCGATCCCGGCGAAGTCCACCGAATGCAGGAGCAGCGGCGCCGAATGCAGGCCGCCGAGACGCTCGCGCACCCCCTGATTGAGCAGGCGGTAATAGCTCAGGGTGGACTCCCAGCTCATGCCGCCGAGAATGCCTAATGGACGCATCGTTCACCTCCAGCACGGAAAACCCGAGCCTAACCGGCCGATGACCGACGGCACAGCGACAGTGCGCGGTCAGGGCGGCGATACAGCCTTATCTGTTAAACCGAAAAGGCATATAAACCTTCTCAAACATTCTTAGACTATCTAAGCGAAGCCCACTATCTTGGCGACCTTGCGCGGCTCCCATGCTGCGCCATCACCCACCCAAGATTTGCACGCTAGGGACGCTTATGTTCTGGGACTCACTGCCGCTATTGTTCGTAGGCGCCCTGCTGGTCTGGCTGCTGGTGGCCTTCGTCCGCGAAAAGTGGAGCCCGGACATAGTCGCCGCCATCGGCGTGGCCGCGCTGCTGGTCACCCAGTTGCTCGAGCCCAAGGAAGTCCTCAGCGTATTGAGCAACTCGGCACCGGTGACCATCGCCTGCATGTTCGTGCTCTCGGCCGCACTGGAGCGCACCGGCTGCATCGACGCCCTGGGCAACTGGCTCGGCGACCTGGTCGGCACCAGCCCGATTCGCGTACTCACCGGCCTGACCCTGACCGCCCTGGTGATTTCCGCCTGCCTGAACAACACCCCGGTAGTGGCCATCCTCACCCCGGTGGCGATCTCCCTGGCGCGGCGCGCCGGCACCCTACCGTCGAAGCTGTTGATCCCGCTGTCCTACGCCACCATCCTCGGCGGCACCCTGACCATGATCGGCACCTCGACCAACATCCTGGTCGACGGCGTCGCACGCAAGGCCGGCCTGGCGCCCTTCGGCATCTTCGAGATCACCGGTGCCGGGCTGATCCTGGCCACGGTCGGCATGCTCTACCTGCTAACCATCGGCCGCCACCTGCTGCCCGAGCGCGAAACCCTGTCCAAGCAGCTGCGCCCCGACCTCGATCGCACCTTCATGACCGAACTGCTGGTGCCGCACAACTCGCCTGTGGTCGGCAAGACCCTGGCCGAGGCCAACCTCAACGGCGGCAGCGGCCTGCAGGTGCTCAAACTGTTCCGCGAGGAGCAGGAGCTGACTGAACCGGATCACGCCACCCTGCTTGCCAGCGGTGATCGCCTGGTGCTGCACGGCCAGGTGAAGAACGTGGTCGAGCTGCGCGAAAGCGGCCACCTGACCTTCAACCGCGGCGACGCCTTCGAGACCATCAGCAGCCACGACGTGATCCTTGCCGAGGCCATAGTCGGGCGCAATTCGCGCTACAGCCACCGCCCCATGCGCGACCTCGATCTGACCGCGCGCTACGGCATCGCCGTGCTCGCCGTGCACCGCCAGGACGAGAACATCCAGGGCAACCTGGACGACTTCGAGCTGCAGTTCGGCGACGTGATGCTGGTCGAGGGTACCCCGGCGCAGATCAAGCGTTTCGCCGACAACGGCGAGCTGATCAGCCTCAACGCCGTGCAGGAGCGCGCCTTCCGCCGCGACAAGGCGCCGATTGCGATCGGCGCCACCCTGGCGGTGATGGTCCTGGCCGCTTTCGGCCTGATGCCCATCGAAGGCCTGGCGATCATTGGCGCGGTGACCGTGCTGGCGACCCGCTGCCTCGACGTGGAGGACGCCTACAAGGCGGTGGACTGGAAGATCCTCAGCCTGATCTTCGGCATGCTGGCGATCAGCATCGCCATGGACAAGGTCGGTCTGGTCAAGCTGCTGGTGGAGAACGTCATGGGCTGGCTGCCCTGGGCCGGGCCGCTGCTGATGCTGTCGTTCATCTACCTGTTCACCTCGGTCCTCACCGAGATGCTCTCGAACAACGCCGTGGCGGTGCTGGTCACCCCCATTGCCATCGGCCTGGCCCAGCACCTGGGCGTCGATCCACGGGCCTTTGTGGTCGCGGTGATGTTTGCCGCCAGCGCCAGCTTCGCCACACCGATCGGCTACCAGACCAACACCTTCGTCTACAACGCCGGCGGCTACCGCTTCACCGACTTCATGAAGGTGGGTATTCCGCTCAACCTGCTGTTGTGGGTGGTGGCCAGCTTCGTCATCCCCTGGTTCTGGCCGCTGACGCCGGTGTGAGCCATTGGGCGACACCCATCGAACCTGTATCCGACTGGTTTTATTGCTGCAAATCATTGACCAGACTTGCCTCCCCTCTCCATCCTGCGGCTTTTCCAAACGACCCTGAAGGAACGCGCGCATGAAACTGGAAACCCTGGCCATCCATGCTGGCTACAGCCCTGACCCGACCACCAGGGCGGTGGCAGTGCCGATCTACCAGACCACCTCTTACGCCTTCGACGACACCCAGCACGGTGCCGACCTGTTCGACCTCAAGGTCGCTGGCAACATCTACACACGGATCATGAATCCCACTACCGACGTGCTGGAAAAACGCGTGGCGGCCCTGGAGAACGGGGTCGGCGCCCTCGCTGTGGCCTCCGGCATGGCGGCCATCACCTATGCCATCCAGACCATCGCCGAAGTCGGCGACAACATCGTCTCGGTGGCCAAGCTGTATGGCGGCACCTACAACCTGTTCGCCCACACCCTGCCGCGCCAGGGCATCGAAGTGCGTTTCGCCGCCCATGACGATATTGCCGCCCTGGAAGCGCTGATAGACGACAAAACCAAGGCGCTGTTCTGCGAGTCCATCGGCAATCCGGCCGGCAACATCATCGACCTGCAAGCGCTGGCCGATGCGGCCCACCGCCATGGCGTACCGCTGATCGTCGACAACACCGTGGCCACGCCAATGCTCTGCCGCCCCTTCGAGCACGGCGCCGACATCGTGGTGCACTCGCTGACCAAGTACATGGGCGGCCACGGCACCAGCATCGGCGGCATCGTGGTCGACTCCGGCAACTTCCCCTGGGCGCAGCACCAGGAGCGCTTCGCCCTGCTCAATACCCCGGACGCCTCCTACCACGGCGTGACCTACACCGAGGCCTTCGGCCCGGCCGCCTTCATCGGCCGCTGCCGGGTGGTGCCGCTGCGCAACATGGGCGCGGCCATCTCGCCGTTCAATTCCTTCCTGATCCTGCAAGGCCTGGAAACGCTGGCCCTGCGCATGGAGCGCCACTGCGAGAACGCGCTCAAGGTGGCCGAATACCTGCAGAATCACCCGCAGGTGGCCTGGGTCAAGTACGCCGGCCTGAGCAATCATCCCGAGCATGACCTGGCGCAAAAATACTGCCAGGGCAAACCGGCCTCGATCCTCTCCTTCGGCATCGTCGGCGGCCAGGCGGCGGGAGCGCGCTTTATCGACGCGCTCAAGCTGGTGGTGCGCCTGGTGAATATCGGCGACGCCAAGTCGCTGGCCTGCCATCCGGCTTCCACCACCCACCGCCAGCTCAACGACGAGGAGCTGGCCAAGGCCGGCGTACCGCGCGACATGGTGCGCCTGTCGATCGGCATCGAACACAGCGACGATATTCTTGCCGACCTGCAACAGGCACTGCAGGCTACGGGAGATTGAGTTCGGCCTTGATAAGCGGGTCAGCCGACTCCAGATAAGGGCTACCCCGTCTCTGGAGTCGCTCATGTCCAACCTGCTGCTGATCCCCTGCCCAAGCTGCAACGGCCTCAACCGCATCCCTGCCGAGCGCCTGGGCGACAACCCGCGCTGCGGACGCTGCAAGCATGACGTCGTACCGGGCACGCCGATCGAGCTGTCCCAGGCCAACTTCGCCAGCCAGCTCAAGGGCGATCTGCCGGTGCTGGTGGATGTCTGGGCCGACTGGTGCGGCCCCTGCAAGGCCTTCGCCCCGAGCTTCTACCAGGCGGCTAGCCAACTGCAGGGGCGCTGTCGCCTGGGCAAGCTGGACAGCGAGGCCAACCCGCAACTGTCCAGCCAACTGGGCATCCGCTCGATTCCCAGCCTGATCCTGTTCAAGGGCGGCCGCGAAGTCGCCCGTCAGAGCGGCGCCCTGCCACTGCCGCAACTGCTGGCCTGGCTGGAGGGTCAAGGTCTCTGAGAGCTTGTGAAAAGACTCCCGCCTATTGCGGCCGCCTGCAAACGCTCGCTATGGCGTTGCGCCAGGTGAAAAATCGGGTCATTTAGTTCACTAAACTACCCCATTTCTCACGCAGCACGCCTTGCCGCAAACGCCAGGAGGCAGCCTCGCGACGCCACTCTGTTTTTTTACGAACGCTGACGCCTGGCCTTGCCTAAGGTCAAAAGAACGACTATTGCTTGATGGATAATAAATCGCCGACATCCATCGGCCGGAGATTTTTCCCATGTTTACCAATATTCTCATTGCCCATGACTTGCGCGACACGGCCGACATGGCCCTGCGTCGCGCCGCCCAGCTGGCACAACAGCACAACGCCAAGCTGACGATACTGCACGTCCTCGACCCCACCCAGAACAGCCAGGCGCACGAACAGGCCCATCAGGCCCTGGATCGCAGCCTGACCCGCTACGCCCCCCTGGGCAGCGAACTGCAACTGACCGCTGGCAAACCTTCCGAGGCGGTGCTGCAGCAGGTGCAGGAGCTGGGTTGCGACCTGCTGGTACTGGGCGCCCACCACCAGCGCCACGATTTCTTCTCCGGCACCAGCCTGGATCGTATCGCCAGGAACTGCAGCGTGCCGCTGCTGCTGGTGGCGCGCAACGAGTTCCAGCCCTACCAGCGTGCGCTTGCCGCCATCGACTTCTCCCTCTGCGCCTGCAGCGCCCTGGAGCAGGCCTATCGCCTGCTGCCGGAAACGGCCGAACTGCATGCACTGCACGTGTTCGAGCCGGACAAGGGCACGCCCAGGCAAGTCGAGGCGCAACTGCAGATCCAGCGCGCCTTGATCGATCAACTGCTCGAGGACGAAGCGCAGATCCTGCCTGCCAACGGCCCGACCCTGACCCACTCGGTGCAGCAAGGCGGCATCCTGCGCAGCCTGCAGGCACAGCTGAAAACCCGCCGCAGCGAGCTGCTGGTACTCGGCAGCCACGGCCGCAGCGCCTTGTCCCAGGCATTGCTCGGCAGTCTGGCGCAGCATTTCCTGCATAAGGCGCCCTGCGACATTTTTGTCGTCCGCCGCTAACAGCCATCACCCGAACAAAACGACAAAGGCGCCAGTGGCGCCTTTGTCGTTTTGTTCGGCCCCGGCTAATCGCTGGCCTCGAGCAAGTCGTGCAGCTCGACGAATTGCTGGGTCAACTTGTGCCGTGCGTCCAGATAGATCAGCGGTGTGCAGGCCTGGTGCGATTCACGCATGCGCACCGAGCTCATCAGGTTCACCGACAATACCGGCAAGCCTTCGGCGATCAGCTCATCGAGCATCTGCTGGGGCAGGGTCGCCCGGGGCTGGAACTGGTTGACCACGATGCCCTCGACCTCCAGCCCTTCGTTGTGGTCTTCCTTGAGCTCCGCGATCTCCAGCAACAGGCCGTACAGGGCCTGACGCGAGAAGCTGTCGCAATCGAAGGGGATCAGCACCCGATCAGCGGCGATCAATGCGGAAACCGTGTAGAAATTCAGCGCAGGCGGCGTATCCAGATAGATCCGGTCGTAATCCCCGGCCAGTTCATCGAGTAGTTTGCGCAGCTTGTTGATCTTGTGTTTCGACTCCAGCTTGGGCTGCAGATCGGCCAGTTCGGCCGTAGCCGTGACCACATG
>NZ_JBFIIG010000167.1:0-9513 GCF_041601375.1 Pseudomonas sp. | reverse complement strand
TGCGCCGCCTATGCGTCCCGGCTGGCGATTCGCCTGCCGGGTCGGCGCTTCAGCGTGGCCAGCGCTGTTGCAACAGCTGGGCCCGATGCTGCGCATCGCGGTACTCGCGATCCAGGCGCGCCACCAGCGCATCGACGCTCGGCAGATCGCTGATGGTGCCGACGCCCTGGCCGGCCGACCACACGGTTTTCCAGGCCTTGGCCTCGTCGCTGATCGGTTTGAGTTTTTCGCCGTAGTTGATCTCGCCCTTGTTTTGCAGCTGCTTGAGGTCGTAGCCGGCCAGTTCCAGGCTCTGGCGCATGAAGCTGGCCGGCACGCCGGATACCGCCGGGGTGTGGATGATGTCGGCAGCCTGGGCGTGCAGAATCATCTGCTTGTAAGCCGCCGGCGCGGCGTTCTCCTGCGTGGCGATGAAGCGGGTGCCGAGGTACGCCAGGTCGGCGCCGAGCAATTGCGCGGCGAGAAGTTCATGGCCGTGATTGAGGCAGCCGGCCAGCAGCAGGGTCTTGTCGAAGAACTCGCGGATTTCCGCGATCAGGGCGAAGGGGCTCCAGGTGCCGGCATGGCCACCGGCGCCCGCCGCGACCGCGATCAGGCCGTCGACTCCGGCTTGTGCCGCTTTCTCCGCATGGCGGCGGGTGGTCACGTCGTGGAACACCAGGCCGCCGTAGCCGTGTACCGCATCGACCACTTCCTTGGCCGCGCCGAGGCTGGTGATGACGATAGGCACGCGGTGTTCGATGCAGAGGGCCAGATCGGCCTGCAGGCGCGGATTGCTGCCATGCACGATCAGGTTGACCGCGTAAGGCGCGAACTCGGCCTGCAGACCGGCTTCGATCTCTTCCAGCCAGGCCTTGAAGGCACCGCTGTCGCGCTGGTTGAGCGCGGGAAAGCTGCCGACGATGCCGTTACGGCAACAGGCGAGGACCAGTTGCGGGTTGGACACCAGGAACATGGGGGCGGCCACCACGGGCAGGCGCAGGCGTTGTTCGAGCAGGGCGGGCAGGCTCATAGCGATTCCTTGGGCAGACTCAGAAGGGTTTGACCACGACCAGGATGACGATCGCGAGCAAGGCCAGCACCGGTGCCTCATTGAACCAGCGGTAGAACACATGGCTGCGGCGGTTCTCGCCGCGGGCGAAGCGTTTGAGCTGGGCGCCGCAGAGGTGCTGATAGCCGATCAGCAGGACCACCAGGCTGAGCTTGGCGTGCATCCAGCCCTGGCTGAAGTAGTAGCCGGGGTTGAGGCTGATCAACCAGACACCGAAGATCAGGGTGGCGATCATCGACGGCAGCATGATGCCGCGGTACAGCTTGCGTTCCATCACGCAGAACCGCTCGCGACTGGTGTCGTCTTCGCTCATGGCGTGGTAGACAAACAGGCGTGGCAGGTAGAATAGCCCGGCGAACCAGCAGACCATGGCGATGATGTGCAGGGCTTTGAGCCACAGATAGAGCATTGTCCGAATCCCGCGCAATAAAAGTGCCCCGATAGTAGTGGCCACTGCCCGATACGTCATCTGCGCAGTTGGCCGTTGGCGGTTACGGCCTTATCATCGACAGCTTTCCAATAGCTTTTTGCAAGGGGCAAGTGATGGTCAAGGTCGGTATCGTCGGCGGCACGGGCTACACCGGTGTGGAGCTGCTGCGCTTGTTGGCGCAGCACCCGCAGGCGCAAGTTGCAGTCATCACTTCACGCTCAGAGGCGGGCTTGCGCGTCGACGAGATGTACCCGAACCTGCGCGGCCACTACCCCGACCTGGTCTTCAGCGTCCCGGATGTCGCGACCCTGGGCGCTTGCGACGTGGTGTTCTTCGCCACTCCGCATGGCGTCGCCCATGCCCTGGCCGGCGAATTGCTGGCGACCGGCACCAAGGTGATCGACCTGTCCGCCGACTTCCGTCTGCAAGACGCCGAAGAGTGGGCCAGGTGGTACGGCCAGCCCCACGGCGCGCCGGATCTGTTGCCGGAGGCGGTCTATGGCTTGCCGGAGGTCAACCGCGAAGCGATCAAGCAGGCGCGCCTGATCGCCGTGCCCGGTTGCTACCCGACCGCCGCACAGCTGGGCTTGATTCCGCTGCTGGAGGCCGGCCTGGCCGACACATCGCGGTTGATCGCCGATTGCAAGTCCGGGGTCAGCGGCGCCGGGCGCGGTGCCAGTGTCGGTTCGCTGTTCAGCGAGGCCGGTGAGAGCATGAAGGCCTACGGCGTCAAAGGTCATCGTCATCTGCCGGAAATTTGCCAGGGTTTGCGGCGTGCGGCGGGCTCCGAGGTGGGGCTGACCTTCGTGCCGCACCTGACCCCGATGATTCGCGGCATCCATGCAACCCTGTATGCGACCGTGGCAGACCGCTCGGTCGACCTGCAGGCGCTGTTCGAGCAGCGCTATGCCGACGAGCCGTTCGTCGACGTGATGCCTGCCGGCAGTCACCCGGAAACCCGCAGCGTGCGCGGCGCCAATGTCTGTCGCATAGCGGTGCACCGCCCGCAGGATGGCGACCTGGTGGTGGTGCTGTCGGTGATCGATAACCTGGTCAAAGGTGCTTCCGGCCAGGCAGTGCAGAACATGAACATCCTCTTCGGGCTCGACGAGCGCCTGGGCCTGTCGCATGCGGCCATGCTGCCCTGATGGCCGGCTGGGAGGTCCGCCCCAGTGATCCGCGGCGCGCCGGCCGGCTGCGGCTGGTGCTGCTGTTGTTGCTCCTGGCTGTTCCCGCCGCGTTCTATGGCGGAACCTGGTGGCAACTGCGCACGAGCCAGGCGATCGAGGTGGAGTACCAGCCGATGCGGGAACGTTTGATTGCGCTGGAGCAGGAGCTGGATCAGCTGCGCCAGCGCCTGATCGTGGTCGGCAGCGGCGAGAAAGTCGCACAGCAGGCCAACGAGCAGAGCCGGTTGACCATCAAGCTGCTTGAGGAGCAGATCTTCAAGCAGCAGCAAGACCTGGCGTTCTACAAAGGTGTCTTGGCGCCAGCCAGTCGTCGGGAAGGATTACGCATTCGCACCTTTGAGCTGCAGGCCACGGACAGGCCGCTGCACTTCCGCTACAAAATACTGCTCAGCCGGGTGGGCAAGGACGACAAGCCGCTCGAGGGTCAGTTAGTGGTAACGGTGGAGGGGCGTCAGGGCAGTAAGGCGGTCAGCTTGCAACTGGCCGCACTGACGCAAGACTTGCCTGATCAGTTCAGCGGTCAGGGGATTCCCTTTGCTTTCAAGCATTTCCAGGCGATTCCTGAAGCTGGACGCTTCGCCGAGCTGAAGTTGCCCGACGGCTTTGCACCGCAGCAGATCAGGGTGCGTGCCGAGGTCAAAGGAGAAAAGCCGTTGGAGCGGACATTCAAATGGATCGACCAGGAGTGACAGCTTCCCATGTGGAATAAAGACAAGCGCAAGACCGACCTGCAGCGTTTTACCGGCAAGACCAGCCTGATTGCCGCCGGGGCGGAATTCAACGGAGACTTACGCTTTCACGGAGCGGTGCAGGTCGATGGCCGGGTCTGTGGCGATCTGCAGACCAGTGATGGCATGGTTCGGGTCAGTGCCGAGGGGCAGGTGGAAGGTGAGATCCGCGCCCCCCGCATCGTGATTGACGGTGAAGTGATCGGCGATGTTTATGCCAGCGAGCACCTCGAGTTGGGCAGTCGCGCGCGGGTGTGCGGTACCCTGTATTACGGATTGATGGAAATGGCCATGGGGGCGCAGATCGAGGGGGGCTTGCGCCCACTCAAAGAGCAGCCGCGACCATTGGAGTTGCCGGAGAATCTGGTTCCTGCAGAATAGTTGACCGCTTTTGTAGGGTAAGTGGATAATGCAGGGCCTCAACGCAGTATGGCGTCTAGCGCCGGGAGATAGTCAACATGAGCGTCGAAACCTTCACCCCCACAGCTTTGCAATTCACGCAGGGCGCGGCGAGCAAGGTGAAGAGCCTGGTCGATGAAGAGGGTAACCCTCGCCTGAAGTTGCGCGTGTTCGTCACGGGCGGCGGTTGTTCGGGCTTCCAGTACGGCTTCACCTTCGATGAAGAAGTCGCCGATGATGACACCATCGTCGAGCGCGAAGGGGTGAGCCTGGTGGTGGACCCGATGAGCTTCCAGTACCTGGCGGGCGCCGAAGTCGATTACCAGGAAGGCCTGGAGGGCTCACGCTTCGTGATCAAGAACCCAAACGCTACCACTACCTGTGGCTGTGGCTCGTCCTTCTCGATCTGACCGCCTTCACCCTGAGGACTAACGCCGTGCCGAGGGTACGGCGTTGTTGTTTCTGCACAGGGTCCGCCATCGGTCAGGCGGGGTAGATAGCGCCGAGCACCCGTAACCCACTGGCGCCCGTCACACTCGGCCGATTGGCGGGTATGCCTTCCAGGCAGCAATGCGCCAACCAGGCGAACGCCATGGCTTCTACCCAGTCCGCAGGCACGCCGTGGCTCTGCGTGCTGTTGACCGCGCAGCCTGGGAGCAGCGCAGCCAGGCGTGTCATCAGCGTGCGGTTATGCGCGCCGCCGCCGCAGACCAGCAGTTCTTCGGTTTCGCGCTGAGCGCCGAGCAAAGCCTTGCTGATACTGATGGCGGTCAACTCCAGCAGTGTCGCTTGTACATCCGCTTCGGCGTAGCGAAGTCGCTTGCCCAGGTGCTGGTCGAGCCAGTCCAGATTGAACAGCTCGCGACCGGTGCTCTTGGGTCCCTGGGTGTTGAAGAAGGGATCGCCAAGTAGTGCTTCGAGTAGGTCGGGCTGCACCTTGCCACTGGCCGCCCAGGCACCGTCGCGGTCATAACTTTCACCGCGATGGCGCTGGATCCAGGCGTCCATCAGGACATTGCCCGGGCCGCAGTCGAAGCCGCGCACGGGTTGATCGGGCGCGAGCAGGCTGAGATTGCTGAACCCGCCGAGATTCAAGACTGCGCGGTAGCTGTGCTGCTCGGCGAATAAGGTTTCGTGGAAAGCGGGCACCAACGGTGCACCTTGCCCGCCTGCGGCAACATCGCGACGGCGAAAGTCGCTCACTACGCTGATGCCGGTCAGCTCGGCAAGCAGGGCGGGGTTGCCAATCTGGATGGTGAACCCGCGGGCCGGTTCATGGCGGATGGTCTGGCCGTGGCTGCCGATTGCGCGGATTGTCGAGGGGCTGAGCTCTTGCTGTTGCAGTAGCGCCTGCATGCCCTGGGCAGCCAGCCTCACCCAGTGCTGTTCGGCCATGGCGGCCCGCGCCAGTTCGTCCGGGCCCGGTGCGCACAGCGCCAGCAGCTCGGCGCGCAACTCTTCCGGCATGGGCAGGTAATGGGTGGCGAGTAGAGTGGTCTTCTCGCTCTGCTCGATCAGGGCGATATCCAGCCCATCGAGACTGGTACCGGACATCAGCCCAAGATAGAGCGGCATCTGCGTTAGCGCTTGTTGAGAGCGAGCAGGGTGGTTTTTTCCTGATCCATGCGTGCCATCAAGGGCGTGCTCAGCTGCATGAAGCGCTGCTTTTCATTGCGGGCAATAGGATCGGCCATTGGCAGCTTTTGGCTCAGAGGATCGACGTGGGTACCGTTGACCTGAAACTCGTAATGCAGGTGTGGCCCGGTGGAAAGGCCGGTAGTGCCGATGTAGCCGATGATCTGGCCCTGCTTGACGTTGCCGCCGGTGCGGATGCCTTTGGCGAAGCCCTGCATATGGGCATAGAGGGTGCGGTAGCGGCTGCCATGCTGGAGGACGACGGTGTTGCCGTAACCACCTTTGCGTCCGGCCAGAGAGATCTTGCCATCACCGGCGGCCTTGATCGGTGTGCCACGGGCTGCGGCGTAATCGACGCCCTTGTGCGCGCGGATCTTGTTCAGGATCGGGTGGCGTCGGCCGTTGGAGAAGCGTGAGCTGATACGGGCAAAGTCCACAGGGGTGCGCAGGAAGGCCTTGCGCATGCTGGTGCCGTCGGCGCTGTAATAGCTGGTATTGCCTCGTTTATCGGTATAGCGCACTGCGGTATAAGTCTTGCCGCGGTTAGTGAAGCGCGCAGATAGGATACTGCCTGTGCCGACGCGCTTGTCGTTGACCACTTTCTCTTCATAGACCAATTCGAACTCGTCGCCATCACGGATATCCATGGCGAAGTCGATGTCGTAACCAAAAATGTTTGCCAGGTCCATGGTCAGCCCGTGGGAGAGACCCGCGCGTTTCGCTGACAGAAACAGCGAGCTGTTGATCACGCCATGCGCATAGGTAGTTCTGACGTCCGGTTTGACAGTGTCACGCTTGAAGGTAAAACCGTTGTCATCCTTGCTGAGGTTGATGCTTTCGAGGTCGCTGAGCTCGCTGCTCAGACTCTCGAGTTGACCGTCTGCCGATAGCCGAAACGCGAGTGTCTGGCCAACTTTCAGGCGGCTGAACTGCTTGGCCTCCTTGCTGCTGCTCAGCACTTCATGAAGGCTGCCGGCGGAGAGGCCGACATCGGCAAAAATCGTGGAGAGGGTATCGCCATTGGCAACCCGGACAATCCTATGACTGGCGTCGACTGGAGTGGAGTCGGCTGTTGCGGCGCTAGGCTGGCTGGAGTCGTCATCAGTTTCGCTGCTCTGCTCGGCGCGATCGGGAGTGCCTGAGGGCTGCTCGATTTTGGCAAACGGCGAAGTGTTCCGGTCTTCGTTGAGGTCATCAGGACGCGGACCATTCTTTTCCAGCAAAACAAGCTCGGAGCCATTGTCGAGCTCAAGGCTGAGATAGGTTTTCTTCGCTTCGACTTCGCGCGAGGGGAACACCAGCAAAGCCAGGCTGAGCAGGGCAGCTATGCCGCTCGCAGCCAGAATGTGGGTTTTTGGGTACGGCGGGGGCGCTTTGCTTATAGAGGTCATAGATGGCTTTGACTTTGAATGGGTGAAAAGAAAAGATGAAGAACCTGATGAATATGCGTTAATTGTATAAAATATAACCAAATCGTCTGTGAGGCAACCCCAAAAGGGCAGCGGCAGGCTGTGAGCCTGTGATCCTCAGGGCAAAACTTGTTATTTGCCGGTGATCTTGTATCGTTGGTTCCCTTTAATTTTGTGTGGTTGTGAGCCCTGTCATGAAGTCGGTCGAAGAGCAACTGGCGCTGATCAAGCGCGGTGCGGAAGAGGTTTTGGTTGAGTCCGAGCTGGTGGAAAAGCTCAAGCGTGGTCAGCCGCTACGCATCAAGGCGGGCTTCGATCCGACGGCGCCCGATCTCCACCTCGGGCATACCGTGCTTATCAATAAGCTGCGGCAGTTTCAGGAGTTGGGCCATCAGGTGGTTTTTCTGATTGGCGATTTTACCGGAATGATTGGTGACCCGAGTGGCAAGAGTGCGACTCGACCACCGTTGACGCGTGACCAAGTGCTGGCGAATGCCGAGACCTATAAGACGCAGGTATTCAAGATCCTCGATCCGGCGAAAACCGAGGTGGCGTTCAACTCCACCTGGATGGATCAGCTGACCCCCGCCGACTTTATCAGGCTGGCTTCGCAGTACACGGTTGCGCGCATGCTTGAGCGCGACGACTTCAGCAAGCGCTACTCGACCAATCAGCCTATTGCCATCCACGAGTTTCTCTATCCGTTAGTGCAGGGCTATGACTCTGTTGCTTTGCGCGCGGACGTCGAGCTGGGTGGGACCGATCAGAAGTTCAATCTGCTGATGGGGCGCGAATTGCAGCGTGCCTATGGCCAGGCGTCGCAGTGCGTTGTCACCATGCCGCTGCTCGAGGGGTTGGATGGCGTCAAGAAGATGTCCAAGTCGCTGGGCAACTATGTGGGCATACAGGAAGCGCCGGGGGTGATGTATGGCAAGCTGGTGTCTATCCCTGATGTGCTGATGTGGCGTTACTTCGAGTTGCTCAGCTTCCGCTCTATGGAGGAGATTGCTCAGTTCAAGCTCGACGTCGAAGGCGGTGCCAATCCGCGTGATATCAAGATCAAGCTGGCTGAGGAGATAGTGGAGCGCTTTCATGGGGAAGAGGCGGCGGCGAGCGCTCATCGTTCGGCGGGTAACCGCATGCGCGAGGGTGAGCTGCCGGAAGACTTGCCGGAAATCGAATTGGTCTCAGCCGAGGATATGCCTATCGCGGCTTTGTTGAACAAGGCTGGACTGGTCAAGAACGCCGCCATGGCGCGTGACTTGCTGGGTTCCGGTGGGGTGCGAGTAGATGGCGATGTGGTGGATCGTTCCTTTATATATAAGCAGGGCGCAACCCACGTCTGTCAGGCGGGCAAGAAGGCTTTTGCGCGCATTACGCTAAAAGCCGAATAAAGGCTTGACGCAGTTTCTGCTGGGCCTATAATGCGCACCTCTTCCGGCGCAGGCCTCTCGGAAAACCTCTTGTAAAACAAGAAGTTAGATTAAAAAGAGGGGTTGCAAAGCAGCGAAAGCTGTGTAGAATGCGCCGGGCTGACAAGGTGGTGGTTTGAGCCTGTCGGTGTTTCGGTCGAGGAGATCGGAAGCGGTGAAAGAGGTGGTTGACAGCGGTTTGAAACGCTGTAGAATTCGCCTCCCGCTGACGGGATGCCAGAAGCTGATCGGAGGCGCAAGCGGTTGAGTAGAAAGCACTTTCTTCGGAAAAGAACTTCGAAAAACAACTTGACGGAATGATGAGGTGCTGTAAAATGCGCGCCTCGGTTGAGACGAAAGACTCAGCCACTGCTCTTTAACAACTGAATCAAGCAATTCGTGTGGGTGCTTGTGAGGTAAGACTGTTAGTCGCAAGATTATCAGCATCACAAGTAACACTCGTTAATTTGAGAGTTTTTTGTCGATTGCTGAGCCAAGTTTAGGGTTTTCACAAAACCCAAGCAGTATTAAAACTGAAGAGTTTGATCATGGCTCAGATTGAACGCTGGCGGCAGGCCTAACACATGCAAGTCGAGCGGTAGAGAGAAGCTTGCTTCTCTTGAGAGCGGCGGACGGGTGAGTAATGCCTAGGAATCTGCCTAGTGGTGGGGGATAACGTTCGGAAACGGACGCTAATACCGCATACGTCCTACGGGAGAAAGCGGGGGACCTTCGGGCCTCGCGCCATTAGATGAGCCTAGGTCGGATTAGCTAGTTGGTGAGGTAACGGCTCACCAAGGCGACGATCCGTAACTGGTCTGAGAGGATGATCAGTCACACTGGAACTGAGACACGGTCCAGACTCCTACGGGAGGCAGCAGTGGGGAATATTGGACAATGGGCGAAAGCCTGATCCAGCCATGCCGCGTGTGTGAAGAAGGTCTTCGGATTGTAAAGCACTTTAAGTTGGGAGGAAGGGCAGTAAGCGAATACCTTGCTGTTTTGACGTTACCGACAGAATAAGCACCGGCTAACTCTGTGCCAGCAGCCGCGGTAATACAGAGGGTGCAAGCGTTAATCGGAATTACTGGGCGTAAAGCGCGCGTAGGTGGTTGGTTAAGTTGGATGTGAAAGCCCCGGGCTCAACCTGGGAACTGCATCCAAAACTGGCCGACTAGAGTACAGTAGAGGGTGGTGGAATTTCCTGTGTAGCGGTGAAATGCGTAGATATAGGAAGGAACACCAGTGGCGAAGGCGAC
>NZ_JBFIIG010000166.1:0-9524 GCF_041601375.1 Pseudomonas sp. | reverse complement strand
TAGGGTGTCACTCGCCGCAGGCAGTGCACCATTGATTCGGTGGCGTGGCACAAAAGCTGGCGGGCTGTCGCTGCGCTCCGAGGCCGCCCTACGATTCGTAACCATCCCTGGACCTGAGGCAATCCGCAATCCGTAGGGTGTCACTCGCCGCAGGCAGTGCACCATTGGTTAAGCGGTGCGACGCAAAGCTGGCGGGCTGTCGCTGCGCTCCGAGGCCGCCCTACGGGCCACATGTTGAATTGCCTGCGTTACTTGGACAGGAACTTCATGCCATCTTCCAAGCCTTGCAGGGTCAGCGGGTACATCTTGTCCTCGAGCAGCTCGCGCATGATATTGGTCGAAGCGGTGTAGCCCCAGGCGTCCTTGGGGTAGGGGTTGATCCAGATGAGCTTCTTGTACTTCTCCATGAAGCGCTTGATCCACACGTAGCCCGGCTCCTCGTTCCAGTGCTCGACGCTGCCGCCGGCCTGGGTGATCTCATAAGGCGCCATGGCCGCGTCGCCGACGAACACCACCTTGTAGTCGGCGCCGTATTTATTCAGCAGATCCTGGGTGGAGAAACGCTCCGAGCTGCGGCGCAGGTTGTTCTTCCACACCGACTCGTACACGCAGTTGTGGAAGTAGAAATACTCCATGTGCTTGAACTCGGTCTTGCAGGCCGAGAACAGCTCCTCGCAGACCTTGACGTGGGCATCCATCGAGCCGCCGATGTCGAACAGGATCAGCAGCTTGACCGTGTTGCGCCGCTCCGGGCGCATCTGGATGTTGAGCAGGCCGCCGTCCTTGGCGGTGTGGTCGATGGTGCCGTCCAGGTCCAGCTCGTCCTGGGCACCCTGGCGGGCGAACTTGCGCAGGCGGCGCAGGGCGATCTTGATGTTGCGCGTGCCCAGTTCGACCTGGTCGTCGAGGTTCTTGTACTCGCGCTGGTCCCAGACCTTGACCGCCTTGCCCTGGCGCTTGCCGGCATCGCCGACGCGGATGCCTTCCGGGTTGAAGCCGCCGGAGCCGAACGGGCTGGTGCCGCCGGTGCCGATCCACTTGTTGCCGCCGGCGTGGCGTTCCTTCTGTTCTTCCAGGCGCTTCTTGAACTCCTCGATCAGCTTGTCCAGGCCGCCGAGGGATTCGATCTTGGCGCGTTCCTCGTCGCTCAGTGAGCGCTCGAATTCCTTGCGCAACCACTCATCGGGGATCAACGCCTCGATGTGCTGGTTGAGGTTTTCCAGGCCCTTGAAATAGGCGCCGAAGGCCCGGTCGAACTTGTCGAAATGGCGCTCGTCCTTGACCAGGATCGCGCGGGCGAGATAGTAGAACTCGTCCATGTCGGCGAACACCACGTTGTGCTTCAACGCGTTGATCAGGTCGAGCAGCTCGCGCACCGACACCGGCACCTTGGCCGCGCGCATTTCATTGAACAGGTTGAGCAGCATGGCTGCATCCTCGTGTAATCGTTGACTCCAAAAAACGTTCCAGGGGCTGCGAGCTAGAGCCAGGCTAGGCGAGGGCAGACGAGGAAGCGGAGTTTACGACTGTAAATGAGCATTCCGAGTCTGGCCTCAACGCAGCATGGCCGACGCGCAGCGGTCCCTGGGGCGATTTTCAGCGCGAGGCGCGGCGGCTCATGAAGGCCAGGCGCTCGAGCAGCTGCACGTCCTGCTCGTTCTTCACCAGCGCGCCGGCCAGCGGCGGGATGGCCTTGGTCGGATCGCGCTCGCGCAGCACCGCTTCGCCGATGTTGTCGGCCATCAGCAGCTTGAGCCAGTCGACCAGTTCGCTGGTGGACGGCTTCTTCTTCAGGCCCGGTACCTTGCGCACGTCAAAGAACACGTCCAGCGCCTCGGCCACCAGATCCTTCTTGATGTCCGGGTAGTGCACGTCGACGATCTTCTGCAGGGTCACGCGGTCCGGGAAGGCGATGTAGTGGAAGAAGCAGCGGCGCAGGAAGGCGTCCGGCAGCTCCTTCTCGTTGTTCGAGGTGATGATGATGATCGGGCGCAGCTTGGCCTTGATCGTCTCGTCGGTCTCGTAGACGTAGAACTCCATCTTGTCGAGTTCTTGCAGCAGGTCGTTGGGGAATTCGATGTCGGCCTTGTCGATCTCGTCGATCAGCAGGATCACTCGCTCATCGCTCTCGAAGGCTTCCCACAGCTTGCCCTTCTTGATGTAGTTGCGAACGTCGTGGACCTTGTCGGAATCCAGCTGCGAATCGCGCAGGCGGCTGACCGCGTCGTACTCGTACAGGCCCTGATGGGCCTTGGTGGTGGACTTGATGTGCCAGGTGATCAACTTGGCGCCGAAGGACTCGGCCAGTTGCTCGGCGAGCATGGTCTTGCCGGTACCGGGTTCGCCCTTGACCAGCAGCGGCCGCTCCAGGGTGATGGCGGCGTTGACCGCCAGCTTGAGGTCGTCGGTGGCGACATACGACTGGGTGCCTTCGAACTTCATCGGTAAATCCTCGAACGGTAACGTGCCGGGTAATACCCGCGGGTTCAGTATTTGAAAAGGCGACTATACCGCGCAGTCCCGGTGACTGTGAACGCAGACGCGCCATTCAGTCACTGAATGGCGAGTCACGCTTTGCTCGTCACTGCAGTCAGCTGGAGCTGCGAACCAGTTTCGCCGCGCTGGACGACCGAGCCTGAGCATCATAGGCTTCAGAGTTTCTCCCGGCCGCAAAGCACAAGGACACCGCCATGAGCCGCATCTTCGCAGACAACGCACAAACCATTGGTAACACCCCGCTGGTCAAGATCAACCGCCTCGGTCCGGCGGGCGTCACCATCCTGGCCAAGATCGAAGGGCGCAACCCGGCCTATTCGGTGAAGTGCCGGATCGGCGCCAGCATGGTTTGGGACGCGGAGGAGCGGGGTGTGCTCAAGCCCGGCATGTGCATCGTCGAACCGACCTCGGGCAACACCGGGATCGGCCTGGCCTTCGTCGCGGCGGCGCGCGGCTACCAATTGCTGCTGACCATGCCCGCCTCGATGAGCCTGGAGCGGCGCAAGGTGCTCAAGGCCCTGGGCGCCGAACTGGTGCTGACCGAGCCGGCCAAGGGCATGAAAGGCGCCATCGAGCGCGCTGCGGAAATCGCCGCCGCCAACCCCGCCAAGTACTTCATGCCGCAACAGTTCAACAACCCGGCCAATCCGGCGATCCACGAAACCACAACCGGCCCGGAAATTTGGAACGACACCGCTGGCGCCATCGACGTGCTGGTCTCCGGCGTCGGCACCGGCGGCACCATCACCGGCGTGTCGCGCTACATCAAGCAGGCCCGAGGCAAAGCGATTCTCTCGGTGGCGGTCGAACCCATCGGCTCGCCGGTGATCAGCCAGACCATCGCCGGCGAAGAACTCAAGCCCAGCCCGCACAAGATCCAGGGCATCGGCGCCGGCTTCGTGCCGGACAACCTCGACCTGGCCATGGTCGACCGCGTCGAACTGGTCAGCGACGAAGACGCCAAGGCCGTGGCGCAGCGCTTGATGCGCGAAGAGGGCATCCTCTGCGGCATCTCCTGCGGCGCCGCCATGGCCGCGGCCCTGCGCATCGCCGCCGAACCGGCCATGCAAGGCAAAACCATCGTGGTCATCCTCCCCGATTCCGGCGAGCGCTACCTGAGCAGCATGCTGTTCAGCGACATGTTCAGCGAACAGGAACTGGTGCAGTAACCCCCCACCGGATAAGGACACACAGGAGCGGGGCGCGCGGTTCGTTGTAGGAGCGGCTTCAGCCGCGAATTCCCCGGAACACATAAAATCTTCGCAGACGGCCAGCAACAGCTTCGCGGCTAAAGCCACTCCTACGAGGAACGATTAGCGCGCATGTAGGAGCGGCCGGGCGGCGTTCCGTTTTAGCCGCGAATTCCCCGAAACACAGAAAATCTTCGCAGCCGGACAGCAAAAGCTTCGCGGCTAAAGCCACTCCTACGAGAAGCGGAAACGAAACGCCGCCCGACTGCTCCCACGGGAACGATTGGCGCGCACGCTGATACGGGTTCAAAAACAGCGACAAAAGTTTTCTACAGCCATATGGCATCCCACAACGGATAGTCACCCATCCGGTTGACCAGTCTCGCCCGCAGTGGGTTGGCCACTACATAGCGGGCCATGGCCTGAAGGTCTTCTTCCCGACGTAGCGCACGGTCGTGATAGCCGCGCTGCCAGAGTGGCCCTCGGCGTCCCAGATAACTGTTGATCTGCCAGGCACTCTTGCCTTTGATGCGCTGCATTAACTCATCCAGTGAATGTTGCTCAAGTCTGACCAGCCAATGCAGGTGATCCGGCATCACCACCCAGGCCAGAGATGAAACCCAGCCTTGCTCATGGGTAGCGCGCAGCTCGCTCACCAACAAACGGCCCACGGCAAACTCGCTAAGCAGCGGCTGCCGGTTCTGCACGGTGGTGGTCAGCAGATATATACGGCCCGGCTCGGAAAAGCGGCCGTTGCGCAAACGGTGCGCTTGAGAGAGGACAGATTCGGGCATTCCCTTGCCTCAAGATCACGGAGTCGATTTGGGTATAGCAGGCGATTGGCTTCGCGGCCAAACCGCTCGCCACCCGGTCACTCGCGGGGTGAAGATTGCCAATAATCTGCTGACGTGTAGGAGCGGCCGGGCGGCGTTCCGTTTCAGCCGCGAATTCTCCAAAACACAGAAAGTCTTCGCAGACGGCCAGCAAAAGCTTCGCGGCTAAAGCCACTCCTACAAAAAGCGCAACAATGCATAAATTCAATGAGATACGGGTTATTTGGTAGGAGCGGTGTAGGAGCGGCTTCAGCCGCGAATTCTCCAAAACACAGAAAGTCTTCGCAGACGGCCAGCAAAAGCTTCGCGGCTAAAGCCGCTCCTACAGGGAACGATTGGCTTCGTGGCAATGCGGATCGCCGCCCGGGTTGGCGCACGCGTAGGCGCGGCCGGGCGGCGTTCCGTTTCAGCCGCGAATTCTCCGAAACATAGAAAACCTCACAGACGGCCAGCAAAAGCTTCGCAGCCAAGCGGAACGCTCCGACCCTTACTGTTTTTCGGGCTGTTCAAATGCTGGGCAGCGTGCTAAAACCATTCTATCGAGTGATCTAGCCGCTTGAAAAAGAAGGGAAAAACATGACCAAGTCGGAGTTGATCGAAAGGATCGTCACCCACCAGGGGCAGCTCTCAAACAAAGATGTCGAGCTGGCCATCAAAACCATGCTGGAACAGATGTCCCAGGCTTTGGCTACGGGTGACCGCATTGAAATCCGCGGCTTCGGCAGTTTTTCTCTGCACTACCGCGCGCCACGTGTTGGGCGCAACCCGAAAACGGGTGATTCGGTTCGCCTCGACGGCAAATTTGTCCCGCATTTCAAACCGGGCAAAGAGCTGCGCGATCGGGTCAATGAAGACGAGTAGGGCTGTGCCTGTTCTGTCCTAGCGCATTTCGTCGTGCCAGCGGTTGTAAAAGCGCATCAGCATTCAGCAGCGACAGCCTGCCAGCTTCTGCGCCGCGCCGTCGAACCCATGGTGCACTGCCTGCGGGTAGGGCGGTCCGGGCGGCGTTCCGATCGGAGCGCAGCGACAACCCGCCAGCTTTTGCGCCGCACCACCGCACCCACGGTGCACTAGCTGCACCGAGTGACACCTACAGTCGCGGATCGATGCCTCTCTCATCAAAAACCCATATCTCATTGATTATATTGATTATTGTAGGAGCGGCTTTAGCCGCGAATTCTTCGCGGCGCAGCAAAGCTTCGCGGCTGAAGCGGAACGCCGCCCGGCCGCTCCTACAGGTACCCACAAGCCGACAGACACGATTGCCCCCAGTTTGCTGCGCGACAGCGCGGCGTCTGGACGACGGGCGATCTCTCTTCACTCGTGTGAGTGGTCCCTAGGCAGCCGTTTTTTAGCCCGCTTTTTCAGCGCGATGCGCAGTTCAGTCACGAATTAACTGTTTTTTGCACGGCTCCGCGCAAATTTCAGGGTGTGCTGAACTTTACTTGGAAAAGGCTGCCATATTTCTTCTTGATGTATGTGGAAACCAAATCTGTTGGCCCGGCAATGGCTTCAGCAGGCTGCTTAGGGACGAGCAATAGAAAACTGTTTGCTTCGGAGCGTCCCCAGATATGCAAGACCAATCGCCGCGATCCTTTCATGATGACGAGATCGACTTGGTCGAACTGTTTCAATCCCTGTTCAAGCAAAAGTATCTGATCCTGGCTGTCGCCGCCCTGGTGACTGTTATGGCGGCTGCCTATGCGTTTCTGGCCACGCCGCATTACCAGGTGCAGAGCGTATTGCGTCCGGTCGATCGCGGCAGCCTCGATGAATTGAATGGTACCGGCGTCTACGAGCTGACCCCGAGCGAGGCGCTAAAACGCGTAGGCGCAGGGCTTTCCTCCTATGAAAACCGCCTGGCGTTCTTTCGTGATCATCAGGCGCTTTTCGGTGGTCTGATCGAGCCGGGGCGTTCGCTGGAACAGGCGTTTGAAGCGTTCAATCGAACGTCGTTCACCATGCTGCAAGTCGACCCTAAGAAAGCCAATGGCCAGAGCGACTTTGTCGGCCTGTCGCTGACCTACCCGCGGGGCGTGGAGGGGGTGGAGGTGGTCAACGGCCTGGTCACCTTCGTGCTGGAAGCCGAACGGGCGCGAATAGCTTCGGACCTGAAGGTGCTGATCGCCAATCGTCTGTTCAATATCGAGCAGAAAATCGAAGCGGCACGGGCCAGCTATGACGCGAGCAAGCAGGCACAGATCGCCGCTCTGCTCGAGCAGGACACCCTGACCCGCGCCCAGTTGCAGGACGAGCTCCAAGCCTTGCGCGCCGAATTGAAAACCCGGCGCCAGTCGCGCATCGCGCTTCTCGACGAATCCATCCAGATTGCCGAATCGCTGGGCATCCAGAAGCCCACCACACCCTCATCCATGTCCGACACGCTGCGCCAGGGGCAAGTTGTGCGCACCGAAGTGAGCAGCCGGGAACTTCCGCTCTATTTCATGGGTAGCGAAGCCTTGAAGGCCGAGCGCGAGGCGTTGAGCGCACGCCGCTCGGACGACTTCATCGAGCCGCGAATTGCCGAGATCGAGAAGGAGCTGACGCTGCTGGGCCACAACCGCCAGGTGGAAATTCTCGAAAAGCGCCAGAACGAAGACCTCTACCTCAAGGATCTGGCCGAATGGCGCCAGGAGGCGGCACAACTCAAGGGCATCAACTTCGATGCCAGCGCATTGAAGCTGGTGCGGCTGGATCAGCACGCACTCGAACCGCTCGCACCAGTCAAGCCGAAGAAGGCCCTGATCATCGCCTTGGGTGGGGTGGTGGGCCTGATGCTCGGTGTTTTCGCAGCCTTGCTGCGCAATTTACTGCGCCCTAAAAAGCAAACGGTGTGAGCGTGGTTGGCTAGATCAACTCCTCGGATCACGCCGGAACTCATTCAGGCTGCTGTCGCGCAACAAACCCCAGTATCCAATACGCGACCGCAGGATGGTGCGGGCGGCGATCCGTCGGGCGGTGATCCGCCGGGCCGCGCAGGATGGAGCGCAGCGATACCCATCACCTTCGAATAACAGCCCGTATCAGCGGCAGACGTGCGTTTACTGCCGATAACCATAATCGGCGGTGACGTGATTTATTGATTACCGATGGGTATCGCTGTGCTCAACCACATCCTACCCAAGCAGCTCGCACCATCACTCCTGCAGAACGAACGCTTGGCGTCCATAGGCAATGAAGGGGCAGGGTGCCCAAGCGGTTCCCGTAAGTGGCGTGGAAACGCGTGAACAATTATTTGCACCCCCCTGCGCATTGGCTGACCCCTGCGGCTCAGGGCCCACACGGGCTGTGTCAGGCGTCACCAGGCGACCGGCCATCCGCCCATGAAGGCAGACCGCTGTCAAGTCTTGCAATGCCATACGCTGCTGGCACAATGCCGCGCAATCGCTGCTAGCAGGATTGGCGCAAGCCCCGATGCCACATGCCCCCAGGCAATGGCTGCAGCGGAAAGCAAGCCCAAGGATCGTTGTCTGCCTGCTGGCGCATTAGTGATGCCCTTTTTGAAGATGGATCTTGATCGTGAATGCAATTTCCCCGGCGACACCACAAACCCCCAGTGATGAAATCGACCTGGCCGCGCTGTTTCGCGCGCTCTGGAAGCAGAAGCTGCTGATTGTCTCCATCACACTGCTGGTCGGCCTGCTGGCGGCGGCATATGCCTTCCTGGCGACGCCTCAATACCAGGTGCAAAGCGTGCTGCGTCCGGCACTGATCAAAGACCTCGATGCGCTTAACCGCACCGGCGTATATACGCTGACCCCAGCCAAGGCCCTGCAGCGTGTCGGTGCTAGCTTGGAGTCTTACGACACCCGTCTCGAGTTCTTTCGCGCCAACCAGGGCTTGTTCGAGAGCCTGCGCCACCCGAATCGCAGCCTCGAGCAGACCTTTGAAAGCTTCAATCAGCAAGCGTTCAAGATGCTCCAGCCCGACCCGAAGAAGACCGACAGCCTGAGTGCCTACGTCGGCATCCAGTTGAGCTATCCCGAGGGCGTCAATGGCGTCGCCTTGGTCAACGGTTTGGTCGAGCACAGCGTTCAGCTAGAGCGCGAGCGCATTGCCACCGACCTGGCCGTGCTCGTTCAGAACCGCCTGAACCAGCTCGAGCTGCAGATAGCTGCTGCGCGTGCCAGCTATGAAGCGAGCAAAGAGTCGAAAATCGCCAAGCTGCTCGAGGCCGACAGCCTCAAGCGTGCGCAGTTGCAGGATGAGCTTAAAGCCCTGCGCCAGCAGCTCAAGACCCGTCGCGACAACCGGATTGCCCAGTTGGATGAGTCCATACGCATCGCCAAGACCCTCGGCATCGTCAAGCCGACCACCCCTTCGGCTCTGGGCGAGGGCGAGCGGGTTTCGCAGGGCAGCGTGATCCGCACCGAGGTCAATAGCCAGCAGATACCGCTCTATTTCATGGGCAGCGAAGCGCTCGAGGCCGAACGCAATGCCTTGCTGCAACGCCGTTCCGACGACTTCACCGAGCCGCGTGTCGCGCAGATCGCCAAGGAACTGCAACTGCTGGCGAACAATCGGCAGATCGAAGTGCTCAACAAACGGGAAGACGAAGACCTGTTTCTCAAGGACTTGGCCAACTGGCGTGAAGAGGCTGCGCGCTTGCGTAACCTCAATGTCGATGTGTCAGCGCTGAAGCTGGCCATGATCGACCAGTTGGCGATGCAGCCCCTGCAACCGATCAAGCCGAAGAAGGCCCTGATTCTGGCCTTGGGGCTGGTGCTCGGTGGCATGCTCGGCCTGTTCATCGCCCTGCTGCGCAATATGCTGCGCAGCAAGCCAGAGGCTTATGCCCAGACGCACGCGGCTCGAGAGCCTGCTCACAGCCTGTAGGCGCCAGGGGTGGCTGGTTCTTGCCGTGGTCCGGCTTTCCGGCAGTCCCCGTGCAGGGGCGGCCCAAATGATCTACCGGTAGTGCGGGATTCGGATGACACCGCCACGGCGCCAAAGACGGCGTGACCCGCTCCTGCCACGTATGCAGAAACGCGCGCAGGAGCGGCTG
>NZ_JBFIIG010000165.1:0-9570 GCF_041601375.1 Pseudomonas sp. | reverse complement strand
CGCCAGCTCAATGAGGCCGAATACCTCGCGGGGCGGCCGGTCTTGCAGGGCTATATCTCCTCGCCGTTCGGTCGACGTACCGACCCCCTGAACGGGCGTTTGCGCGTGCACAAGGGCGTGGATTTCGCCGCCAAGGCCGGCAGTGACGTGGTCGCGGTAGCCGCCGGCGTGGTGACCGCTTCGAGCCGGCGTTCCGGTTATGGCAATACCGTGGAAATTAGCCATGCCGACGGCTACGTCACCCTGTACGCGCATAATCAGAGCAACCTGGTGCAGGTTGGCGATCTGGTGCAGCGCGGCCAGGTTATCGCCAAGGTTGGCAGCACCGGCCGCTCGACCGGCTCCCATGTGCATTTCGAAGTCAGTCAAAATGGCCGGGTGATCAACCCCACCAGCTACATCGCTCGAGTCAGCGGCATCGAATAGCAGGGCGTTGAGAAATCACTGCGGACTTCGCGCGCCCTGCGGGCCAGCCTTCGGTGGTTGCCCGCTTCGTTGCGTTTCTGCCGACTTCGGCTTGCCCGGCCGTCGTTGGCTGCATTTTTGAACCGCCTGATAACGCCGCTTTCCTCATCTCCGTTTCCGGGTAGAATGCCCCCTTCGCACGCAGCCATGAAGGCTGCATGGGCGACTCATGGGGCCGCCCTCCATCCATACGCGTGGAAGACCCAGCCGATATGTTTGCGCCTTTGTTGAAAAAACTCTTTGGAAGCAAGAACGAGCGTGAAGTCAAGCGCATGCTCAAGACGGTTCAGATCGTCAATGCCTTCGAGGAGCAGATGCTCGCGCTCTCGGATGAGCAACTGCGTGACAAGACCGCCGAGTTCAAGGCCCGTCTGGCCAAAGGTGAAACCCTCGACCAGTTGTTGCCGGAAGCCTTCGCGGTAGCCCGGGAAGCGGGCAAGCGCATCATGGGCATGCGCCACTTCGATGTGCAGTTGATCGGCGGCATGACCTTGCATGAAGGCAAGATCGCCGAAATGCGTACCGGCGAGGGCAAGACCCTGGTGGCGACGTTGGCGGTCTACCTCAATGCGCTGTCCGGCAAGGGCGTGCACGTGGTCACGGTCAACGACTACCTGGCCCGTCGCGACGCCAACTGGATGCGTCCGCTGTATGAATTCCTCGGCATGTCGGTGGGCATCGTCATTCCGTTCATGCCGCCGGAAGAGAAGCGCGCCGCCTATGCGGCCGATATCACCTACGGCACCAACAACGAGTTCGGTTTCGATTACCTGCGCGACAACATGGCCTTCAGCCTGGAAGACAAATTCCAGCGCGAGCTGAATTTCGCCGTGATCGACGAAGTCGACTCTATCCTCATCGACGAGGCGCGTACCCCGTTGATCATCTCCGGCCAGGCCGAAGACAGCTCCAAACTGTATGCCGAAATCAACAAGCTGATCCCGCGCCTCAAGCTGCACATCGAGGAAGAGGAAGGCGTGGTCACTCAGGAAGGCCATTACAAGGTCGACGAGAAGACCCGCCAGGTCGAACTGAACGAGGCCGGCCACCAGTTCGTCGAAGAGTTGCTGACCGAGGTCGGCTTGCTGGCCGAGGGAGAGAGCCTCTATTCGGCGCATAACCTGGGCCTGCTGACCCATGTCTATTCCGGCTTGCGGGCGCACAAGTTGTTCAACCGCAACGTCGAATACATCGTGCAGAACGATCAGGTACTGCTGATCGACGAACACACCGGTCGCACCATGCCGGGCCGTCGCCTGTCCGAGGGTCTGCACCAGGCCATCGAGGCCAAGGAAGGTTTGCCGATCCAGGCCGAGAGCCAGACCCTGGCCTCGACCACCTTCCAGAACTACTTCCGCCTGTACAGCAAGCTGTCCGGCATGACCGGTACCGCCGACACCGAAGCCTTCGAGTTCCATCAGATCTACGGCCTGGCGGTGATCGTGATCCCGACCAACCGGCCGATGGCGCGCAAGGACTTCAACGACCTGGTCTATCTGACCCAGGAGGAGAAGTACGCGGCGATCATCACCGATATCAAGGAATGCCAGGCCCAGGGCCGGCCGATCCTGGTCGGTACGGCGACCATCGACAGCTCCGAATATGTCTCGCGTCTGCTGAACCAGGAAGGCATCGAACACAAGGTGCTCAACGCCAAGTTCCATGAAAAGGAAGCCGAGATCATCGCCCAGGCGGGGCGCCCGGGCGCGCTGACCATCGCCACCAACATGGCCGGTCGCGGCACCGACATCGTCCTGGGGGGGAATTGGGAGGTCGAAGTGGCCACCCTGGAAAATCCCACGGACGAGCAGGTCGCGCAGATCAAGGCCGATTGGCAGAAGCGTCATCAGCAGGTGATCGAGTCCGGCGGCTTGCATGTGATCGCCTCCGAGCGGCATGAATCGCGGCGTATCGACAACCAGCTGCGCGGCCGTTCCGGTCGTCAGGGCGACCCCGGTTCCAGCCGTTTCTACCTGTCGCTGGAAGACAGCCTGATGCGCATCTTCGCCTCGGATCGGGTGAAGAATTTCATGAAGGCCCTGGGCATGCAGCCCGGCGAAGCAATCGAGCATCGCATGGTCAGCAACGCCATCGAGAAGGCGCAGCGCAAGGTCGAGGGCCGCAACTTCGACATGCGCAAGCAGCTGCTGGAGTTCGACGACGTATCCAACGAGCAGCGCAAGGTGATCTATCACATGCGCAACACCCTGCTGGCTGCCGATGACATTGGCGAAACCATCGCCGAGTTCCGCAAGGAAGTGCTGGAAGGCATCATCAACGAACATATCGCGCCGCAGTCCTTGCCCGAGCAGTGGGATATCGCCGGCCTGGAAGAGGCCCTGACCACCGGCTTCAATATCAAGCTGCCGATCCAGCAGTGGCTCGACGACGACCACAAGCTCTACGAAGAAACCCTGCGCGAGCGGATTCTGCAAGAGCTGGTCGCGGCCTACAACGAGAAGGAAGAGCTGGCCAGCGCCGAGGCGCTGCGTACCTTCGAGAAACAGATCCTGCTGCGCGTGCTCGACGATTTGTGGAAAGACCACCTGTCGACCATGGACCACCTGCGTCACGGCATTCACCTGCGCGGTTATGCGCAGAAGAACCCGAAACAGGAGTACAAGCGCGAGTCGTTCGCCCTGTTCCAGGAACTGCTCAACTCGATCAAGCGCGACACCATCCGCGTGTTGTCCCATGTTCAGGTGCGTCGCGAAGACCCGGCCGAGGAAGAGCTGCGTCTGCGTCGCGAAGCCGAGGCGCTGGCCGAACGCATGCAGTTCCAGCACGCCGAAGCATCTGCGCTGATGCAGCCCGAAGCGGCGGCGGACGGTGACGTGGCGGTTGCGCCGCCGCCCGTGCGTACCGAGCCGAAGATCGGCCGCAACGAGCCTTGCCCTTGCGGTTCCGGCAAGAAGTACAAGCATTGCCACGGCCAGGTCAACTGACCTTCGGCCGGCGAAGCTAAACAGAAAGGGTAGCGGCTTCGGCTATGCTTGAGCCTGCCCCAAACGCCGCGAACGGCTTTGCTGTTCGCGGCGTTTTACCATCGAATTCGCTCGTGCCCGGCGGCGCGGCACTTTAAACCCTCAAGGAGCACACCCTATGGCTGTTGGTCTTGGCCCGCTGTCTACCCTGCACCCGGTTCCAGGTTTCGAGCTGGGCATCGCTTCGGCCGGCATCAAGCGCCCCGGGCGCAAGGATGTGGTAGTCATGCGCTGCGCCGAAGGCTCCAGCGTGGCCGGGGTGTTCACCCTCAACGCCTTCTGCGCCGCGCCGGTGATTCTGGCCAAGAAGCGCGTGAGCGGCCCTGTGCGCTACCTGTTGACCAATACCGGCAATGCCAACGCCGGTACCGGCGAACCCGGCCTGCAGAATGCCGTGCGCAGCTGCGCCAGCCTGGCGCAGCTGGCCGGTGTCGATGAGAGTACGGTGCTGCCGTTCTCCACCGGGGTGATCGGCGAACCCTTGCCGGTGGAGAAGATCGAAGGCGCCTTGCAGGCGGCCCTGGACGACCTGGCTGCGGATCACTGGGCCGAAGCGGCCACCGGCATCATGACCACCGATACCCTGCCCAAGGGCGCCAGCCGCCAGTTCGTGCATGACGGCGTGACCGTCACCGTAACCGGCATCAGCAAGGGCGCCGGGATGATCAAACCGAACATGGCGACCATGCTCGGCTACATCGCCACCGACGCCAGGGTCAGTCAGAGCGTCTTGCAGGACTTGCTGCGCGATGCGGCGAACAAGTCGTTCAACCGCATCACCATCGACGGCGACACCTCGACCAACGATTGCTGCATGTTGATCGCCACCGGCCAGGCGCCGCTGGAAGAAATCACCCAGGCCAGCGGCGCGCTGTTTGCCGCACTCAAACACGCGGTGTTCGAGGTGTGCATGGAGGTGGCCCAGGCCATCGTGCGTGACGGCGAAGGCGCGACCAAGTTCGTCACCGTGCAGGTCAACGGCGGGGCGACTTATCAGGAGTGTCTGGATGTCGGCTATGCCGTGGCCCACTCGCCGCTGATCAAGACCGCGCTGTTCGCTTCCGACCCGAACTGGGGGCGCATCCTCGCCGCGGTCGGCCGCGCCGGTGTGGCGCAACTGGATGTCGGCCTGATCGACGTGTTCCTTGGCGATGTGTGCATTGCCAGCCGTGGTTGCCGTGCCGCCAGCTACACCGAAGAGCAGGGCGCGGCGGTGATGGCCAACGAGGAAATCACCATTCGCATCGAGCTGGGTCGTGGAACCTGCAGCGAGACGATCTGGACCACCGACCTGTCCCATGAGTACGTGAAGATCAACGCCGAATATCGTACTTAAGCGGCAAGCGGCAAGCCTGTTCCCAGCGTGCACGGGCTTGCAGGCGGCTATTCCGATTGTTCATGGGGGCATGAACAACGGGAATTTGCTATTGGACGGCGCGCCGTCTTAATGTCCGTTGACCCTTCAGTAACTGCATCACGCACGGAGTGCTCCCATGTCCCTGGTTCTGGTTATCGGCAACAAAACCTACTCGTCCTGGTCGCTACGCGCCGCCTTGGCCATGGAACTGGCCGAGGCGCCGTATAGCGAAGTACTGATCCCGCTCGACCGTGCGGATACCCGGGCGCGTATCCTCGAGCATTCGCCGACCGGCAAGGTGCCGTTGCTGAAGACCGAGGAGGGACCGGTGTGGGATTCCCTGGCGATTGGCGAATACCTCGCCGAACGCTTCCCCGAGGCCTACCTGTGGCCGCGCGGCGAATATGCCCGCGCGGTGGCGCGCAGTGTCTGTGCCGAGATGCACAGCGGCTTTGCCGCGCTGCGCACGCATCTGCCGATGGACCTCAAGCGCGATCAGGCGCTGGACGAGATGCCGGCCGATGCCGAGGCCGACATCCGGCGCATCTGTGCGCTCTGGGCCGATTGCCGCGGCAACTTCGGCGAGGACGGCCCCTTCCTGTTCGGTCACGCCAGCCTGGCGGATGCCTTCTTCGCCCCGGTCGCGGCCCGGCTGCGCAGTTACCGGGTGGAGTTGCCCGAGGTGGCGGCGGCTTATGTGGCCACGGTCTATCAGTGGCCGGCATTTCAGCGCTGGTACCAGGTGGCCCAGGAGGAACAGCTGGGGTGAAACGCATTCATGTAGCCGCCGCGGTGATCCGTGCTGCGGATGGGCGCATCCTGATTGCCAGGCGCGCGCACGACCAGCACCAGGGCGGCCTGTGGGAGTTTCCGGGCGGCAAGGTCGAGCCTGGCGAGACGGTGCAGGCGGCTCTGGCTCGCGAGCTGGAGGAGGAACTGGGCATTCGCCCGACCGCCGCCCGGCCATTGATTCAGGTGCATCACGATTACCCGGACAAGCAGGTGTTGCTGGATGTCTGGGAGGTGTCGGCCTTCGTCGGCGAGCCGCATGGCGCCGAAGGCCAGCCACTGGCCTGGGTCGCTTCGCGGCAGCTGGCCGAGTACCAGTTTCCGGCGGCCAACCAGCCGATCGTCGCGGCCGCCCGTTTGCCCGACCGCTACCTGATCACGCCAGAGGGGCTGCCTGCGCAGGCATTGCTGCAGGGGGTGCGTGCGGCCCTGGCCGGCGGTATTCGCCTGGTCCAGTTGCGGGCGCCGGGTATGTTCGATGCCCGGTACCGTGACCTGGCGCAGGATATCCAGGGGCTCTGTGCGGGCAGGGCGCAGCTGATGCTCAAGGGGCCGCTGGAGTGGCTGGGGGACTTTCCGGCAGCTGGCTGGCACCTGACGTCCCGGCAACTGCACGAACTGGCCGCCGGCGGGCGACCGCTACCGGCCGGACGCTGGCTGGCGGCTTCCTGCCATACGGCCGAGGAGCTGGCGTTGGCCACGCAACTGGGAGTGGACTTCGTCACACTGTCGCCACTGCAGGCGACTCAAAGCCATCCTGAAACTCAACCGCTCGGCTGGAACTGCGCCCACGAGTTGCTGCGCAGTTTCAATAAGCCAGCCTACTTGCTTGGCGGGGTCGGCCCGCAGCATCTGGAGCAAGCATGGCAGGCTGGCGCCCAGGGAGTCGCCGGTATTCGCGCATTCTGGCCTCAGCGGGTGGGATGAATGCGCTGCCCAGGCAATTGCTGTTAGACGCGCAGAGCTGCAGCCCCTAACCTGCGCGATCACCTTTTGCTAGCAAGTGGTCCGGTCCATGGCCTCCGTGTTGAACGTGATTCTGCCGGTCTTTGCCCTGATTCTGGCCGGTTATCTGTGTCGTCGTACGGGCATTCTCGGGCCGAGCGCCGCCTCGGAACTCAATCGCCTGGTGGTCTGGCTATGCCTGCCGGCGTTGCTGTTCGAGGCCACGGCCACGGCGGTGTGGGCGCAGATCTGGCAACCACAGTTCATCCTCGCCTATAGCCTGGGCACCCTGGTGGTGTTCCTGCTGACGCTGTTCTGGCGCCTGCGCCGGGTCGGCAATCTGGCCGATGCCAGCATCCAGGGACTCAGCGCGTCTTACGCCAACACCGGCTATATGGGCATTCCGTTGTGCCTGCTGGTCTTCGGCGACCAGGGGCTGCAGCCGGCGCTGATCGCCAGCCTGATCGTGATCTGTGTGCTGTTCGCCCTGGCGGTGGTGTGCATCGAGGTCGCCCTGCAGGACGAAAAGAGCTTGCGGCGGGCTACGGCCAAGGTGCTGCTGGCGTTGGCCAGGAACCCGCTGGTCGTCGCGCCGTTGCTCGGCGGTCTGTGGGCCCTGGGCGGCCAGCCGCTGCCGGCGCCGCTGCATCGTTTCATCGACCTGCTGGCCAGTGCCACCGCGCCCTGTGCGCTGATTTCCCTCGGTCTGTTTCTCGCCCACAAGCAGGTCGGCCGCAGTGAGGGTAGTGTCGGCCTGGTGCTGATCAAACTGATCGTTCACCCCCTGATTACCTGGATACTGGCGTTCCATGTGCTGCAACTGCCGCCCATGTGGGCCGCTGCGGCCTTGCTGCTGAGCGCGCTGCCGACCGGCACTGGCCCCTATATGCTGGCCGAGTTCTATCGCCGCGAGGCGGCGGTGGTCTCCAGCACTATCCTGCTGTCGACGCTCGGCTCGCTGCTCAGTCTGTCGCTGTGCCTGTATCTGCTCGAGTTGTGAGGCTGAGGATCGGCGCGAGGCTCGGCCGGTACAGCAGCAGGCGGTAGCAGCCCAGGCAGATCAGCCAGTCGAGCAAATGATGGCTAACGTCGTAGCTGGCGCCCAGGGCGTCATGGTGACGGCGCATGCTCCTTTGTGGGCTGAGAATCGCCAGATCCTGCCCGTCGAACAGGCCCAGGTGCTGGTAATTGCCAGTCAGCGTGCGGCCTGGTGCTGCATCGGCGCGCAGTGGCCAAAGAAGGTCGAGGTGTAGTCGACATTGAGCAGGCCGCCGCGCCTGCTCGAGGAGCTGGCCGACGGCATGGATCGGTGTACTTGACCGCGCCCTCGCGGCCATCGCCCGATGGGATATCGATAGGTCCGCTCGGATAAATGTAGGGCCGGTGGTTGGAGGTGGTCATCAGTTGCAGATAGAACGGCTTGCCGGTGGCATGGTCGGTGTCGGGCAGTTTCAAGGTTTGGCTGTAGAGGCCACGGTGGACCGCATCTCTCTGGAACTGCACCCGCTGTCGAAACAGGCCAAGGATCTAGGCAGTGCCGCGCACTTGGTCACCATGAGTCTGATCGCCGTAGTCTGGGCGGTGATATTGCTGTAACCACCTCGGTCTTTGACGCCAGGCGAGTGACTGCGGCCTAATGGGTGCCGGTTATCTTCGCCGTTGTCCGCCGAGCCCCGTCATGTCCGTGTCTGCCCGTTCCCCTTCCAACATGCGCCCCAGCACCCTGCATCTGCCCCAGGGCGACTGGTCGACGGTGCTCGATTGCCTGTGCGCGCATTTTCCGGCGATCGGCCGCGAGGTCTGGCTGCAGCGCATGGCGCGTGGGCGGGTGCTGGATGCCGAGGGCGCGCCGATCGGCCCGGCGCATGCCTATCGGGTCGGCCTGCGCGTGCATTACTTTCGCGAGGTGGCGGCGGAGACGCCGATTCCCTTCGTCGAGCGTGTGCTGTATGTCGACGAGCACCTGCTGGTGGCCGACAAGCCGCATTTCCTGCCGGTGATGCCGGCCGGCGAGTATGTCGAGCAGACGCTGCAGGCGCGCCTGGCCAAGCGCCTGGGCAATGCCGATCTGGTGCCGCTGCACCGGATCGATCGGCATACCGCCGGGCTGGTGCTGTTTTCCTGCAATCCGCAGAGCCGCGGCCTGTATCAGGCGCTGTTCCGTGAGCGGCAGATGGACAAGCGCTACGAGGCCCTGGCGCCGGCCCTGCCGGATCTGGAGTTTCCCCTGCGCCGGGCCACGCGGCTGGGCGCCGGCGAGCCGTTCTTCCGCATGCAGGAAGTCGCCGGCCTGGCCAATACCGAGACCCGCATCGAAGTGGCGCAGCGTCTGGGCGAGCACTGGCTCTACGGGCTCTATCCGGTGACCGGGAAAAAGCACCAGCTACGGGTGCACATGGCCGCCCTGGGCGCACCCATTCTCAACGACCCCTTCTACCCCGAGATCGGCGCAGGCCCCGATGCCCCGGACGATTACAGTCGGCCGCTCAAGCTGCTGGCCCAGGGCCTGGCCTTCATCGATCCGCTAAGCGGCGAACAACGCCGCTTCGAGAGCCGGCTGAGCCTGACCTGATCCTCTAGCCCGGGTTGCGCCAAGGCTTATCCGGCTACAGGTTACGCCTGTGGTTTCGGCGCGGCCTGCCAGAGCACTTCGGCGCTGTGCTGGCGCTTGGCGATCAGGCGGGCGGCGACGAACAGCAGGTCGGAGAGGCGGTTGACATAGGCCAGGCCGACGCCGCGTATGGCTTCCTCGGCGTTCAGCCGCTGGCAGCGGCGTTCGGTGCTACGCGCCAGGCTGCGGCAGACGTGGGCTTGGGCGACCAGGCGGGTGCCGCCCGGCAGGATGAAGTTCTCCAGCGGGCCGAGCTCCGCGTTCCAGCGGTCTATGGCCGCCTCCAGGCGTTCGACTTCGGTCTGTTGCAGGGCCTGGTACTCGGGCATGGCCAGTTCGCCGCCGAGGTCGAACAGGCGGTGCTGGCAGGGCGTGAGCACCTCGATGAGCTCGCTCAGCCCCGGCCACATGACCGCCTG
>NZ_JBFIIG010000164.1:0-9672 GCF_041601375.1 Pseudomonas sp. | reverse complement strand
TCTGTCGGCGGCCAAGCGCGGCCTGCTCTCCGATGCCGACGTGCTGCACGGCAATGTCCTGCTCAAAGGCTTGACTACCCTGGCGGACAAGCATCGCCTGCTCGGCCGGGTGCAGTTCGGCGGCACCGAGTCCGGTGGTTTCTCCTCGGTGCCGCCGTCGTTGCGCTTCTTCGCCGGTGGTGATCAGAGCGTGCGCGGTTACGACTACCAGAGCCTGTCACCGGAAAATGCCCAGGGCGACAAAATCGGCGGCCATTATCTGTTCGCCGTCAGCGCCGAGTATCAGTACAGCGTGGCCGAGCGCTGGCGCGTGGCGACCTTTGTCGACCAGGGCAACAGCTTCAATTCGCTGGATTTCTCCTCCCTGAAAAGCGCCGTCGGTATCGGTCTGCGCTGGGTCTCGCCGGTCGGTCCGCTGCGCCTCGATCTGGCCCACCCGCTGGATGACCAGGGTGGGGTGCGGGTGCATTTTTCCATGGGGCCGGAGTTGTGAGGCACGGGCTGAAGCAAGGCCTCTATGGGCTGCTTGGCGTCCTCCTGGTGCTGGTGCTGGCGTTGACCTGGATGCTCACCAGCACTGCCGGCAGCCGCTGGGCGCTGGCCCGGGTGCCGGGTTTGCAGGTGAGCAATTTCAGCGGCCAGCTGGGCGGGCAATGGCGCGCCGAGCAGCTGCGCTGGCAGCAAGGCGAGCGCCTGGTGGACATTCGCCACGCCGAGATGGTCTGGTCGCCGCTGTGTCTTTTACGCCTGACCCTGTGTGTCGAGCGCCTGCAGAGCGAGCGCATCGAGCTGCGCTTGCCGCCTGGCGAGGAGCCGGGCGAGGCGCCATTGCGCTTGCCGCAGCTGCAGCTGCCATTGGCTGTGCAACTGGGCGAGGTGCACATCGGCAGCCTGCAACTCAACGGCGCCGAGCAGCTGCAAGGCCTGCAACTGGCGGCGCGCTGGACCCGCGAAGGCGTGCAGATCGACAGCCTGCGCTTGCAGCGCGGCGACTTTGCCCTGGATCTGAGTGGCCGACTGCAGCCCAGCGGCGACTGGCCACTGAGTGTCGCCGGCCAGGTGCAACTGCCGGCGCCGGAGCAACAGGACTGGCAGCTTGACCTGCAGATCGCCGGTGATTTGCACAGCAGCCTGCAGGTGACGGCCGATAGCACGGGTTACCTCGTTGGGCGTCTGCATGGCGCTGTGCAGCCGCTGGCGGATAATCTCCCGGCCAGCCTGCAGTTGCATGCCGATGGCTTCAAGGCCAGCGGCGAGCTGCCGGATACCTTGCGCCTGAACAGCATAGCGCTGACGGCCAGCGGCGATCTGGCCGACGGCTACCGGGTCAGCGGCAACGCCGAGTTGCCGGGCGAGGGCGGGCCGCTGGCCTTGACCCTGCGAGGGTTGCTCAAGGCTGACGGCGCCGAAATTGTCGAGTTGAACCTGAGTGCCAGCGCCGAGCAACAGCTGCGCCTCAGTGGCCAGCTGGACTGGCGCGAGGGGTTCGGCCTGGACAGCCGCTTCGACTGGGAGGATTTTCCCTGGCGCCGCCTGTATCCCGAGGTGACGCCACCGCCAGTGGCATTGCGCCGGCTCAGCGGTGAGCTGGCCTATCGCGACGGCAACTACCTGGGCCACTTCGCCGCCACGCTGGATGGCCCGGCCGGTGCGTTCAGCCTGGAGAGCCCGCTCAGTGGCGATCTGCAGCAGCTGCACCTGCCCGATCTGCAACTGCGCGCCGGTCAGGGGCGGGCCGATGGCCAACTGACCCTGGGCTTTGCCGATGGCCTGCGCTGGGATGCGCGCTTGCAACTGCACGATTTGGATCCGGCCTACTGGCTGGCGGAACTGCCGGGCACCCTGGGCGGGCCGCTGCACAGCCAGGGCCAGCTGGACGATCAGCAACTGAGCCTGGATGCCCAGATCGACCTCAGCGGACGTTTGCGTGGCCAACCGGCGCAGCTCCGGGCCGAGGCCACTGGCAGCGGTGAGCACTGGTCGCTGCAGCGTCTGGCTCTGCGCCTGGGCGACAATCGCATCGACGGCAGTGGCGAGCTGAATCAGCGCCTGAGCGGACAGTTGCGTCTGGACCTGCCACGCCTGGGCCAGCTCTGGCCGCAGTTACAGGGGCAACTCCAGGGGCAGCTCGACCTGGCGGGCAGCCTGCAGGCGCCACAAGGCCAACTGAGCCTGCAGGGACAGCGCCTGGCCTACACCGACCAGCGCCTGCAACGCGTGCAACTCGATGCGACGCTCGATAGTGCCCAGCAAGCGCGGGTCGAACTGGACGCCCAGGGCATTGTCCTGGGCGATACCGAGCTGGGCCGCTTGACGGCCAGCGGGCAGGGCGATCGGCGCCAGCAGCGACTGCAGCTCAAGCTCGACGGACCCTCGTTGCAAAGCGCTTTAACTCTTGCTGGCCGCCTGGACCAAGGCGCCTGGCGCGGGCAACTGAACAGTGCCGAGGTACAAAGCGGCGGTCAGGACTGGCGCTTGCAGCAGCCTGCCGGCCTGGTGCGCCTGGCCAACGGCCAGCTCAGCCTCGCCGCGCACTGCTGGCGTTCCGGCGCGGCCAGCCTGTGCGGCGAGGATCAACGGCTGCTGCCCGAGCCCAGGTTGCGCTATCGCCTCAGCGACTTTCCCCTCGACAGCCTGGCGCCCTGGCTACCCAGGGACTTCGCCTGGCAAGGCCTGCTGAATGCCGAGATACAGCTCGACGTGCCGGCGGCGGGGCCGAGCGGTCGGGTCGTGCTGGATGCCGGCAGCGGCACCTGGCGCATTCGCGATCGGGACCAATGGCTGGACTTCGCCTACGACAGCCTGCGCCTGGAAAGCCAGCTGAGCCCGCAGCGAATCGATAGCCAGCTGGACCTGCGCGGGCCGAAAATCGGCGAGCTGTCGCTGCAGGCACGCCTCGACCCGCGGCCGGCGAACAAGACCCTGGCCGGCGATTTCCGTCTGAGCGGTCTGGACCTGGCGCTGGCGCGACCGTTCCTGCCGATGGTCGAGCATCTGGCGGGTCGGCTCGACGGCAGTGGCAACCTGTCCGGCAGCTTGCTGGCGCCGCAAATCGATGGCCGCTTGCAGCTCCGCGAGGGCCAGTTGTCCGGTGCCCAATTGCCCATGACGGTCGAGGCGTTGCAGGTGGACGCGTTGATTGCCGGGGAAAGCCTGCAGCTCAGCGGCGGCTGGCGCAGTGGCGAGCGGGGGCAGGCCAGCCTGGCCGGCGAGCTGACCTGGCGCAGCGGCTTGCAGGGCGAGTTGCGGCTGCGCGGCAGTCACCTGCCGGTCAACGTCGAACCCTATGCGGAGCTGGAGGTGGAGCCGGATTTGACCCTGCGCATCGCTGCCGAGCGGCTGTCGATAACCGGCAAGGTGCTGATCCCTCGCGGCAAGATCGTGATCCGCGAGTTGCCGCCTTCGACGGTCAAGGTCTCGGACGATGCGGTGATTGTCGGTCGTGAAAGTGTCGAGCAGCAGCCACTGGCGATCGCCATGGACATCGATGTCGAGGTGGGCCAGGAGCGCCTTAGCTTCAGTGGCTTCGGCCTCAAGGCAGATCTGGCCGGACGCGTGCACGTGGGCAATGACCTCGACACCCGCGGCGAGTTGAGCCTGAACAACGGCCGTTATCGGGCCTATGGCCAGCGCTTGACCATTCGCCGAGCGCGTTTGCTGTTCATCGGACCTATCGATCAGCCTTACCTGGATGTCGAGGCGATTCGCCGGGTCGATTCGGTCGTCGCCGGTCTGCGTCTGAGCGGCAATGCCGAACAGCCCACCAGCGAGGTGTTTTCCGAGCCGGCCATGAGCCAGGAGCAGGCGCTGTCCTATCTGGTGCTTGGCCGGCCGTTGGGGCAGAGCAGTGGCGACAACAACATGCTGGCCCAGGCGGCGCTCGCCTTGGGTCTGGCCGGCAGCGCGCCCTTGGCCGGCGGCCTGGCCCAGGGGTTGGGTATCAAGGACTTCCAGCTGGACACCGCAGGCAGCGGTACCAGCACCAGCGTGGTGGCCAGCGGCAGCCTGTCGGAGCGCCTGAGCTTGCGTTATGGAGTCGGTGTGTTCGAGCCGGCGAACACCATCGCATTGCGCTATGAACTGAGCAAACGCCTCTACCTAGAGGCTGCCAGCGGCCTGGCCAGTTCTCTGGACCTGTTCTACCGGCGCGATTTCTGATTACACCGGGGCGTGCCGAGTGGGCGCTGGCGATTTGATCGCTGAATGTGCGGTGTCCTGTCGATATCCTGCTACTTATCTCTGGATATTCCGCTGTTTGACGGTAAGTTCAGCTAAGTATTGTCTTGTAAATAGTGAATTGGACTGCGCGTCTCTTCATATACTGGCGCCCGCTCCAGCAAGGGCGAGCCTTTCCAGCGTTCGCCCTCGCGGGATGTGTAACTGATGGCGTCACGCTGCCTACCCGGCGGCCGAGCATGCGAAGGGTACCCAACCTCGCGACTACTACAAGAATAAGGAACCTTAGATGGAATCCCTCAACAGTTTGGTCAATCAACTCAATGGTCTCGTCTGGGGGCCGCCGATGCTGGTAATGATCCTCGGCACCGGTCTGTTCCTGATGCTGCGCCTGAAATTCATGCCGCTGAGCAAGATCGGCGCCGGTTTCCGGCTGATGTGGCAAGGGCGCAAGAAAGGCGATGCGGAAAGCGGCGAGATCACCCCGTTCCAGGCATTGATGACCTGCCTGGCGGCGACCGTCGGCACCGGCAATATCGCCGGTGTCGCCACGGCGATCTTCCTCGGTGGTCCCGGCGCGCTGTTCTGGATGTGGTGCACCGCCCTGGTCGGCATGGCCACCAAGTACGCTGAAGTGGTGCTGGCGGTGCATTACCGCGAGAAGGACGAGCGCGGCGAACACGTCGGCGGGCCGATGTACGCGATCAAGAACGGCCTGGGCAAGAAGTGGCTGTGGCTAGGTACCGCGTTCGCCATCTTCGGCGGTTTCGCTGGTTTCGGCATCGGCAACATGGTTCAGGTCAACAGCATGGCCGCGGCCCTCGAGGCGACGTTCGCCGTGCCGCTGTGGCTGACCGGTCTGGTCACCATGCTCTTCGTCGGCCTGGTCATCCTCGGCGGCATCAAACGTATCGGCAAGGTCGCCGCCACCCTGGTGCCCTTCATGTGCGTGGCCTACATCATCGCCGCCATCGTGGTGCTGGTGGTCAATGCCGCGCAGATTCCCGCCGCATTCGAGATGATCTTCACCTACGCCTTCTCCCCGGTTGCCGCGACTGGCGGTTTCGCCGGTGCGGCGGTCATGGCGGCGATCCGCTTCGGTGTGGCGCGCGGCATCTTCTCCAACGAAGCGGGCCTGGGCACTGCCGGTATCGCTCAGGCGGCCGGCACCACCAACAGCGCGGTGCGCTCGGGCATGATCGGCATGCTCGGAACCTTTATCGACACCCTGGTCATCTGCACCCTGACTGGCCTGGCGATCATCTGTTCCGGCGTCTGGACCAGCGGCATCAGCGGTGCGGCGCTCTCGGCCGCGGCCTTCGAATCGGCCATGCCGGGTGTCGGCGGCTACATCCTGACCATTGCCTTGGTGGTATTCGCCTTCACCACCATTCTCGGCTGGAGCTATTTCGGCGAGAAGTGCTGGGAGTTCATGGTCGGCACCAAGGCCATCCTGCCGTTCCGCATCCTCTGGGTCCTGGCGGTGCCGTTCGGCGCCGTCGCCCAGCTGGACTTCGCGTGGCTGGTCGCGGACACCCTCAACGGCCTGATGGCAATCCCCAACCTGTTGTCCCTGTTGCTGCTCAGCCCGGTGGTGGTCAAGCTGACCCGCGACCACTTTGCCCGTGAGGCCGGCGTGAGGGGTGTCGAAAGCCTGCAGCGTTAGGCGATCCTGGCCAGGTTCTGCATAGAGACTGGCCATCTGCTGAAATATGAACCATAAGAAAGCCCTGCACTGCAGGGCTTTTTTGTGTGGCGGCTGTCCCGAATGCCGAGCTTGCTTGGTCAGCATCAGCCATGCCCGCCATGGCATGGGGCCTTGAGCCTGCGGCGCTCGATGCCAGCGGCGCTGGATGTGGATCCTGGCCTGTTCTACCAAAAGCAACTCGGCCTCCTCCCAAAGTACCATTCTGTCGCGGGCTTTCTGGGTGCATAACTAGCACTACCGGAATTCGCCGGCTTGATAAGAAGAGGACCGCCCCATGTGGACTAAACCCGCCTTCACCGATATGCGTATTGGTTTCGAAGTCACCATGTACTTCGCCAATCGTTGATTGGCCTTGCCCCGGCGCCGTCGGGGCATCTCACCGGAATTCGCCATGCATATCCAGATTCTCGGTTCAGCCGCCGGCGGCGGCTTCCCCCAGTGGAACTGCAACTGCCGCAACTGCCGTGGCGTGCGCGACGGCAGCCTGCGTGCGCAGCCGCGTACCCAGTCCTCGATCGCCCTGAGCGACAACGGCAAGGACTGGATCCTGTGCAACGCTTCGCCGGATATCCGCGCGCAGATCGAATCGTTCCCGGCCTTGCAGCCGGCGCGCAAGCCGCGTGACACGGCGATCGGCGGGGTCATTCTGATCGACAGCCAGATCGACCACTGCACCGGCCTGCTGACCCTGCGCGAGGGCTGTCCGCATCAGGTCTGGTGTACCGAGATGGTGCATCAGGACCTGACCAGCGGTTTTCCGCTGTTCAATATGCTCGCCCACTGGAACGGGGGCCTGCAGCACAACCTGATCGAGCTGGATGGCGTGCCGTTCAGCATTCCTGCCTGCCCGGATCTGCAGATCACCGCGATTGCCCTGCGCAGCAGTGCGCCGCCGTACTCGCCGCACCGTGGCAACCCGCACCCGGGGGACAATATCGGCCTGTTCGTCGAAGACCTGCGCACGGGCGGCACCCTGTTCTATGCCCCCGGCCTGGGGCAGGTGGATGATCAACTGCTGGCCTGGATGCGTCGCGCCGATTGCCTGCTGGTCGATGGCACCCTGTGGCGCGACGACGAGATGTGCCAGTGCGAGGTCGGCGACAAGCTCGGCAGCGAGATGGGGCATCTGCCGCAAAGCGGCCCCGGCGGCATGATCGAGGTGCTCGACGGCCTGCCGGCCAAGCAGAAGGTCCTGATCCATATCAACAACACCAATCCGATCCTCGATGTCGATTCGCCGGAGCGTGCCGAGCTGAAAGCTCACGGTATCGACGTCTCCTGGGACGGCATGAGCATCCAATTGTAGGGTGCGCTGTGCGCACCGGAGAGCAGTGATGAGCCAATCCGCCATGAGCCCTGCCGAGTTCGAGCAGGCGCTGCGCGCCAAGGGCGCCTATTACCACATTCATCATCCTTTCCATCAGGCGATGTACGCCGGTCAATCCAGCCGCGAGCAGATCCAGGGCTGGGTGGCCAACCGCTTCTACTACCAGGTGTGCATCCCGGTGAAGGATGCGGCGATCATGGCCAACTGCCCTGATCGTGACACCCGTCGCGAGTGGGTGCAGCGCATCCTCGACCACGACGGCGCACCGGGCGAGGAGGGCGGCATCGAAGCCTGGCTGCGCCTGGCCGAGGCCGTGGGCCTGGACCGCGAGCAGGTGCTGTCCCAGGAACTGGTGCTGCCGGGCGTACGCTTCGCCGTCGATGCCTACGTCAACTTCGCCCGCCGCGCCTGCTGGCAGGAGGCGGCCAGCAGCTCGCTGACCGAGCTGTTTGCGCCGACCATCCACCAGTCGCGTCTGGATGCCTGGCCGCAGCATTACCCCTGGATCGATGCCAGCGGTTACGACTACTTCCGCAAGCGCCTGAAGGAGGCGCGTCGCGATGTCGAGCACGGGCTGCGCATCACCCTGCAGCACTACACGACCTACGAGGGTCAGCAACGCATGCTGGAGATCCTGCAGTTCAAGCTGGACGTGCTGTGGAGCATGCTCGATGCCATGAGCATGGCCTACGAACTGGAGCGTCCGCCCTATCACACGGTGACCGCCGCGCGCGTCTGGCATAAGGGGATAGCGCTGTGAGCAGCCTTTTACCCGTGCCTGCGGTGCACCCTGCGTCTGCAGGTGGCCCTCGCGTAGGCTGTGCCGCACGCATTAACGCGGAGTCGAAACCATGAGTCAGTCTCTCGCCAGCAAGATCCCCAAGCTGCGCCGCGGCTTTCGCCTGCAGTTCGAGCCGGTGCAAAACTGCCATGTGCTGCTTTACCCGGAAGGCATGATCAAGCTCAATGACAGCGCCGGGGAAATTCTCCAGCAGGTCAATGGTGCGCACAGTGTCGACCAGATCATCGACACCCTGCGCGAACGCTTTCCGGACGTGCCGGGACTCGATGAAGACATCCTGGCCTTTATGGAGGTAGCCAATGCTCAGTTCTGGATCGAACTCCACTAGCACCTTGCCGGGGCCGCCGCTGTGGCTGCTGGCCGAGCTGACCTACCGCTGCCCGTTACAGTGCCCGTATTGCTCCAATCCGCTGGATTTTGCCCAGCAAGGTGAGGAACTGAGCACTGCCGAATGGATCGAGGTGTTTCGCCAGGCTCGGGCGCTGGGCGCGGCGCAGCTGGGTTTTTCCGGCGGCGAGCCGCTGGTGCGCCAGGATCTGGCCGAGCTGATCAAGGCCGCACGCGACCTGGGCTACTACACCAACCTGATCACCTCCGGCATCGGCTTGAGCGAAGAACGCATCGCCAGTTTCAGCGAGGCCGGGCTGGACCATATCCAGATCAGCTTCCAGGCCGCCGACGAGGAGGTCAACAACCTGCTGGCCGGCTCGAAGAAGGCCTTCGCCCAGAAGCTGGCCATGGCCCGGGCGGTCAAGGCGGCCGGTTATCCCATGGTGCTGAACTTCGTCACCCACCGGCACAACATCGACAACATCGAGCGGATCATCGAGCTGTGCCTGGAGTTGGAGGCGGACTTCGTCGAGTTGGCTACCTGTCAATTCTACGGCTGGGCCGAACTCAATCGCGCCGGCCTGTTGCCGACCCGCGCTCAGCTCGAACGCGCCGAGCGCATCACCAATGAGTGGCGCGCCAAGCTGGCGGCCGAGAATCACCCGTGCAAACTGATATTCGTCACCCCGGATTACTACGAGGAGCGACCCAAGGCCTGCATGAACGGCTGGGGCAACCTGTTCCTCGACATCACCCCGGACGGCACCGCGCTGCCCTGCCACAGCGCCCGCCAGTTGCCGGTGCAGTTCCCCAACGTGCGCGAGCACAGTATCGAGCACATCTGGCGCGACTCCTTCGGTTTCAACCGCTTTCGCGGCGACGACTGGATGCCCGAACCCTGCCGCTCCTGTGACGAAAAGGCCAAGGATTTCGGCGGCTGCCGCTGCCAGGCCTTCATGCTCACCGGCGACGCCAGCAACGCCGACCCGGTGTGCAGCAAGTCGGCGCACCACGGCATCATCCTCGCCGCCCGCGAAGAGGCCGAGCAGGCGCCGGGGGCGCTGGATGGGGATAGCCTGGTATTCCGCAACGAGAAGGCCTCCAAGATCATATGCAAGGTCTAGGGGCCGCCATGCACACCGAACAAGCCGATGGCATCTGGAGCGCCGCTCAGGCCGCCGCCGCCAGTGGCGATTTCGCCGAACTGCACGCCGCCCATGGTGGCCTGCTATGGGTGGCTTTCGCCCCGCAGCAGGCGCGCTGCGGCCTGTTCTTCTGGCGTGACGAGGAACTGCGCGAGCTGACCCCGGCGGGTTTCTCGGTGCGCAG
>NZ_JBFIIG010000163.1:0-9713 GCF_041601375.1 Pseudomonas sp. | reverse complement strand
TAATTCTTTAGGCTCCCGGAAGATTTCGATTCCAATTTCCATTTGTTCATGACCTGCCGAAGGCTGAGCACGGTAGGTGCCAAACAATCGATCCCACCACGGCAGGTTGAAACCGAAATTGCTGTTGGTCTCGTTCGCATGGATGGAGTGGTGAACTCGGTGCATGTCCGGGGTGACGACTATCCAGCGCAGGATCCGGTCCAGTCCGAGCGGAATGCGCACGTTACTGTGGTTGAACATCGAGGTGGCGTTCAGCAGCACCTCGAAGACCAGCACCGCGATGGCGGGCGGTCCGAGCACGGCAACCACGACGAGTTTGATGCCCATCGAAAGCAGAATCTCGATGGGGTGAAAGCGCAGCCCCGTGCTGACATCGAACTCCAGGTCGGCATGGTGCACGCGATGCAGGCGCCAGAGGGCGGGGACCGCATGGAACAGCACATGTTGCAGATAGATCGCCAGATCGAGGGCCAGCAGCGACACCGGCAAGGCCAGTGCGAAGGGTACGTCGAATGAGTTGAGCAACCCCCAGCCACCTGCCTCTGCCTGCAGGGCAAAACCGACCGCCAGGACGGGCAAGCCGAGATGGAGCAGTACCCGGTCGATCAGCACCAGGCCAAGATTGTTGCTCCAACGCAGCAGGCGGGAAAGTTCCCGCGGCCGTCGAGGCGCCGCCGCTTCCCATGCCGCCAGTGCAGCAAAGATGACGAGAAACCAGGTGATGCGGACGAGTGATTCGTTCGCCAGCAACAATTCTGCCATGCGTGAGATCCTTGCCTGCAGCTCGGTAGGATTTTACCCCTCCGCGAGGGGTCAGCCGATCCTGCCCAGCGCTGGAAACCTTTGCAAAAAACCGATAAGCCAAGGCCGCAAGCTGGTCGGTGATCATGGCCTGGCCCTTGGGGCAGGATGACAGCGGAGCCGAACTGGATCGTCCGGCCCCGGCGGCCAGGCCGCTTCTGTAGGCCAGGTCTTGCCTGCCTCGCCTACATGTTTCAACGGCCTGCTAGGGGGCGGTATTGCTGAGGGCCTGGGCGGCCTGCTGAAAACGCTCCAGCGGCTGGGCACCGTGGATGGCGATCACCCGGCCGGACGACTTGTGGTAGAGGATGTTCCCCGGCGTGCCCGAGACCCCGGCACGCGCGCCTGCGGCCATCTGCTGTCGCACCTTGTCGGCGAAGCGCTCGCTGTCCAGGCACTCCTGGAACCTCGCCTGGTCGAGGCCGATTTCGGCGGCCAGGGGCGTCAGGTTCTCGATCGGAAAGCCTTTGCCGTTGGATCGGGTGCGCGCATAGAGGGTGTCGGTGAACGTCCAAAAAACCTCGTTGCCGCCCAGCTCGGCGGCGCACTCCGCCGCTTCGGCCTGCTTCTGTGCTCCAGGGTTGTGGAAACCCAGCGGGAAGTGACGATAAACCCAGTTCACCTGGCCGTTGGAGGCATCCACCAACTGCTTCGCCGTGCCATGGAAACGCTTGCAGAACGGGCATTCGAAGTCCGAGTACTCGATCAGCGTCACCGCTGCGTCCAGATCGCCATACAGGTGGTCATCCTGCGAGGGCGGCGGGACGCTCTTCGCCAGTTCGTTCGGCTGGCGCTCCTGGGCCTGGCTCCGGCTCTCGCGCTGCTTGTCGGCGAAGGCTCTGATGCCTTGCTCGACCCGGGCGTTGAAGGCCTCGTCGGACAGCGCGCCGCCCGGCGCCTCGAGGCGTTCAACAATCAGGGCCGCCACCCGCTCATCGTCCGAACCGAGCGTCATCTGTCGGCCCAGATAGACCACTGCAGCTGCAACCAGAACGGCCGAGATCAGGATAGCGATAGCGACGCGGTTACTGTCGTTTCGTTCCATTCGGAGTTCCTCCGTCAAACCGGTGACCCACCTGGGGCGTGCCGTCAGTGTCAGTTGCGGTAAGGGTAGACCAGGAGCTAGCCGGCGCAGGCCGGTTGCAGTGCAATCGGACGAGCTGGCTATGCGATAAATCGGTCATCACCTCATCAAGTGCTGCCTGCGGGCCTATCCGACATTAGGTCGCGGGGTACACCTCCGGCACCAGGTCAGTGCCGGAAGCGGTCAGCGCGATCACCTGACAAGCATGCCGCGCGGCGCCTGCCTCCATGCCGGGAGAACCTGCCGGCATTCCCGGTGCCGCGATTCCTGCCAGGTGATCTCGGCGAGCTGCAAAAAACCTGTGCTGCAGGAACATAACCCTCGACGAACGTTCCATCGCAGGGCGGGGCAGGGTGCCATTCGACCCTTTGCTCAATCACGCGAGTCCTCCTTTCTCGGGCTTTTTGGCCACTCGGAGAATGCCAGGAAATACAGCAGGACGAGGTTGACGATTGGCACGACCATCAACAGTCCCAACCATGGCGAGTACCCTGCCTTTTTGAATATGAACCAAAACGGCAGGATGATCAGTGCTGAAAAAAACACCATCATCAATGGCCCAAAGGGCCACATCGATGTGTCGTGCATCATGTAACCCATCAGGGCATCTCCACGTTATTGATGACTCAGGCGCTGACTTCAAACTTCAATTGCGCCCCTTCCCCAGTCAGCCGATTAGGCATCCTGCTTTGTGGACGTTAGCAGTAAAAATGCCGCCGGGAGGGCAAGGCGCGGCGCAAGCGGGACATGCCGCAGACACGCGTTTCAAGCCCGGTCAGACGCTCCCGCGGTTGCCGCGGGGACGCTTCGTCGAACACAGCGCCGGCGGCAGAGCTCGTCAGCTCGCGCCTGAGGTAGATGTTCTGCGGCGCCCGTCGAACGCTTGAGCAGGGCCTCACGGGCTCCCTGCTTCAATACGCTTGGGCAAAAGCAATGGCTCATTGCTTTACATAGCGGCCCGGCGCCGGTTCCAACGGAGGATATTGCTCGCTGCCGAGGCGAGCCACCGCGGGCTGGCGCTCGCCGGCGTGTTTGGCCAGCCAGGCGAACCAGTCGTTCCACCAGCTTCCGGGTTGCTGCTTGGCGCCCTTGAACCAGCTGTCTGGATTTTTCGTGATCAGGTTGTTTGTCCAGTAATGCCGCTTCTGCTTGGCGGGCGGGTTGATGACGCCGGCGATATGCCCGGAAGCACCGAGGACAAAACGCTTGGTTCCGGAGAGCAGGGCGGTGCTGGCGTAGGCGCTCCTCCAGGGCACGATGTGGTCGTCATGGGTGGCCAGGATGTAGGCGGGGGCGTCGATGGCGCTCAGGTCGAGCTTGACCCCGCAGCACTCCAGCTCTCCCGACTTCAGGTCGTTCTGCAGGTAGGTGTGGCGCAGGTACCAGCAGTACATGGGGCCGGGGAGGTGGGTGCTGTCGTTGTTCCAGTACAGCAGGTCGAGCGGGATGGGCTTCTGGCCCTTGAGGTATTTGTCGACGTTGTAGTTCCACCACAGGTCGTTGGGGCGAAGCAGGGAGAAGGTATTGCCCATGTCCTCGCCACGAAACAGGCCGACCGCGCCACCCTGGCCGCCGATGGTGCGCTCACGGTAGGCCACCAGCTCCTCGTCGACGAATATGCTGATCGGACCGGTATCGAGATAGTCGAGGAAGGTGGTCAACAGACTCACGCCGGCGATCTCCCGGTCGTCGCGCGCGGCGAGTACTGCCAGTGCGCTGCTCAACAGGGTGCCGCCGATGCAGAAGCCCACGCAGTTGAGCCGCGGCTCGCCGCTGATCGCCCGGGTCACCTGCAGGGCCTGGATCACGCCGTGCTCGATCAGGTCATCCCAGCTGGTGTCGGCGAGCTCCTCGTCGAAGTTGCGCCACGACATCAGGAACACCGGATGCCCTTGCTCCAGCAGGTGGCGAACCATCGAGTTGTCCGGGCGCAGGTCGAGAACGTAGTACTTGTTGATCGCCGGCGGGACGATGAACAGCGGCCGCTGGTATTGGCTTTCGCTCTGCGGGTAGTACTGAATGAGCTGGAACAGCTCGTTCTCGAAGACCACTTCGCCGGGGCTGATCGCCAGATCGACGCCAACCGTGAAGGCGCCGCTATCGCACTGGCGCATTTTGCCTTCCTGCAGGTCGCTGGCCAGGTGCATCAGGCCGGTGAACAGGCTGGCACCCTGGGTCTCCACCATGCGCTGGAGGGCGTCGGGGTTGCTCGCCAGGAAGTTGCTCGGGGCACTGGCGGCGATGGCCTGCTCGACCAGAAAACGCAGGCGTTGGCGCGGTTTCTCTTGTTCGATCCTGAGGGTATCGAGCAGCTGCAGGAGAAAGCTGGAGTTGAGCAGGTAGAAGGCGGCCAGGGAGCCGAACATTGGTTCGCTCCAGTTACCGCTGGCAAAGCGTCGATCGTCGAAGCTGAAGGGCTGGCGGGTCAGCATCTGATGACCGAGCTGGCCCCATTGCTGCTGGTAATCGGCTTGCAGGCTATTGAGCGTCTCGCTCGGTATTTCGAACCAGGCGTCGTGATCATGCCCGGAAAACCATTGATTGGTGCTGACCCAAAGGCGCAATTGTTGCAGCGCGAAAGAAGCCACAAAAGGAACCTGGCCAGACCAGTAGGTAGTGAATGCGTGCGAGTTGTCCATAAAGCTCCTTGCCCGGAAAAATCGACCGGGGAGAAAATAAGCGGCGCTCTGGCGCGCGGTGCGGCAACGGCAGGAATGCCGGCAACCCGAGGCGCGCGGGCCGAACCCGCCCTGGCAAGCTGTTGAAAAACTACCTACGTGGCCGGCACTGCGCTAAAAACGGCCTCAAAATGCCGATTTACACCCGTAAACTCGCGGGCGAGCCCAGTCCGCTTTTTCGGCCGTTTTCGCCTTGTTTCGGCTGCCTCGCCTGCGTTTTTCAACGGCCTGCCAGAGTTGCCGTTGCGTCTTCGCCTAGCGTTCGATGGCCAGACTCACGCCTTGTCCGCCACCGATACACAGGGTGGCCAGGCCTTTCTTGCCGTTGCGGCGGATCAGCTCATGCAGCAGCGACACCAGGATCCGCGCCCCGGCCGCGCCGATGGGGTGACCCAGCGCGATCGCGCCGCCGTTGACGTTGACCTTGCTGGCGTCCCAGCCCAGCTCCTGGCCGACCGCCAGCGCCTGGGCGGCAAAGGCTTCGTTGGCTTCGATCAGATCCAGCTCGTCCAGATGCCAGCCGGCCTTCTCCAGGGTGCGCCGTGTCGCCGGGACGGGGCCGATGCCCATGATGGCCGGGTCCACGCCGGCACTGGCATAGGCCTTGATCCGAGCCAGGATTGGCAGACCCAGGGCTTGCGCCTTGGCGGCGCTGGCAAGCAACAGAACCGCCGCGCCGTCGTTGAGGGTCGAGGCATTGCCGGCGGTCACGCTGCCATCCTTCTGGAAGGCGGGTTTGAGCATGCCCAGGGCCTGCGCGCTGCAGTCGGCGCGCGGCTGCTCGTCGGTATCGAAGACCAGCGGGGGGCCCTTGCGCTGGGCGATCAGGATCGGGGTGATCTCGCTCTTGAAGCGTCCGGCCTCAATCGCAGCGCTGGCCTTCTGCTGCGAGGCGGCGGCGAAGGCGTCCTGTGCCTCGCGGCCGATACCGTACTTCTGCGCCAGGTTCTCGGCGGTGACGCCCATGTGGTAGTCGTTGAAGACGTCCCACAGACCGTCCTGGATCATGCTGTCGATCAGTTGCGCATGGCCCATGCGCAGACCGGTGCGTGCCTTGGGCAGGACGTAGGGGGCCAGGCTCATGTTCTCCTGGCCACCGGCGATGACCATCTGCGCATCGCCGCAACGGATTGCCTGGACAGCCAGATGGACGGCCTTGAGACCGGAGCCGCAGACCTTGTTCAGGGTCAGGGCGGGCGTGGTGTGCGGCAAACCGGCTTTTAGCGCCGCCTGGCGGGCCGGGTTCTGCCCGGCGCCGGCGCTGAGCACCTGACCGAGGATCACCTCATCTATCTGCGCTGGGTCGACCCCCGTCTGTTCCAGCAGGCCGCGAATCGCCGCGGCGCCCAGTTCGGCGGCGGGAAGTGCGGATAGAGCCCCCTGAAAACTGCCGATGGCGGTACGCGTAGCGGCAACGATTACGACTTCGTTCATGTGTGACCTCATGGGAAAGCCAAAGAAAGATTGTCGAACGGAACCAGGGCATGCATGCGCCTGGCAGGGCTACTGCATGTTCATGCCGCCGTTTACCGAGAAGTCGGCACCGGTGCTGTAGGCGGATTCCTCGGAGGCCAACCAGGCCACGATCGAGGCGATTTCAGTAGGAGTGCCCAGGCGTCCGACCGGGATTCCCGCGATCATGCCCTCGAGAATGTCCGGGCGGATGGCCGCGGTCATATCGGTCTGAATGTAGCCTGGGGATACGGTATTGACGGTCACGCCCTTGGCGGAGACCTCACGTGCCAGGGCCATGGTGAAACCATGAATGCCGGCCTTGGCGGCCGAGTAGTTGGTTTGGCCGAACTGGCCGCGCTGGCCGTTGATCGAGGAGATGTTGATGATCCGCCCCCAGCCCATGGCCAACATGCCTTCGATGACCTGCTTGGTGGTGTTGAACAAGCCGCTCAGGTTGGTCCCGATCACGGCGTTCCAGTCCTCCGGGGTGAGCTTGCGAAAGGAGGCGTCGCGGGTGATACCGGCGTTGTTGACCAGTACGGCGACCGGGCCGAAGTTCTCGCGCACCAGTTCGAAGGCTTTGCGGGTCGACTCCCAATCGGTGATGTCGGTGTCGACGCACTCGAAGTGATAACCGGCCTCCAACTGGCTCGCCAGCCAGGCGTCCTTGCGGCTGGAGTTGGGGCTGCAGCCGACCACTACCGTGAACCCATTCTGGTGCAGGCGCTGACTGATCGCCGTGCCAATGCCGCCCATGCCACCCGTCACCATTGCGATGCGCTTGCCTGAAGTCATGAAGTCGTTCCTCATTTTGCGTTGCAAGATGGGACGATTATTCAATATCGATTGGGGCCGCGGAAGTGTTGGCAGGTGACTGTCTGGTGTCCATCTACGCCATCTTGGCGCTGTCAGACAGCGGGGGAGAAAAACAATATAAAGACGATCTGGGTCAATATTTGCTTCATGAAGTGCCAGTAGCCTGCACCTCAGAACGGGTCCGTCATGGCTGCGCAACGGATACAGATCGCTGAGGACATCATGTATAGAGTGAGTACAGGCTATGCCAGTGTGCTGGTGAACACGCTCTCGGCTGAAGGCGTGGAAGTGGTCGAGCTATGCCGGGAGGCCGGGCTGGATGCAGGCATCCTGACTCAACCGGGCGGCTTCTGTCAGCGCAGCGCGCTTTACCGGTTATGGGGCATGGCCGCCGAGGCGTCCGGCGATCCGGACATCGGCTTGAGCGCCTACCGGCATTTCCACCCGGGCAGCTTCCAGTTGGTCGGCTACACCATGATGTCCAGCTTGAATCTGCAACGGGCTCTCGAACGCCTGGTCCGTTTCAGCCCGTTGATCGATACCGGTTCCAGTCTCTTCCTGGTTGAAGAGCGATCGCATTACCGCCTGGCCGGCCTCGAACACCAGCAATGCGACTCCATCAAGCCCCGGCAGTACACCGACGCCGGACTCGCCTCACTGCTAGCGTTCTGCCGCTGGCTTACCGGGGGCGAGGTGCCGCAACCGCGGGCTATCGAGTTTACCTATCCAGAACCGGAGGATACCTCGGCACATCGGCGGCTTTTTGCTTGTCCGCTACATTTCGGCGCCGCCTATGACAGCATCTTGTTCGATGAGCAGGAACTCCTGCATCCGTTGCAGATGGCCAACGAGGCGCTTGCCGCGCTGCATGACACCTTGGCCGAGGCCCAGTTGGACCTGTCGTTCGGCTACTCCATTCTGGGCCGAATTCGTGCACTGATCACCCAGCGTCTGAGCCAAGGACAGGGGCAGGGGGCACATGACGCGGAGTCGATCGCGGCAGCGCTCAGCATCAGCAAGCGAACGCTGCAGCGCGCGCTGGAGAAGGATGGTATGCAGTTCAAGGATGTCGTGAGCGATGTGCGTCGGCAACTGGCCGACTTCTATCTGCGCCACTCCCGTTACAGCGTGAAGCGAGTGGCCTATCTCCTCGGCTTCCACGACCACAGCAGCTTCCATAAGGCCTGCAGCCGCTGGTTCGGCATGCCGCCAGGCCAGTACCGGGCCATTCAGGTTCCGTTGCATATCTAGGCCATCCCTTGGCGAGGAGCGAGAAGGCGTCTAAATGGCATGGGTGTAAATGCTTGTTTTGCTCTGCAACAAAATACTGCCGTAAACGAGCCAGTCCGGGCGCTTGCGTGCAGCCAGCGGCTGCCCAGCCAGGCCATAGATACCGTAAGCAGGGCTTTCCGCCGCAGATAATATTTTGTGCGTCGCACAATAAAGTGCTTGCAAAGTGTTTTTGTGCGCTGCAACATAATAACCGACGCGATGACTGAGTAGAGCTGCTTTCGCGTGTCAGGGCCATGTCGGCCATCCCATTCCAGGAGAATCCAAACATGTCTTTTTTTGACCCAGAAAAGTTGCAAAGTGCCCAGAAAAGCAATCTCGACCTGCTGCAGCAAATCAGCGCCAAGGTCTTCGAGGGCGTCGAGCAGCTCAGTCAATTGCAGTTCAAAACCCTGCGCGCTTCCAGTGAGGAACAGTTCGACAGTTTCCGCAAGCTGCTAGAGGTGAGCACTCCCCAAGGGTTCGCCGAGCTGCAGGCTTCGCTGGCCCAGCCGACGGTGCAGGCCAAACGCCTGCAAGAGTTCAATAGCCAGGTGTATGCGCTGATCTCCGGTACCCAGTCGGAAATCAGCAAACTGGCCGAGCGCCAGGTCGAGGAGGGCACCAAACAGGTGCAGGAGTTGATGGAGGTGATCGGAAATAATGCGCCCGCTGGCTGCGAGCCTGCCGTGGCGGTGCTCAAGACCGCGCTGGCGAATGCGGGCAGCGTTTATGAAAGCGCCCAGAAGGCCGCCAAGCAGGCCGCCGAAGTCGCCGAAAGCAGTGTCGCAGCCGCGACCTCTGCAGCCGAGCAAGCCACCCGTGATACGGGCAAGAAGGCGGCTGGCGGTAGCAAGTAAGTCGAGTTAGAAGCGCTGCACATTAGCAGCGCTTGCACAGATGGTGATGGGTTATTCCCCATCACCATTTTTTTTGCGTCCAGCGCCGGGCTTGCCAGGCGGCACGCCGCCGAACAGGCCGAAGAGGTTCTGCGTGTTCAGGTACAGCGCCTTCGATTGCTCGACGTATTGACGCATCAGATCCTGCATGACCGGCGCCTGCTGCTGCATGAACTCGCTCCAGGCCTCGGAAGACTGAGCCCCGGTTTGCGACTGGATGTCGATGACCGTCTGGATGCTCTTGTCCAGGTAGCTGCCGAGGATGCCCTGGAAGGGACCATAGAAGCGAATAATGCCCGTGAGCATCTCTATGGAGAAGATCGGCTCGCCGTCGCTTTCAGCCTCTTGAATGATCTGCAGCAAGATGCTCCGGGTCAGGTCCTCACCGCTCTTGGCGTCGACCACCTGGAAGGGAACATTCTCGATCACCAGCCGACGGACATCCGCAAGGGTCAAGTGGCTGCTCGTGTGAGTGTCATACAAGCGGCGGTTGGCGTATTTCTTGATAAGGCGGAGGGTATTGTTCCGACTGTTATCTGTCATGTTGGGCTTCTCACGGCGAGCCTGGGTTGCTGGCATCTTATCCTACTAACTACCGCGGTAGCCAAACCTATAACTTCGCATAATGTATATTATGTTAAATTAAGTAGCGTGACGAATTACTCTTAACTCCAGCGTGTGCAAGAGACATTCTCGAAGTACAGCTGCTGT
>NZ_JBFIIG010000162.1:0-9720 GCF_041601375.1 Pseudomonas sp. | reverse complement strand
TGTTCGATCAGTTGCTGCGGACTCAGGCGCTGACCCGTGCGCAGATCGACGATCTGCCCCAGGTCGGCATGCCCGCGCCCTTCGGGGCTTTGCCAGGCGGGCAACGGCGGCAGGGAGGCCTGGCAGCCGGACAGAAGAACGGCGACGAATACCAGCAGCGTGCGCATAAGGGAGTCCTTGATGTTTCAGGGGGCTGGCAGATCTGGTTGGAGTCTAGACAAAGAGTAGCAGCGAGGACACGCCAGCCCCACCTAGCGCGCCACGATCAGCGGATGCCCCCGTTCCGGATGGCGCTGCACCAGCACCTCCAGGCCGAAGACGGCCTGCAGCGGCTCGGCGCGCAGGACCTGTTCCGGGCTGCCCAGGGCATGCGGGCGACCGCGATCGAGCAACAGCAAACGGTCGCAGTAACGCGCCGCCAGGTTCAGGTCATGCAGGATCACCAGCACCGCCGCGCCCCGTCCGGCGAAGGTCCGGGTGGCTTGCAGGGTGGTGTGCTGGTGCAAGGGATCGAGCATCGAGGTCGGCTCGTCGAGCAACAGGATCTGCCCCGCGCCGCCCGGCCAGAGTTGCGCCAACACCCGCGCCAGGTGCACGCGCTGACGCTCGCCGCCGGACAGGGCCAGGTAGCTGCGCCCGGCCAGATGGGCGGCATCCGCCGCCTGCAGCGCTTCGCCGACGATCTGCGCATCACGCAAGTGACCGCTGGCATGGGGCAGCCGGCCCATGGCCACGACCGCCTCGACGCGGAAGGCGAAATTCAGCGTCGAGGTTTGCGGCAATACCGCCAGCCGCTGCGCGCGCTCGGCGCCCGGCCAGTCGCCGAGGTGGCGCCGATCGAGCCACACCCGCCCGCTGGACGGCTGCAGTTCGCCGCAGAGGGCACCGAGTAAGGTGCTCTTGCCGGCGCCGTTGGGGCCGAGCACGCCGAGCACTTCACCCGGGCGCAGCTCCAGGTCGATATCGCTCAATACGGTACGGGAACCGCGCTGCACCGCCAGGTTTTCCGCTCGCAGCATCAGGCACGCCCCCGCAACAACAGGTAGAGAAAGAACGGCGCTCCGAGCAAGGCGGTGACGATGCCGATCGGCAGTTCCGCCGGCGCCAGCAGCAGCCGCGCGGCCAGGTCGGCCAGCAGCAACAGGCTGGCGCCGGCCAGTGCCGAGGCCGGCAGCAGCACACGGTGATCCGGGCCGACCAGCAGACGCATCAGTTGCGGCACCACCCGGCCGATAACGCCGATCATCCCCGCCGCCGCCACCGCGGCGCCGACACCGAGGGCGGTGCACAGCACCAGCTCGCGCTTGACCCGTTCCACCGCGAAACCCAGGTGGCGCGCCTCCGACTCGCCGAGCAACAGGGCATTCAGCGCCCTGGCCCGGCGCGGCAGCCACAGCGCCACCGCCAGGGTGACCAGCAGCAACGGCCACAGCCGCGCATAGCTGGCGCCATTGAGGCTGCCGAGGTTCCAGAAGGTCAGGGTACGCAGGGTGGCGTCATCGGCCAGGTAGGTGAACAGGCCAATCGCCGCACCGGCCAGGGCCGTCAGGGCGATGCCGGCCAGGAGCATGGTCGCCACGCTGGTCTCGCCGTCGCGGCGGCCGAGGCGATAGACCAGGGCGGTCACCCCGAGGCCGCCGATAAAGGCGCACAGCGACAACAGGTAAGGCGCGAAGACCTCCGGCAGACCGCCCAGCGCCGCGCCACCGACAATCGCGACCGCCGCGCCCAAGGCCGCACCGCTGGAGACGCCGACCAGACCGGGATCGGCCAGGGGGTTGCGGAACAGGCCCTGCATCGCCACCCCGCACAGCGCCAGCACCGCGCCGACGGTCAGGCCCAGCAGGGTGCGCGGCAGGCGGATCTGGCCGAGAATCAGTTCGGCCTGCTCCAGCTCGACGCCCCCCACCGGCATGCCGAACAGGCGCAGCGCGGCCTGCAGGGTATCGGCCGGCGGCAGGTTGACCGGCCCCAGCGCCAGGGATAACCAGAGCGCGAGCGCCAGCAACAGGCCCAGCGCGATAAACAGTGAGCGCGGCTGAATGACAGGATTCATGGCGTGGGCTGGGCTTCTGCGGTCAAAGAGTGGCTGGCAGGATAAAAGGCTGCGGCCGAGGCCGCCAGTCAATCCAGCGCTAGCGCAAACTCCAGCCTCGGGTTTTTCTGCTCAGGCGGGCGCGCGGCGCTTGGCAAGCCGGCGCAGACCGGGATAATGCCTGCCTGTGATGGAGGTACCGATGATGCGTTTATGCGCCCCGCATGAGCTGGCCGAAGGTCAGAGCCGGGGCTTCGTGATTGACGGCGAAAAGCTGTTCGCCGTGCGCAAGGACGGCCAGGTATTCGTCTACCGCAACCGTTGTCCGCACAAGGGCATCAACCTGGAATGGCTGCCGGACCAGTTTCTCGACCACAGCGCCAGCCTGATCCAGTGCGCCACCCACGGCGCACTGTTTCTCATCGACTCGGGCGAGTGCGTGGCAGGCCCCTGCGCCGGGCAATCGCTGCACGCGCTGACCTGCACGGAAAACGGCGAAGGGATCTGGGTTTCACCGCCTCTCAGCGCCTGACCGGACGCTTCTGCAATTTGCGCTGCAGCGTGCGCCTATGCATGCCGAGGGCGCGGGCGGTGGCGGAGATGTTGCCTTCGTGCTCGGCCAGCACGCGCTGGATATGCTCCCACTGCAGGCGGTCCACCGACATCGGGTTTTCCGGCACCAGGGTGTCCAGGTCGGCGTGCTGGGTCAGCAGCGCGGCCAGCACATCGTCGGCATCGGCCGGCTTGCACAGGTAGTTGCAGGCGCCGCGCTTGATCGCCTCCACCGCGGTGGCGATGCTCGAATAACCGGTGAGGATCACCACGCGCATCTCCGCATCCAGCTCCAGCAGCTTGGGCAGCAGTACCAGGCCGGAGTCGCCTTCCATCTTCAGATCGAGCACCGCGTAATCCGGCAGATCCTGCTCGGCCAGGGCCAGGCCTTCCTCGGCCGAGCCGGCGGTGGACACACGCAGGCCGCGCCGGCTCATGGCCCGCGCCAGCACCCGGGTGAAGGTCGGGTCGTCATCGACCAGCAGCAGATGGGGCTGCTCTTCGCCTTCGAATAGGACTTCATCACTCATACTCAATGCTTCCTCAGGCTCTGCCATAGGCGCGCGGCAACTTCAGCTCGGTGAGCGTGCCGCCTTCTTCGTGGTTATACAGCTTTACCGTGCCGCCGGCACGGGTGACGCTGGCCTGGCTGAGGAACAGTCCCAGGCCGAAGCCCTTGCCCTTGGTGGTGAAGAACGGTCGCCCGAGCTGTTCGGCGATGGCCAGCGGCACGCCGGCGCCGAAGTCGCGGATGCTCAGGCGCAACCACTGGTGGTCCCAGTCGAGACGAATGTCCAGCTTGTCCGGGCAGGCGTCGGCGGCGTTGTTCAACAGGTTGAGCAGCGCCTGGGTCAGGTCCGTCGGCGGCATTATGCGCGGCGGCGTGCCCAGCCCCAGGCACTGATAACGGTAGCTGGCCTCGGGGCGCATCAGGTGCCAGCGATTGAGGGTGGTTTCCAGCCATTCGACACAGGACTGTTCGATCACCGCCTGGCGCCGGTCCGCTTCGGCGGCGCGCACCAGCTGCTGCAGGGTCTCCTTGCACAGCTTGACCTGTTCCTGCAGCACCGCCAGGTCTTCTTGCAACAACGGATCCTGATGCTCGCGGCGCAGCTCCTTGATCAACACGCTCATGGTCGCCAGCGGCGTACCCAGCTCATGGGCGGCGCCGGCGGCCTGGGTGGCAACCGCCAGCAACTGCTGGTCGCGCAGGCCTTCCTCGCGGCGTTCGGCGCGCAGTTCTTCCTGATCGCGCAGCTCCTCGGCCATCTTGGCGACGAAGAAGGTGATCAGCCCCGCAGCCAGGGCGAAGCTCAGCCACATGCCGTAGATCAACAGACTCTCGCGTGGGCCCGGCGGCAAATCCAGCGGGTGCGACCACACCAGCAGCAGGGTGTAGCCGGCCAGCGCCAGGCCCGACAAGGTGATGGTGAACAACCAGGGCAGGGTCGCCGCGGCGATGGTCAGCGGCACCAGGTAATAGGAGACGAAGGGGTTGGTCGAGCCACCTGAGAAATACAGCAGCACGCTGTGGATGACCAGGTCGCAACCCAGCTGTACCGCGTACTCCAGCTCGGTGACCGGCCAAGGCCCGCGCAGGCGCAAGGCGGTCAGCAGGCACAGCAGCAGCGAAACACCGAGGGTGATGCTCAGTTCCTGCCAGGGCAAGGGCAGCAAGCCGGAATTGTAGGCCAGGCCCACCGAACCGGCCTGGGCGGCCAACACCAGGATACGGATCAGGGTCAGGCGCCAGAGATTTTGCCGGCTGGCCGACAGCAACTGCACGGGTGCGAGCATGGGCTCTCCAAAAAGGGCTCGGGGGCCGAGTCCGGCGAGTATAACCAAGGCACCGCCCGGCCAGCTGCGGCAACTGGCCGCAGCCATGACGGCAACGCAAGGCGGGGCGGACTGCGATCAGCTTCAGCCCGCACAAGACCACAACCACTTCGAAGGGGACTCGCAGGCCTGCACAGCAGCCAGACACGGCAATGAACCGGATTTAACCCGAACAGTCGAAATGCTACGTCTACCCTTAGCAACACCGCCCACACAACGTCCGCACATCGCTCACAAGGAATTGTCATGCAGCCATTGTCCCGTCTTGCCAGTGCCCTGGTCCTCAGCGCCGCTGGCCTGCTCAGCCTAGCGGCCCATGCCGACCAGGTTCGCTACAACCAGATTTCCCTGCGCGCAGAGGTCACTCAGGAAATCGCCCACGACCTGATGCACGTCACCCTCTACAGCGAAGCGCAAGACAGCGACCCGGCCGCCCTCGCCGCGCAGATCAGCAAGACCCTCAACGCCAGCCTTGCCCAGGCGCGCCAGGTCAAGGGCGTCAGCGTGGCCATGGGCAGCCGCCACAGCTACCCGGTCTACGATGAGAAAGGTCAGCGGATCACCGCCTGGCGCGAGCGTGCCGAACTACGCCTGCAAAGCGCCGACTTCGGCGCCCTGTCCAAGCTCACCGGCGAGATGCTGCAAGGGCTGAAGATGGGCGGAATGAACTTCAGCATCGCCGACGCCACGCGCAAAACCCACGAGGACGCCCTGCTCAAGGAGGCCGTGGCGGCGTTCAAGGCCCGCGCGCAACTGGCCACCGACGCCCTGGGCGGCAGCGCGTACAAACTGGTCAACCTGAACCTGAACAGCGGCGGTTTTCAGCCCCCGATGCCGATGCGAATGAGCGCGATGAAAGGCGCAGAGAGGATGGATGCCGCGGTGACGCCGGACATCGAAGCCGGCACCAGCCAGGTGACGATCAATGCCGATGGCGTGATCGAAGTGCAGATGCCCTGAAAGCAGGCAGCGCCGTTGTCGCCAGATAGCAGGCCGTTGAAAAATGTAGGCGAGGCAGGCAAGACAAGGCAAAAACGGCCGAGGAAGCGGAGTTTACTGGCTGTAAATGAGCATTCCGAGGCCGTTTTTAACGCCGTATTGCCAACGCAGGTAGTTTTTCAACGGCCTGATAGCGGCGTATTGCCAGCTTTATCCACGAAAATTGCTTAAATGCGACAGCCACGTACAACTCGCCCGCAGTTGCTACGCTGAATGGGTCATGCCCCTTGCCTGCGGTACATGTGGTGCATAGTTTCATCCGAGGCCTCCACAAGAGGCCCCTCACGCGAATAACCACAATAATCAATGAGGTCACTATGCGTAAAAACGCCTTCATCCAGGCTTTTGTCGTTGCCGGGCTGCTCGCCGGCACCCCGCTGGCCCAGGCCGCGAGCAACCTGGTGTTCTGTTCCGAAGGCAGCCCGGCCGGGTTCGACCCGGGGCTGTACACCACCGGCACCGACTTCGATGCCAGCGCGGAAACCGTGTTCAACCGCCTGACCCAGTTCGAGCGCGGCGGCACAGCGGTCATCCCCGGCCTCGCGGAAAAATGGGACATCGCGGAAGATGGCCTGAGCTACACCTTCCACCTGCGCCCCGACGTCAAGTTCCACACCACCGGCTACTTCAAGCCGAGCCGCACCTTCAACGCCGACGACGTGCTCTTCACCTTCCAGCGCATGCTCGACAAGGAGCATCCGTTCCGCAAGGCCTACCCCAGCGAATTCCCCTACTTCACCGACATGGGCCTGGACGCCAATATCGCCAAGCTGGAGAAGCTCGACGAGCTGACCGTCAGGTTTACCCTCAACCAGGTGGACGCCGCCTTTATCCAGAATCTGGCGATGAGCTTCGCCTCGATCCACTCGGCCGAATACGCCGGGCAGTTGCTCGAGGCCGGCAAGGCCGCCGATATCAACCAGAAACCGATCGGCACCGGCCCCTTCGTCTTCAGCCGTTACCAGAAAGACTCGCAGATCCGCTTCAAGGGCAACCAGGACTACTGGAACCCGGACGAGGTCAAGCTCGACAACCTGATCTTCGCCATCAACACCGACGCCTCGGTGCGCATGCAGAAGCTCAGGGCCGGCGAATGCCATGTCACCCTGTTCCCGCGGCCGGCCGACCTTGAGGCGCTGAACAACGATCCGAACATCCAGATGCCGTCGCAGCCCGGCTTCAACGATGGCTATATCGCCTACAACGTCAGGCACAAGCCGTTCGACCAGCTCGCCGTGCGCCAGGCCCTGGACATGGCGGTGAACAAGCAGGCGATCATCGACGCGGTCTACCAGAGCGCCGGCCAGCTGGCGGTCAACGGCATGCCGCCGACCCAATGGTCGTATAACGACAGCATCGAGGACGCCGCCTACGACCCGGAGAAAGCCAAGCAGTTGCTCGAGGCCGCCGGGGTCGCCGAAGGCACCGAGATCACCCTGTGGGCCATGCCGGTGCAGCGCCCGTACAACCCCAACGCCAAGCTGATGGCCGAGATGCTGCAAGCCGACTGGGGCAAGATCGGCCTCAAGGTGAGGATCGTCAGCTACGAATGGGGCGAGTACCTCAAGCGCACCAAGGCCGGCGAACACGACGCCATGCTGATCGGCTGGAGCGGCGACAACGGCGACCCGGACAACTGGCTGGGCACCCTGTACGGCTGCGATGCGGTGGACGGCAACAACTTCTCCAAGTGGTGCGATGCCGAGTACGACAAGCTGATCAAGGCGGCCAAGCGCACCACCGACGTGGCCGAGCGCACCGAGCTTTACCAGCAGGCCCAGGTGATTCTCAAGCGCGAAGTGCCGATCACCCCGATCGCCCACTCCACCGTGTATCAACCGATGCGCAAGAGCGTTAAGGACTTCAAGATCAGTCCCTTCGCGCTCAACGCCTTCTACGGGGTAAGCGTCGAGTAACCCGCCCCGAGTGAACACCCGGACCGGTTATCCGCCGGCCCGGGTTTCGTGCCAGCCGTGGCCTATCCGGTCACGCCTGATTTGCACCGCCGTTGTTTGGGAACAGCAAAGATGTCCAATGCCCTGCGTCCGTTTCTCCGCCTACTGCTCTGCGGCGCTCTTGCCGCGACCGGCCAGGCTTATGCCGTCGGCGCCAGCCTGGTGGTGTGCACCGAGGCCAGCCCGGAAGGCTTCGACATCGTCCAGTACACCGCGGCGACCACCGCCGATGCCGTGGCGGAAACCGTGCTCGAGCGCCTGGTCGATTTCGCGCCGGGCAGCACCGCGCTGATCCCCGGCCTGGCCGAACGCTGGGACGTCTCCGCCGATGGCCTCAGCTACACCTTTCACCTGCGGCGGGGAGTGAGGTTCCACCGCACCGCCTGGTTCACCCCGAGCCGCGAGCTGAATGCCGACGACGTGCTCTGGAGCTTCCAGCGCCAGCTCGACCCGCAGCACCCCTGGCACCAGCTGTCCGTGCGCGGCTTCCCCTATGCCGAAGCCATGGCCATGGCGCACCTGATCGAACGCATCGACAAACTCGACCAGTACCGCGTGCGCTTCGTCCTCAAGCGTCCCGAGGCGCCCTTCCTGGCCAATCTGGCCATGGGCTTCGCCTCGATCTATTCCGCCGAATACGCCGGGCAACTGCTCGCCCAGGGCAAGAGCGAACAGCTCAACCGCCTGCCGGTCGGCACCGGGCCCTTCGTCTTCGAGCGCTACGCCAAGGACGCCCAGGTACGCTTTCGCGGCAACCCGGAGCACTGGGCCGGCGCGCCGGCACTCGAGCGGCTGATCCTGGCCATCACCCCCGAGCCCAACGTGCGCCAGCAGCGGCTCAAGGCTGGCGACTGCCAGATCGCCCTGTACCCGCGTCCGGTGGACATTCCCGCGCTCAAGGCCGACCCGGCGCTGCAGGTGCTGGAGCTGGACTCGCTGCTGGTCGCCTATATCGGCATCAACACCCGGCATCCGCCGCTGGACGATGTGCGCGTGCGCCAGGCGCTCAACCTGGCCTTCGATAAAAGCGCCTACATCCGCGCGCAATATGGCCAGGGCGGTGCCAGCCCGGCCGTGGCACCCTACCCGCCGACGCTCTGGGGTCACGATCCCGAGCTGTCCGGCTGGCCCCACGATGTCGCGCGGGCCCGGCAGCTGCTGGCCGAGGCCGGGCTCGGCGACGGCTTCGAACTGGCGATCTGGACCCGCCCCGGCGGCGGCCCGACCAACCCCAACCCGGGCATAGGCGCGCAGATGCTCCAGGCCGATCTCGCCGCCATCGGCATCCAGGCCGAGATCCGCGTATTCGAGTGGGGCGAGCTGATCAAGCGGGCGAAGAACGGCGAGCACGACCTGGTGTTCATGGGCTGGGCCGGCGACAACGGCGACCCGGACAATTTCCTCACGCCCAATCTGTCCTGCGCCGCCGCCCAATCCGGCGAGAACCAGGCCGGCTGGTGCCACGCCGAGTTCGACGCCCTGATCGCCCGGGCCCGTCAGGTGCCTGACCAGGCGCTACGGGCCGCGCTGTATCGCCAGGCCCTGGCGATCTTTCATGAACAGGCGCCCTGGATCCCCCTGGCCCACCCCAAGCAATTCAGCGCCCTGCGCCGGGACGTGCAGGGTTTCGTGCTCAGTCCCATGGGCTCGAACAATTTCTCCAGAGTGAAATTCGATCCGTAGACCGGGTGCAACCCGGGGCAACCCGGCCGCACCGGCAGAGCCCCCGGATTGCATCCTGGCTACGAATCAACGCATAACCCTCTACAACAACAGCGCCGGGCCACGCAGCCCGGTGCACCGAGCCAACCGTTGGAGTACCGATAAGCCATGCTGTCTTTTATCGCCAGGCGTCTGGGGCTGCTGATCCCCACCTTTTTCGGGGTCACCCTGCTGACCTTCGCCCTGATCCGCATGATCCCCGGCGACCCGGTGGAGGTGATGATGGGCGAACGCCGGGTCGACCCGGTCATGCACGCCGAGGCCATGGAACGCCTGGGTCTGAACAAGCCGCTGTACGCCCAGTACCTCGACTACATCGGCCAACTGGCCCGGGGCGACCTGGGTGAGTCGCTGCGCACCCGCACCAGCGTCTGGGACGAGTTCCTCACCCTGTTCCCGGCCACCGTCGAGCTGGCCCTCGCCGCCCTGCTGTTCGCCGGCAGCCTGGGCCTGATCGCCGGGGTGGTGGCCGCCCTGAAACGCGGCTCGCTGTTCGACCACGGGGTGATGGGCATTTCCCTGGCCGGCTATTCCATGCCGATCTTCTGGTGGGGCCTGCTGCTGATCATGTTCTTCTCGGTGTGGCTGGGCTGGACGCCGGTGTCCGGGCGCATCGACCTG
>NZ_JBFIIG010000161.1:0-9746 GCF_041601375.1 Pseudomonas sp. | reverse complement strand
GTGCGTCGAGAGGCCAGTCAGGCTGCGGTGGCCCACCAACGGGCCCCGAGCGAGATCAGCTTCAAGTTCGCCTGCCAGTTCATTGCCGCTCAATTGGTAGTCATAGCAGGCGCGCTGTCACCCGGAAATACGCCCCGACGGCTGGCGGATTTACGCGGCAGTATCGGCCTGCTATTCATAAAAAAACGCCCCAGGCCATCGACGCCCGGGACGGTGAAGATGTCCAAGACCCGCTACCCAGTTGACCGCAAAGCTGCTCCGCTTAAGTGAACAGCATTGCGGTACGTGAGCCGGGCTTTTTGTTCTGAGGCGCTTAAAGATCCAGGCCGGCGCGGCCGTGGGCGACGAAGCGCATCATCCACTCGGCCACCGTGTGGCCTTGGTGCTCGTGCTGCAGGCTGTCGATGCCCTGGCGATAGGCCTCCTGGCCAATGTGCTGCTGGCGAATCTCCAGCAGCTCCTTGGAATAGTCGTGGATGAACTCCGGATGGCCCTGGAAGCACAACACCTGATCGTCGATGCAGTAGGCGGCGATCGGGCAGAAGTCGCTGGAGGCCAGCAGCGTGGCATTTTCCGGCAGCTTGGTGACCTGATCCTGGTGGCTGATCAGCAGGGTCAGCTCTTCCAGCACCGGGGTCATCCAGGCCGGCTGGTGGGCCATGCGGTAGCGATGGGTACCCACGCCCCAGCCCTGTTCGGCGCGCTCGGCCTTGCCGCCGAGCAGCAGCGCCAGTAATTGGTGACCGAAGCAGATGCCGAGCAACTTGTCGCCGTGGGCATAGCGTTCGAGCAGATAGCTCTTGAGGGTTTCGATCCACGGATCGCTGCCGAACGAATCGGCCTTGCTACCGGTGACCAGATAGGCGTCGTAGTGTTCGCTCTCCGGCGGATAGCGGCCGTCCATCACGTTGTACACGGTGAACTCGGCGGCGATCGGTTGGCGAGCGAAGAGCTGCTCGAACATCCGGCCATAGCCATGATATTGGTCGACCAGTTCGGGGCGAAGTACGTCAGTTTCCAGAATGCAAATCTGCAGCGGCATGGGGCGGATACCTGAAACACGGAGTGATGACATTGACAGAACTCAAGCCTGCCTGTGGCGGCGCGGCATAGCAAGAGGGCATCGGCCAGATAGCAAAAACCCGGCAAAGGGTACCGGGCTTTTGCTCAACAGCTGTACGGCGAAAGACTACTCGACGCCCTCGGTTGCGCTGTCTTCGCCACTGCCATCATCGCTGACGCCCCCTTCGACACCATCGTCTGCGCCCTCTTCGGCACCCTCGGTGTCGCCATCATCCTTGCTGCTGGAGGCCAGGGCATTCTGCAACCCCAGCGCGGCCGCCAGGGCCGCCGGTGTGCTGGCGACCACCGACATCGCCTTGGCCAGGCCGGTCGTGTCCTTGGACTTGGCCGCCGCCGAAGTCGCCGCGCCATGGCCGGAGTTGCCATTGACGCCTTTGCCTTTGCCTTTGCCCTTGCCCTCGGCATGGCCGGCATGGCCGGCATGGCCGGCATGGCCGCCACCGATGCCGCCGCCCTGGCCATGGCCGCCCCCGGCACCGCCATGGCCACCGCCGTTTCCGCCGCCACCGCCGTTTCCACCACCTCCGCCACCGCCGCCGCCACCACCACCGCCACCGCCACCGCCACCCTTAGCGTAGGCCGAGTCGATCAACAGGTTCATCTGCGGTACGACCAGAGACGACAGCATCAGTGCGCAAAATGACAACCTCGCCAGCGTTTTTAACTTCAGCATGGATAACTCTCCAAGGCACAGCACAAGCCATGACCCAATCTCAGGCCGGGCACCTGTCAGGAGTCTAACCTCAACGCCGTGGACGCCTGTCACACTCCAAGCCAGCACAGCGGGCAAAACGTGAAGTGCCTGGCAATCCCGCCGCATTAACCGACGACCAGCTCGAATCCACGGCCGCGGCGGCGCGTCCAGCCGAACCAGCGCGCGCTCAGAAGCCCTCGTTCCTGGCCGCCCTCTGCAACAGCAGAGCAGGCGGCAGGAATCGCTCGCCGTACTGCTCGGCCAGGTACTGGGCACGGGCGACGAAATCGCGGATGCCGTACTGGTTGATGAACTGCAGCGCCCCGCCGGTCCAGGCGGCGAAGCCGATGCCGAAGATCGAGCCGATGTTGGCGTCTGCCACCGACTCGAGCACGCCCTCTTCCACGCAGCGCACGGTTTCGATGGCCTGGATGAACAGGAGGCGATCGCGCACATCCTGCGGCGATATCTGCGCGTCGGGCTTTTCGAAACGGGTCTTGAGCTGCGGCCACAGGTACTTCTTGCCGCCGGCCGGGTACTCGTAGAAGCCCACACCGGCCGCTTTGCCCGGACGCTTGTATTCATTAAGCATCAGCTCGATCACCGCGAAGGCGGGGTGCGGCGCGATGCTCTTGCCCTCTTCGGCCAGGTCCTTGAGGGTCTGCTGACGGATATGATTCATCAGGCTCAACGAGACTTCGTCGCTGATCGCCAACGGGCCGACCGGCATGCCGGCCTTGCGCGCTTCGTTCTCGATCAGCGCCGCCGACACGCCTTCGCCGAGCATGGCGATGCCTTCGTTGGTGAAGGTGCCGAACACTCGCGAGGTGAAGAAGCCGCGGCGGTCGTTGACCACGATAGGGGTCTTGTTGATCTGCATGACGTAGTCGAAGCCGCGCGCCAGGGACTCGTCGCTGGTGCGCTCGCCCCTGATGATCTCCACCAGCGGCATCTTGTCCACCGGGCTGAAGAAATGCAGGCCGATGAATTTGTCCTGTTTCTGCACCGCAGTGGCGAGGCCGGTGATCGGCAGAGTCGAGGTGTTGGAGGCGATCAGCGCCTCCGCCAGCGCGGCACGTTCGGCGGCGGCGGTGACATTGGCCTTGAGGTCGCGATCCTCGAATACCGCTTCGATGATCAGGTCGCAGCCTGCAAAGTCGGCGTCCTTGTCGGTGGCCGTGATCCGCGCCAGGATGCCGTCGCGCTTGTCGGCACTCATCTGGCCGCGGCCGACCTTTTTCTCCAGCAACTTGGCCGAATAGCTCTTGCCCTTCTCGGCCGCTTCCAGCGAGACGTCCTTGAGGACCACCTCGATACCGGCCACCGCCGAGACATAGGCAATGCCCGCGCCCATCATGCCGGCGCCGAGCACGCCGACCTTGCGCGTGACGTAGGGCGCAAAACCCTGGGGGCGCGAGCCACCGGCGTTGATCTGGTTGAGCTGGAACCAGAAGGTGCCGATCATGTTCTTCGCCACCTGGCCGGTGACCAGCTCGGTGAAGTAGCGTGCCTCGATGATCTGCGCGGTGTCGAAGTCGACCTGGGCGCCCTCGACCGCGGCGCACATGATCTTCTCCGGGGCGGGGAAGCAGCCCTTGGTCTTGTCGCGCAGGATGGAGGGGGCGATGGCGAGCATCTGCGCCACATTGGGGCTCGCCGGGGTGCCGCCGGGGATCTTGTAGCCGGGCATATCCCAGGGTTGCCCGGCATTCGGGTTGGCCAGGATCCAGGCCCGCGCCTTGGCCAGCAGGTCATCCTTGTCGCTGGCCAGTTCATGGATCAGGCCGGCCTTGAGCGCGGCATCCGGGCGCACCTTCTTGCCTTCGAGCAGGTACGGCAGGGCCTTTTCCAGCCCCAGCAGGCGCACCATGCGCACCACCCCGCCGCCACCGGGCAGCAGGCCGAGGGTCACTTCCGGCAGACCGAGTTGCACGCGGGAACTGTCCAGGGCGATACGCCGATGACAGGCCAAACAGATTTCCCAGCCACCGCCTAGCGCCGCACCGTTGATCGCCGCCACCACCGGCTTGCCCAGGGTCTCCAGGCGCCGCAGCTGGCCCTTGAGCGTCAGGATCATGTCGTAGAACGGCTTGGCATCGGCCTTGCCGACCTTGATCAGCTCATTGAGATCGCCACCGGCGAAGAAGGTCTGCTTCGCCGAGGTGACGATCACGCCGGCAATCGAATCCTTCTCGGCTTCCAGGCGCGCGACGACCTTGCCCATGGCCGCGCGGTATTCCGCGTTCATGGTGTTGGCACTCTGCCCGGGCATGTCGATGGTCAGCACGACGATAGCGTCCTGACCTTTTTCGTAACGGATGGCGTCAGTCATTAGTTAATTCCTTTCTTGCTGGCAGTTGCGCTCGACTGGAGTACAACGCCGAAACCGTAGGAGCGGGCCATGCCCGCGATCATCAGCGAAACCTTGGTTTCGCGGGCATGGCCCGCTCCTACGCTCCGATTAGATGCGTTCGATGATGGTCGCGATGCCCATACCGCCGCCCACGCAAAGCGTGGCCAGGCCGTAACGCAACTGGCGCTTCTCCAGTTCGTCGAGCAGGGTGCCGAGAATGGCGCAGCCGGTGGCGCCCAGTGGGTGGCCCATGGCGATGGAGCCGCCGTTGACGTTGACCCTGTCTTCGCTCACGCCCATGTCCTGCATGAACTTCATCACCACCGAGGCAAAGGCCTCGTTGACCTCGAACAGATCGATGTCCTCGACCTTGAGCCCGGCCTTGGCCAGCGCCTTGCGCGTGGCCGGTGCCGGACCTGTGAGCATGATGGTCGGATCGGTGCCGGTCACCGCAGTGGCGACGATGCGCGCGCGGGCTTGTAAACCCAGCGCCTTGCCCTTGGCGGCGGAGCCGATCAGCATCAGCGCCGAGCCGTCGACGATGCCGGAGCTGTTGCCCGGGGTGTGCACGTGGTTGATCTGCTCGACATGGCTGTAGACCCGTAGCGCGGTGCTGTCGAAGCCCATCTGGCCCATCATCTCGAAACTCGGCTTGAGCTTGCCGAGGCCCTCGAGGGTGCTGTCGGCGCGAATGAACTCATCGTGATCGAGCAGCACGATGCCGTTCTGATCGGTCACCGCTATCAATGACTTGGCGAACGAGCCGTCGGCGCTGGCGCGCGCGGCTTTGTGCTGAGAACGCAGGGCATAGGCGTCGACGTCCGCGCGGGAGAAGCCTTCCAGGGTGGCGATCAGGTCGGCACCGATACCCTGCGGAGTGAAATGGCTGTGCATATTGGTTTCCGGGTCCATGACCCAGGCGCCGCCGTCGGAGCCCATGGGCACGCGCGACATCGACTCGACGCCACCGACCACCACAAGATCCTCGAAGCCGGAACGCACCTTCATCGCGCCGAGGTTCACCGCCTCGAGGCCCGAGGCGCAGAAACGGTTGAGCTGCATGCCCGAAACACTGACATCCCAGTCGGCGACCATGGCGGCGGTCTTGGCGATGTCGGCACCCTGGTCACCCACCGGCGTCACGCAACCGAGCACGATATCGTCGACCTGACTGGTATCCAGGTTGTTGCGCACTTGCAGGGCGTTGAGCAGGCCGGCGACCAGATTGACCGGTTTGACGCTGTAGAGCGCGCCGTCTTTCTTGCCTTTGCCGCGGGGCGTGCGCACCGCATCGAAAATGAATGCTTCGGTCATGACGTTCTCAGACCTCTCTTGGAGGGTATGAATGACAGCGCATTGTTAGCTGGCTGCGCCTGTTCAGGTTGGCTGCACTACCTTACCCCCAGATGGGGCCGGCTCAATGACCGAAGTGCTCAGGCACATTGACCGAGCCGCTCAGACGAACGGTCGCCTACTGGCCTTATGCAGGGACAGGCCGGCCTAATGGCTCTGGCGCAAGGCTTGCTCAGACTCTTGGCGGTACCGGGCATAACTCAATGTTCCGAACTCGCAACTGCTAGAAACCAAGTTATCTAAGCGATCCCTGACATGCCCCTAGAGTTAGCATGACTACACGGAAATAGAGTTACAAAGGTAGGTGCCGCCGCCGGGTTTTGCCGGGGCGGTTTCTCAGTCCACGCCCAGGCGTGACGCTGCGGCCCGACAGGCTTTTAGAGCGGGTATTCGACGCCACACCAACAAAAACAAAAGGCAGATGGCCATGTTCAAACAGCCCAAAATCCGGCAAGCGGGTCTCATCGTATTCGCCACGACCTTGATCCTGATTCTGCCCAACCTGACCCGTCTGGTCGGTTAAGCCCCCTTCCCGCGCCAGGCTGACGTCTCGGGCGATCACCCTGGCGCTGGCAGTGCACCAGATGTTCATCGGTGCGGCACAACGCCGGCGGATTGTCGCGGCGCGCCGAACGGAATGCTGCCTCGGGCAGCCCTAGGCGCCTGCCGGCTGGTGTTCTGTGATGGGTATCGCTGCGCTCAACCCTACCCTCCTACAAAAGCCCGATCGCGCTGCGCCGACCAATCACCTCGAGCAATCCACGATCCGTAGACTGTCAGAATCGACGCCGCGATTGCCTGCCCGCGACCCGGTGCAGGCCTGGATAAGCGTTCCCAGCAGCCCGCTGGCGGATTGCCTGACCTTTGCGACCTCCCCCCGCTACACCTACCCTTAGACCCACACTCGACCGGTCCCCCATGATCCGAGCAGTGATGGCGTAAGCCCCGTTGCCTTCCGCCTGCGGGACCCGATGCAGCAAAGAGCCTGCGCCACGTTCGCAGCCTGCGCGCGATGGCTCGCCATCAGGGCGCTGGCGGCGCCCACAGCAGAGGAACAAGACCCAGTGGACGATTTGAACTTCTTACTCGAGCGAACCCTGTGGCTCAATGCCGGCGTGGTACTGATCGCCACCCTGACCCTCTATTTCATACTGCGCACCCTGGCCAGCAAGCTGAGCAGCCAGCTGGCCAACTGGGCCAAGGGCCGGCGCAGCCTGGCCACCACGCTGGCGGTGGAGACATTGCGCCAGACCAGCCGCTTCCTGCTGTTCGCCTTTGCCCTGCTGCTCGCCCTCAAGCTGGTTAGCCTGCCTGCGCAATGGGCAGCCTCCCTGGCCCACGGCTGGTTCATCGCGCTGCCCCTGCAGATCGCCCTGTGGCTCGACAGCGGGGTGCGCCTATGGACCCGCGACATGCTGGTCGGCGACGACGGCACGCTGCGCAACCCGGTGACCACCACCATCATCTCGATCCTGCTGCGCATCCTCGTCTGGTCGGTGATGCTGCTGTCGATCCTGGCCAATCTCGGCGTCAATATCACCGCCCTGGTGGCCAGCCTCGGGGTCGGCGGCATCGCAGTGGCGCTGGCGGTGCAAACGCTGCTCAGCGACATGTTCGCCTCGCTGTCGATCGGTATCGACAAGCCCTTCGAGATCGGCGACTTCGTGGTATTCGGCTCGGTCGCCGGCTCTATCGAACATATCGGCCTGAAGACCACACGCATTCGCAGCCTGAGCGGCGAGCAGATCGTCTGCTCCAATGCCGAACTGCTGCGCCAGACCCTGCATAACTACAAGCGCATGGAAGAGCGGCGCATCCTGTTCAGGTTCGGCATCACCTATGGCACGCCGCGGGACAAGGTGCTCGAGGTGACGGCCCTGGTCCGTCGGATAGTCGAGGGGATTGCCGATACCCGCTTCGACCGCGCGCACTTTCTCGCGTTCGACAACTACCAGCTTACGTTAGAAGTGGTCTATTTCGTGCTGAGTTCGGACTACAACAAGTACATGGACATTCAGCAGGACATCAACCTGGGCCTGCTGCAAGGCATGCGTGAGCTGGACGTGCAATTCGCCTTCCCGACCCAAAGCGTCGAATTCATCGGCGGGAAGTTCCCCCAGATCAACGTGGCCGGCCTGCCCGGGCAAAACGCCGCGGCCCCTGATGACACACCTCCGCAGGCCGCCGCCAGCGCCCAACCGCCGGCCCGGGGCTAACCCAGGCGAGCATCGGCACGGCCGCTGGTGAATACCCGCCTGCGCGGATCGATCCCGGCATTGGCACGCGGGGAGGAAACGAACACCAACCCCTGGGCCAGGTTCATGGCAACCCCGCAGGTCAGGCTTCACCTTGTAGAACCAAGACGCCCGCTGCAGTCGTAGAGGCTGCAGCGGGCGCGATTGAGATCCTCGGGGCTAGTAGGCAATAGCGGGAGAAGAGAGGCGCATCGGCCAGCCAGGAACCGGCCGATGCCCGTTACGGCACGCGCATGGCGATCAAGGTTGCAGGCCTTTGACCTCCTGCGTCACACCCCAACCGTCCAGTTTGCCGCCAAGCGGGGCCACGACAGACTCCAGGTCATGTTCGAAGTCGCCAATGCCGTGGTAGGTCGCATACATCACTTTGCTGACTTGCAGGTGCCAGGCACCGTCATCACGCTCGGTGACCAAGGCATGCAAGGACTCGCCACGGAAGTTTCTGGTCGCCATGCGTGCCCGCTCCTCATCCGGGAAAATGGCGTAGAACTCGATGGGATGGAAGCTGGTGAAGTCGAAACCACCTTCTTTCATCCGCCGCAAAACTCCGTTACTGACATCATCGTGCAAGGCTGTGCTCATGAAGTGATCTCCTCAGCGATGGAAGGACTAATTGCGTTCCCATTGCAACCGCCATAACTGCGACGGTGTTGCGACACCTGTAACCATGCCGCCCGAGATTCAAGCAAGGAGCTGCTTGACGTGTCATAAGCCAGACCTGAGGACAGGGCTGGTCGACGATGCGCCATTCAGAGCGAATGGCGCGAAGCTTTCGACTGCAGAGTAGCGCGAAGCAGGAAGAATTGCAGGAGCAAAAGACAACTTGTGACAAAAGCGGCTCCCGCCCCCCGGATCGCGCCCGCTATAAATTCATGCGCTGACCGAATATCGGGCAATCCGTAGCCCGGAAAAGCCCCAGTGCAATCCGGGATTGCACCCTGCCTGCCGACGCCGTGTCAGATTAGCCGGCGTCTCGAGGCTGGCTACGCAGGATAAGCATGCGCCGCGAAGCCGCCCTTTCCATGAACACTTTGCCGACACGTTCTGCATGGGCTGGATTCAATAGCCGCGGGCGAAATCCACGGCGCCGTGCAGTTGGCTGCCGGCCTGGTAACGACGCAGATTGTCGACGAACAACTGCACCATCAGCCGCGGCTCGGTGGGTGCGGCGCTGTGCCCGGTGAGCAACAGGCGCGGCGCATTCCAGAACGGATGGCCGGCGGGCAGCGGCTCCTGACGGCAGACGTCGATCACCGCGCCGGCCAACCGGCCCTGCTGCAGCGCCGCGACCAGGTCGGCATCGACCACCGCCACGCCACGCCCGGCGTTGATCAGCAGCGCCCCGGGCTTGAGCCGGGCGAACAGCGCGGCATCGTAGATGTCGCGGGTGGCCGGGGTGTCCGGCAACAGGTTGATCAGGTAATCGGCCTGGCTGGCCAGGCGCGGCAGCTGATCGAGCCCGGCGACTTCGGTAAAAGGCGCCAGCACGCGCGCGCGACTGGCCACGCCGTACAGTTCGATGCCGAATGTGGCGAGAAAGTGCGCCACGCTCAGGCCGATGTCGCCGCTGCCGACGATCAGCGCCTTACGCCCGGCCAGGCTCTGCGGCAGGCGGTTGTCCCAGCGCTGTTCGACCTGGGCGGCCAGGCGGGCGAACAGCTGGCGCTCGTGGGCCAGCAGGTGACAGAGCACGTACTCGGCCATCACCTGGCCGAAGATGCCGACCGCGCGGCTCAACTGGTAATCGCGCGGCAGATCGGCGGCCAGCAGCGGGGTGACGCCGGCCCAGGTCGATTGCAGCCACTGCGGCTTGTGCCCCTGAGCCAGCAGGGGCGCGAGCAGATCCGGCTGGCCGAGCCAGAGCGGGCAGCTAGCCGCCCAGTGCGCCAGCTCGAGCGGGTCGGCGCTGCCGTGCAGCTCGAGCTCGGGCGCCGCCTGGCGCAGCAGCTCGGCATAGCGGGCATGTTCGATTTCGCCGATCAGGACGCGCATGACACTCATATCGGAT
>NZ_JBFIIG010000160.1:0-9760 GCF_041601375.1 Pseudomonas sp. | reverse complement strand
CTTTCGAGCCACCGGCTGGCACAGGCCGCAGACGCAAAAAAAGCCTGACGAAAAGCCGCCGAACTTGCGTACCCCTGAGCATACGCCCGAAGGATGTCTATTTAATGGCTATAGGCACATGCCAGCGTGGGCGTGGCAAGACGGCTCAGCTCGGTGGTTGGCGGCTGTGCGCCGAGGCGGCTCAAGCGCGGCGGAACAGCCCGAGCAGGTGTTCGGCAATCGCCTCTTGCATGGCGCCGATATCCGGTTGCGCGCGCGGCCCCAGGCGCGCCGGAACGATGCGGTGCAGGTGCAGCGACGGCATGCGCCCCTCGAAGCCGCGCAAGTCTTCCTTGATCAGCACCGGTAGAAAGGCCTCCCCCCTGGCCTGAAAACGCTGGATCAGCAGCTTGAGCCCCTTATGAAATGGCAGCTCCCTGGAGGCGACCAGACGGTTTTCACTCGGGACTTTCAGATACAGGCCGCTGTAGCCAAGGGTTTCGCCGGGCAGGATGTGCACCCCGGCAGGCTCCACCGCCTGGGGCGGGATCTCGTTGTAGGTGGCCTGCCACGCCTGCTCGTCCGGCAGGATGGTGATATCGCCATGATCGGTTTGCGGGATGACGAAGCTGTAACTGCTGTAGAGCTTCTGTGCATAGGCCGAATAGATGCACAGACAGTTTTCGAAGCGGCGCAGGAAGGCCAGGGCTTCGCTGCGGTCGGAAATGGCGTCGAGATCCCAGGCCAGTTCGCGCTGCTGTTGCAGTTCGCGCCAGTGGTCATCGATATGGGCAGCGCACGTGGAAGGCATAACCTCGACCCGATCCATGCATAAGGCAGTTAGTGCTCTATCGCAGAAATCATGCCAGCGCCATTCCGCCACGCGAATGGCGCTACTAGGGCGCACTCCAGGCTGCCGGGCGACCGCTGGCAGTCCTAAACTGCCGCATTGGGTCACTTCCGGCGGATCGACGCCTCCGATCGGTTCGCGCGTAAGCGATCGGCGAGCGATGCAGTACAATCGGCGCTTTTCTGAGATTGAGCGACCGGCCCTGCGATGATCGACCCCAAGCGCGTACTGCGCGCCCTCGCCGAACACTGGACGTTACTAGAGCCGCTCTGCGAGCGCTTCGACGCCGGCACCCTGAGCCTGATCGAGCTGCGCAAACAGCTGACGGCGCAATTGCCGGACAGCACCCCGGTGGACATTACCGCCCTGCTCGACCAATGGATCCGCCTGGATATCCTGGTGCCGGTGGCCAAGAGCCCCAACCGCTTCGAGCTGAATGCGCAGATCCACGACTTCCTCGCCTACCTGCGCCGCGAACACCGCCTGGGCCTGTGCCTGGAGATCGAGGCCTATTTGCGCCACCTGGAACGCCTGGCCGGCTATATCAAGGACGCCTTCGAGGTGCGCGACGCCGCCGATCTGGCCCGCCAGCTGCGTTTGCTCGATATGCGCGTGCGCGATGTGCTGAAGAAGCTGGCTAATGATGAACAGGCACTGGTCGCGGTGGCCGAACGGGCCAAGACCTCGGATCGGCAGATTCCGTTGCGTCAGCGTTACGCCGAAGTGCTGGCGACCTGGGACGAGTACGTCGAGCCGATGATTCAGCTGGTCGCCGCCGACGGCGCCTTCGAGCAGGGCGTCTACCGCGTCGAACACGTGCTGCTGCGCCTGCTCGGCGAGCAGCAGCGCCTCGGCCAACTGGTCGACGACGATCTGCTGCTGCGCACCCACGCGCGCATCCTGGAGATGCAGACCACCGCCCAGCTGACCCTGCGCAAGGCCCGCGAACTGCTGCTGCCGCTGCGCGAAGAAGCCCGCCGGCACAACGCGGTGACTCGCGGCGCGGCCCTGGCCCTGGCGGCGATCCGCCGTAAGGGCCTGGATGCGGTGCCCCAGGCTTCGTTGCCGCTATTCAGCCGTCCGCAGAGCACCTTTCTCGGCAGCGCGTCCCAGGTCGAGGCCTATGTCTACGCCCTGGCCCGCTTCGAGCCCAAACCGGCGCAGTTCCCCAAGGCCCATAGCACCCGCAAGGGCGAAGCACCGCGTGCGCCACGCACCGCGCGGGAAATGCTCGAACGCTGCGAGCAGGCGCTGCCGCTGCCGGATCTGATGGTCTGGCTGCTGCAGCAGGAACCCGAAGGCGCCACCGACGAACTGCTCTATTGGTTCTCGCGCCTGTCCCGCGATGCGCGCTTCCAGCGCGAGCGCCTGGAGCGCCGCGACTATTTGACCGCCGAGCATCAGCTCAGCCTGAGCTCCTTTGCCTTGCTCAGATCACCAGCTGGCCCGTAGGGTGTGCGGGGCCGCCTAGGCCGCGCGCACCCTCCACGAACCCGCGGTGCGCACGGCGCACCCTACGCATAACGCGCTCAATGGATCGCCATGAATATCGACCTGAAAGAACTCACCCAGCTGGCGCCGATCTTCCGCGAGCTGTTCAAGGGCTACCATGTCAGCCGCCGCGACCCGGAGCTGTATGCCCAGCTGTCCAATCTGCAGGATCAGTACCGCGCCCTGTTCAAGGCGCTCGGTTACGAGCTGATCTGCGACAGCCGCGGCTTCTACTATTTCGTTCCCGAGCAGATGGGCGCCCAGGTCAACAAGACCGCCCAGCGCCTGGCGCTGTTCACTTTCATCCTGGTCGAACACCTGGCCGATCAGGGCCGCGACCCACTGGCCGTGCTCGACGGCGGCAGCCTCGGCCGCGACGAATTGCCGGCTTTGCTCGACAAGTACCGCGACCTGTTTCTCCAGGCCGAAGTCACCACCATCGAAGAGTTGGAAGAAAAGGTCATGCGCCGCCTGACCCAACTGGGCTTCGCCAGCGAAGAAAACGGCATCTACCGCTTCCTCGCGCCCATGCACCGCTTCCTCGATGTCTGCCTCAGCGTACAGCAGGATCGCGACCTGGCCGCTACCCTGCACAGCGCCCTGCCGCTGCCCACGCCGGTACTGCGGGGCGATGAAGCCGAGGACGACATCATCAGCCTCGCCGAGGATACACCGGAGCTATCCGAAGAAGACGCCCTGGCCCGCGCCATGGCCGAAGAACGTGCCGTACAGGAGATAGACGCATGAGCCAGGAACGCTACGGCATCCGCCGCTTCGCCCTGCTGAACACCGCCGGCTACAGCCTCGGCCTGTTCCCCCTGGAAAACCCGCTGTCGGTGTACGGCGCCAACAACCTGGGTAAATCCGCCTCGATCAACGCCCTGCAGTTCCCGATTCTGGCGCGCATGTCGGACATGAGCTTCGGTAAATACAGCCTGGAGCAATCGCGCAAGTTCTACTTCGCCAGCGACACCAGCTATATCTTGGTCGAAGTCGCCCTGCCCCACGGCCCCCATGTGATCGGCGTGGCTGGGCGCGGGCCGGGCGGCGGTTTCGGTCACCAGTTCTTCGCCTACCAGGGCGAGCTGGACCTGGCCCACTACCAGAAGAACGGAACCTGCCTGCGCCAGCGCGAGTTGTTCAACGCCCTGGAACGCGAAGGCATCAAGGCCTATGAACTGAAGCCGGAGGAACTGCGCCGCCTGCTGGTCGGCGGCCATACCTCCATCCCGCTCGATCTGACCCTGATCCCCCTTCGCTCGACCAGCGAGCAGAGCCTGAAGACCTTCCGCGCGCTGTTCATCAACCTGCTGCATATGCGCGAGATCACCGCGGCCAAGCTCAAGCAGTTGTTCCTCGATGCCTTCGAGCACAGCCTGCGCTCCGGTAGCGTCGACTACATCGCCGCCACCGAAGAGGCGTTCCGCGATGTGCGCCGTATGGAGCAGGACTACCAGGCCCTGGTAACCGCCGGCCCACTGATCGAAGCCCTGGCCGCCGGCGTGGCCCAGCGCGAGCAATTGCGCGGCAAGCTGCATCGCCTCTCGCCATTGCTCGACTCCCTGCTCGGCACCTGGCAGGACTATGCCGGCGCCCGCCGCGAGGAACTGGTGATCCAGGCCGAACATTACCAAGGCGAGCAGGACGGCTTGCAGCAGGAACAACGTGGCGGTACCGCCGAGCTGATGCGCATGGAGCGCGAGATCAGCGAAATTCAGCGCTGGCTCGGCGAGCTGTCGGTGCTGAAAAACCGTTTCGCCCTGGTCAGCGACGTGCAGGTGCTGGAGGCGCAGCTACTCGCCGCCAAGGATGCCCACGACGAACTGGCCGGTGCCCTGGCGCAATCCCGGCAGTTCTCCAGCGCGGACCTCGACGAACGCCTGCGCGACCTGGATAAACGCCTGAAGTCGGTCAAGCAGCAGCTCGCGCACGCCGACAACAACAGCTACTCGCGTCTGCGCGAGGAGTTCAGCCAGGCCGATGTCGACCGTCTGATGCGCCTGTTCAACGGCCAACTGTTCAGCCTGCCGCTCGGCGAGAAAGGCATCCAACTGGCCGATGGCGACGCCTGGGTGAAGTCCCTGGAAGCGATTCTCGACGGTTTCAAGGGCGAGCACTTCGAAGTGCCCGGCCTGTCCATCGACCTCTCGCATATCGAACCGCCGGCACTCCAGGCCCTGGCCGACCGCGCCGCCCTGCGCGACCAGAAAGACCGTCTCGAGCGCGAATACAAACAGCTGAAAACCCAGCAAGCGGTGGCCGTCGACCGCTCCGCCAGCAAGGCTCAGGCCGAGCAGCTGTACCAGGCCGTGCTGGACGCGCAGAAAGCCCTGGAAGATTTTCGCCGCAGCCAGACCCTGGCGGCGGAAGAAGAGAGCAAGCTGGAGCAGCTGGCGCAACTGGAGGCCGCCCAGGACGAACTCAAGCGCGCCTCGGACGCCTTTACCGAGCGCGTGCAGCAGCTGTCCGCCAAGCTGCAATTGGTCGGCCGCCAGCTCGCCGACCTGGAAGCCAAGCAACGCACCCTGGAAGACGTACTGCGCCGGCGCCAATTGCTGCCGGCCAACTTGCCGTTCGGCACGCCCTTTACCGATCCAGTGGACGACTCATTGGACAACCTGCTGCCGCTGCTCAACGATTACCAGGACGCCTGGCAGGGCTTGCAGCGGGTCGACGGGCAGATCGAGGCGCTCTACGCCCAGGTGCGCCTCAAGGGCGTGGCCAAGTTCGACAGCGAGGACGACGTCGAGCGCCGCCTGCACCTGCTGGTCAACGCCTATGCGCACCGCCAGGACGAAGCGCTGACCCTGGTCAAGGCGCGCCGCGCCGCGGTCACCGATATCGCCCGCACCCTGCGCAATATCCGCAGCGACTACGACAACCTGGAACACCAGCTGGCGCTGTTCAACCGCGAGATCAACAAGCGCCAGGTCTCCAACCTGGAAAGCTTCCGCATCGTGCTGGCGCCGAACAAGGACGCGCTCAAGCATATCGATCAGATCATCCACAGCGCCGGCCAATACGAACAAGGCGAAACCCTCTCGGTATTCGACCTGCAGCAGAGCAGCGATCAGGACAGCAAGAACGAGGCGGCCAAGGAATACCTGGCGCGCCTGGTCGCCGCCAACCATAACCAGCTGGGCCTGAAGGACCTGTTCGAACTGGCCTTCGAGATCACCAAGGTGCATGGCGCGCCTGTGATCCACACCGACATCGACGGCGCGGCCTCCAACGGCACCACCATGACCATCAAGGCGCTGACCAACATGTACCTGCTGCTGCACCTGATGGATCGCGAACAGGCTGGGCGTATTCGCCTGCCCTACTACCTCGACGAGGCGGCGGATATCGACGAGAAAAACCAGCAGGCCTTGATCGAAACCAGCCTGCAGCTGGGCTTCGTGCCGATACTCGCCTCGGTCAAACCCCAGGTCTCGGCCCATGTGGCCATCGACCTGGAAGGCGGCAGCGGGCCGAACGGTATCTATATCGACGAAGCGGATTGGAAGTACATCCAGCGCCGGGAAACCAGCAAAGCGCAGACCCAGCCCGCCGAAGCTGTCGAACCGGCCTGAAGCAGCCGCTACATATAACCAGGGCGGCCTATGTACCCCTGGTTATATGTGTCTTGCCTATTTCGGCAGGGCAATCTTCGGCGCCCAGTGCAGCCATTCGTCCTGCGGCTCGTCGAACAGGGCAAAGGTCTGCCCCGGCCTGGCCTGGTTGCTCGTGGGCTCCTCCGGCGTGGCGAACGCCACGCCGCCCTCGATAATGGTTTCCAGGGATTCGCTACGCACCTTCACCCCCTTGAACAAGCCTGCCTCGACGCCGATGCCGGAGGTACTCCAGAAGCGGCTGCCGGTGCGCACCAGGCCGGCATAGCGCGGTTCGATGAGGATATGGATCAGCACCCGGTCCGCGGTCGGTCCGAGCTCGTAGCCGGTCACCTTGCCCACCGGCACCTCGCGATAAGTCACCGGCACCCCGGCTTTCAGCGAGCTGCGCCGCGCCGCACTGAGCACCAGACGCAGGCCGAGATCATCCACCCCCTGGTTTGGCGGCTCGGCCAGGGCAACGAAATCGGTCTGCCGGGTCGCCGCTGCCGCGTGCGCCGGCAGTACCTCCAGGTACTGGCCACTGATCAGGGTATCCAGGTTGTCCACACGGGTCAGGCTGAGCTCCGGCTTGACCACCCAGAACTGCGTACCGACTCTGGCGATCTGTCGAGCCGCCTGGGTCACCCGGGCATGCAAAACCACCGACTGCAGATCGTCGCCGAGTTCGATACTGTCGACCGAGCCGACATCCAGGCCTCGGTAGCGGATCGCCGTGCCCGGACTCAGGCCATCCGCGCGGTCCAGTCGGATGCTGATCGCCAGGCCGTTGTGTAGCGCGGCCTCGCGGCTCTCGAAGAGATTGAAGCGCGGCACTCGCCTGACCAGCACGGGCGCCTGCAGATCCTCGGTCTCGAACGCGATGCCGCCGGACAATAGGGTTTGCAGCGATTCGCTCTTTATCTCGACACCGGACAAACCGCCCTTCAGGGTGATACCGCTGGCATTCCAGAAGCGCGTGGTGCCGTTCACCAACCGTGCGTATTCCGGCTCGACATGCACACCGAGCACGACCCGCTGTTGGTTGCGCGACAGCTGGATGCTTTGCACCGAGCCGACCTTGAGCTGCTTATAGAGGATCGGACTGCCGACCTCCAGCGAGCCGCGGCTGGGGCTGAACAACACCAGGTGCAGGCCGGGCGCATCCAGGTTCAGCGGAGGCGCCTTGGGCCGCGCCACGAACTCGCGCTTGGCCTCAGCTCCTTTGTCGCCGGGGCGCACCGCGATGTAGTTACCTTTGACCAGGGCCGCCAAACCTGTGATGCCGGCCAACGAGATCGACGGTTTGACCACCCAGAACTCGGCACCTTCGACCAGAAAGTCTTCGGTGCGTGGATCGAGGGCCAACTCGGCCGTGGCGGCGGCGAGATCGTCATTGATCTGCAGCACCTTCAAGGTACCGACCTGGATGCCGTTGTACATCACTGGCGTTCGCCCTGCCTGCAAGCCTTCGAAGTCGGTCATCTTGACCTGCACCCGGATGCCGGCCGCTGCGGCATCGAAATCCTCGTAAAGCCGAAACGCCGTGCCCGGGTCCGCCGCTGGGCTGTCTTTGCGATGTTCGGGGGTCATGAAGGCGATACCGCCTGCCACTATGCTGGCCAGCGACTCACTGCGCAGCTTGAAGCCAGACAGATCGGCATCGATACTGATGCCGCTGGCGTTCCAGAAGCGCGTATGTTTGCGCACCAGGTCGGCATAGAGCGGCTCGATATAGAGCTTCACCTCGACCGTGCTCTGGTCTTCGGCCAGGGCATAGCTTTTCACTTGCCCTACCTGGATCTGCTTGAAGAATACCGGACTCTCACGATTGAGCGAGCCGAGTCGCTCGGCTTTCAGGGTCAAATGCAATCCGGGTCGATCATCCGGCAAGGGTGGCGGCTGGGGCAGCGCCTGGAATTCCAGGGTCGGTTCGCCATCGCCCGGGCTAAAGGCGATGTAGTTGCCCGAAACCAGGGTCTCCAAGCCCTTGACCCCGGCCAGGCTCACGCTCGGTTTGACCAGCCAGAAGCGGGTGTTGCTGCGCAGGTGAGGCTCGATCTCCTTGTTCATTTCCACTGTGGCGACAACGCTGAGGGCTTCGCCGCTGTCGTCCAGGCTCATCGCCTTGACCTTGCCGATCGCCATGCCGTTGTAGATGACCTCCGTCTTGCCGGCCTGAACGCCTTCACCACTGGGGAAAGACAGCTGAATTTCGATCCCGGCCTGGCTGTAGGTACGCCACCCCAGCCAGGCACCGATCAACAAGGCAATCAGCGGCAGAACCCAGATGGCCGACCAGTTGGAAGCAGGACGCGTTCTTGCCGTTGGTAGATCAGTCATGGTTATCGTCCGACTCCGTGTTATCCCAGATCAAGCGGGGATCGAAAGTTAAAGCCGCGAGCATCGTCAGAATCACCACACTGGCGAAGGCCATCGCTCCAAGCCCGGGCTCGATACTCGCCAGGCTGCCGAACCTGACCACGGCCACAAGAATCGCAATGACGAAAATATCCAACATCGACCAACGGCCGATCCACTCGATAAAGCGGTACATGACAATCCGCTGGCGTACCGACATGGGCTGATGGCGCTGCACCGAATACAGCAGCAGGGAGATCCCGACCATTTTGAAGATCGGCACCAGGATACTGGCGATGAACACCACCGCCGCAATTGGCAGCATGCCGAGATTCGCCAGTTCGACGATGCCCGACATGATGGTGTCGGATTGCCCCCTGCCCAGCGAGTTGACCGTCATGATCGGCAGTAGGTTGGCCGGAATATAGAGAATGGCGGCCGTCAGCAATAATGCCCAGGTGCGCACCAGACTGTCCGGGCGGCGCGCATGTATAACACCTCCGCAACGCGAGCAGAACTGCCTGTGGTTGGCGGGCTCCTGCTTATTCAGCTTATGGCACTCGTGGCACACCAACAGACCCGCATCAATCGCCCGCATGCGCATCTTCCCCGGATAAGGCCCGCCAAATCTGATGCGCCGACATCGTCACCTCCAGCCATACCTGTACCAAGAGCAGGGCGACAAAACACAGCAAGCCGATGCCGAGGCTCAAGTCAGCCATATCGGCCAACTTGACGATCGCCACCAAGATGCCCATCAAATAGACCTCCAGCATTCCCCACTCACGCAGATGGTGATAGATCCGGTAGACCAGCAGGCCATAACTGCGCCCCATGTTCCAGGTGATACTCAACAACACTAGCAACTGGCAAAGCAGCTTGAGCAAGGGCACCGCCATGCTACAGAGGAACACCACCAGGGCCACGCCCTGCATGCCGCTGTCATACAACCCGACAACACCACTCCAGATCGTGTCTTCGCTCGTTCGACCGAGCAGATTGAGCCGCATGATCGGCAGAAAATTGGCAGGAACATAAAGCAGCAAGGCGGCAAGCACCAAGGCCAGGCTACGCCGCACAACACGATGGCGGTGGCAGTAAAGCTCATAGCCGCAACGCGGGCACACGGCTCGTTCACCATCGGCCAGTGATGGCCTGCGCATCAATAGATCGCATTCGGGGCAGGCAGCCAACTCACCCAATGAAGCTATCGACAAGTCACCGGTATCTGCCGAGTCGGCCATGCACAATCCCTCACGTGAGTTGGATCACTATTCTAGACGAGCAGAACACAGGACTGTTCCTTCAGCGCTGGTTGGGTTGCCTGCACCTGGTCTTTTCGACGCGCAAAGACAAACCCCCCAGCTGCTTACGCAGATGGGGGGTTTGGAATATAAGCTTGACGATGACCTACTCTCACATGGGGAAACCCCACACTACCATCGGCGATGCATCGTTTCACTACTGAGTTCGGGATGGGATCAGG
>NZ_JBFIIG010000159.1:0-9788 GCF_041601375.1 Pseudomonas sp. | reverse complement strand
GTGCAGTCGGCGGCCTGCGCATTCGTGTGCATGGCGACCTGCACCTCGGTCAGGTGCTGGTGGTGCATGGCGACGCCTACCTGATCGACTTCGAAGGCGAGCCGATCCGCTCGCTGGCCGAGCGCCGGGCCAAGCACAGCCCGTACAAGGACGTTTGCGGGGTGCTGCGCTCGATCGACTACGCCGCGGCCATGGCCAGGCGCAATGCGCAGACTGCCGACACCTCGAGCGAGGCCGACCAGGCGCGCCTGGCGATCACCGCCGACTACCGGCAGCGTTCGCAGGCGGCCTTCCTCGCCGGCTATCGGCTGGCGGCGGCGCAGGTGCCTCATGCCTGGCACGAGGAGCACGGCGCAGAAGCCGCCCTGCGCCTGTTCAGCCTGGAAAAGATCGCCTATGAAATCGCCTATGAGGCCGAATTCAGGCCCGACTGGCTGGTGGTGCCGCTGCAGGGTTTGCTCGATCTGTTGCACGCCGAGAATGCTGGAGGTGAGCCATGAGCAAGCAACAGACCGGCGCTCAGGCGCTGGCGGCCATGTTGCCGGCCGAACACGACTGCGAGGCGCTGCTGCGCGCCGAACACCCGGATCCCTTTGCCATCCTGGGTATGCACAGCGATGCCCAGGGCCCGCTGATACGCGTCTACCTGCCCGATGCGCAGGCGGTCGAGGTGCTCGCCAGGGACGGCGAAACGCTCCTCGTCGCGCTCCAGCAGAGCCGGGTGCCCGGCCTGTTCGTCGGCCGCCTGGCCCAGCCCCAGGCCTATCTGCTGCGCATCCGCTGGGCGGACGCCGAGCAGCTCAGCGAGGACCCCTACAGCTTCGGTCCGCTGCTCGGCGAGATGGACCTCTACCTGTTCGCCGAAGGCAATCACCGTGACCTCGGCCATTGCCTGGGCGCCCAACCGATGGTGGTCGAGGGCGTGGCCGGGGTGCGCTTCGCCGTGTGGGCGCCGAACGCCCGCCGGGTCTCGGTGGTCGGCGCGTTCAACGGCTGGGACGGCCGCCGCCATCCGATGCGCTTGCGCCACCCGGCCGGGGTCTGGGAGCTGTTCATCCCGCGGCTGCAGGCGGGCGAGCTGTACAAGTACGAGATCCTCGGCGCCCACGGCCTGCTGCCGCTCAAGGCCGACCCCGTGGCCCTGGCTACCGAGACCCCGCCGGGCACCGCCTCGCGGGTGGCCGCCGCGCTGGACTACAGCTGGCGCGATGGCGACTGGTTGGCCCGCCGCGCCAGCGCCCAGGCGGCCGATGCACCGATCGCCATCTATGAGATGCATGCCGGCTCCTGGCGGCGCGAAGGGGGCGAGGAGGGCCGCCCGTACGACTGGCATGAACTCGCCGAACGGCTGATCCCCTACCTGCAGACCCTGGGCTTCAGCCATGTCGAGCTGATGCCGATCATGGAACACCCCTTCGGCGGGTCCTGGGGCTACCAGCCGCTGTCCCAGTTCGCGCCGAGCAGCCGCTATGGCTCGCGCGAGGATTTCGCCGCCTTCGTCGATGCCTGCCACCAGGCCGGGATCGGCGTGATTCTCGACTGGGTGCCGGCGCATTTCCCCAATGACGCCCATGGCCTGGTGGAGTTCGACGGCACCGCGCTGTACGAGTACGCCCACCCCCACGAAGGCCTCCATCGAGACTGGGATACCCTGATCTACAACCTCGGCCGCACCGAGGTGCACGGCTTCATGCTGGCCTCGGCCCTGCACTGGTTGAAGGAATTCCATGTCGACGGCCTGCGCGTCGATGCGGTGGCCTCGATGCTCTACCGCGACTATTCGCGCAACGCAGGCGAATGGATTCCCAACCGCTACGGCGGACGGGAGAACCTTGAGGCCGTCGACTTCCTCCGCCACCTCAACGACGTGGTGGCCAGCGAGGTACCCGGCGCCCTGGTGATCGCCGAGGAGTCCACCGCCTGGCCCGGGGTCACCCATGCCATCGCCGAGGACGGGCTGGGCTTTTCCTTCAAGTGGAACATGGGCTGGATGCACGACAGCCTGCACTACATTCAGCATGATCCCATCCACCGCCGCCACCATCATGGCGAGCTGACCTTCGGCCTGCTCTATGCCTTTTCCGAGCGTTTCGTGCTGCCGATCTCCCATGACGAGGTGGTGCATGGCAAGCGCGCGCTGATCGACAAGATGCCCGGCGACCGCTGGCAGCAGTTCGCCAACCTGCGCGCCTACCTGAGTTTCATGTGGACCCATCCGGGCAAGAAGCTGCTGTTCATGGGCTGTGAATTCGCCCAGTGGCGCGAGTGGAGTCACGACCGCGAGCTGGATTGGTACCTGCTCAACTACAACGAGCACCGCGGCGTGCAGCAACTGGTCGGCGACCTCAACCGGCTGTATCGGGACGAGCCGGCGCTGCACCAGCAGGACTGCTGGCCGACCGGCTTCCAGTGGCTGATCGGCGACGATGCCGAGAACAGCGTCTTCGCCTGGCTGCGCTGGAGTCGCGAGGGCTACCCGCTGCTGGTCATCGCCAACCTGACCCCGCTGGTACGCCACGCCTATCGGGTCGGCGTGCCGTTCGGCGGGCACTGGCAGGAGCTGTTCAACAGCGACGCCGAATGCTATTGCGGGGCGAACGTCGGCAACGGCGGCATGCAGCTGGCCGAGCCGTTGCCCAGCCATGGCCATGCCGCCTCGCTGCAACTGGTCCTGCCGCCCCTGGCGGTGCTGATCCTGCGCCCAGTCGCCGCGCCAGCGCCTGCTGCCTAGGGGGAGTGTCAACCCTGAAATACCGGATCACGGTAGGGTGGGTGGGGCCGCCTAGGTCGGACCGCGCAGGTTAGCGGCGCCAAGCTGCGAACGATCAGGAAGCGCTCTTATCAAACAGCCAGTATCTAATTAATTTTATTGATTATTGTAGGAGCGGCCGGGCGGCGTCTGGACGACGGGCGATCTCTCGTGGTGCGCTGCGTAACCCACCAGGCGATATCCCTGCGTCGCGCCTATGGTGGGTTACGGCGCAACGGGTCTTGCGGGTTCATCGCTATCGGCGCGTGCGCCTAACCCACCCTACAGGGATCGCGGTACATGGGTAAGACCGCGTTTAGCCGATATTTCAACCTCGTCGTGACACTAGTGTCGTGTCAATCATGAAATGTCGGATCATTGTAGGGGGGAGCGGCGCCAAGCTGCGAACGATCAGGAAGCGCTCTTATCAAACAACCAGTATCTAATTGATTTTATTGATTATTGTAGGAGCGGCTTTAGCCGCGAATTCTTCGCGGCACAGCACAGTTTCGCGCCTGAAGCGGAACGCCGCCCGGCCGCTCCTACAGGTACCCACAAGCCGACAGACACGATTGCCCCCCGTTTGCTGCGCGACAGCGCGGCGTCTGGACGACGGGCGATCTCTCGTGGTGCGCTGCGTAACCCACCAGGCGATAGGCCTGCGTCGCGGCTATGGTGGGTTACGGCGCAACGGATCTTGCTAGTTCATCGCTATGGGCAGCGTGCGCCTAACCCACCCTACAGGGATCGCGGTAGATGGGTAAGACCGCGTTTAGCCGATATTTCAACCTCGTCATGACACTAGTGTCGTGTCAATCATGAAATGTCGGATCATTGTAGGGTGGGTTAGCGGCGCCAAGCTCCGAGCGATCAGGCAGCGCTCTCGTGGTGCGCCGCGTAACCCACCAGGCGATAGGCCTGCGTCGCGCCTATGGTGGGTTACGGCGCAACGGATCTTGCGGGTTCATCGCTATCGGCGCGTGCGCCTAACCCACCCAGGGATCGCGGTACATGGGTGAGACCGCGTTTAGCCGATATTTCAACCTTGTCGCGACAGCCTTGCTCAAGGCTTGTCGGGCGCAGCCTGCTTGCGCTGGTTGCTGCGTCGCATGCGCTTGGCCCGCATCTCGAGCAGCGCATAGCCGAGCCCGGCCAGCACCAACGGCAGCAGGTAATAGATCACCCGGTAGACGATCAGCCCCGCCAGCAGCACGCCGATCGAGACCTGCTGCTGCAGCAGGGCGATAAACACCACCTCCAGTACGCCGAGACCGGCCGGGATATGAGTGATGACCCCGGCGAAGGCGCTGACCAGCAGGGCGCCAAGCACGGTCGGGTAACCGAGCTGGGCCGGCAGCAGGATGTCCAGCAGCAGGGCCATCAGCGCCCAGTTGCTGGCGCCGAGGGCGACCTGCAGCAGGCCCATGCGTAGCGAGGGCAGATAGATTTCGTGGCCGCGGATCGTCCAGAAGCGCCGGCGCGAGAAGGCACAGAGCAGCAGATAGCCCAGCAGAAGGACCAGCAGCCCGCCACCGAGCAGGCGCAAGCCGGGGATGCCGAGTTCCCAGCCCTCCGGCGGCACGATCAGGCCGAAGGCCAGGACCACCCCGAGCAGGCCGCTGTAGCCCAGCCAGTTGGTCATCAGGCTGAGGGTGAGCACCTTGGTGATCTCCGACGGACGCAGGCCAAGCTGCGAGTAGAGGCGAAAGCGCAGGCCGATACTGCCGATCCAGGCGCCGAGGTTGAGGCTGAACGCGTAACAGACGAGGGTGATCGGCAGGACCTGCCGGAGCGGCAGGTGGTGGCGAGTGTAGGCGCGGCCGATAAGGTCGAAGCAGCTGTACAGCGCGTAGCTGGCGAAGGCGGTGGCCGCGGCCAGGAGCAAGGTGCCGATGCGATAGCCGCGCAGCGCCGCGAGCAGTTCCTGCCAGTCCAGGCGGCGGCTGAGGGCGACCAGCAGACCCAGCACCAGGATGAAGAACGCCAGGCCCAGCAGCAGTTTGCCCCGCGCCGGCCAGTCGGGCCTGGCGCTCGAGGCGGGCGTCATGCGGCGTTGCTTGCTCATGGTCGCTCGCGCCGCAGGGCGGCGCTGCGGGCCGCCTTGGCCCGCTCATGGGGCTGCAGCAGGGCGAGTTTCGGCGTGTGCGCGGGGAGCCAGCCGATCCAGGCCGGAAAGTGGCGCAGCAAGTGAAAACCGAGGAACACCAGCGGCATCCGCCAGAAGGCCCAGCGTGCCAACTGCGCCTGACTGATCGCCTGGCAATGCTCGCTAGTCAATGCCTCCAGGTGCTCGAACAACTGCCGATTGAAGGTGCGGTCGCGGATGATCAGGTTGGCCTCCAGGTTCAGCGAGAGGCTCAGCGGATCCAGATTGCTGGAGCCGACTGTGGCCCACTCGTCATCGACCAGGGCCACCTTGCCGTGCAGCGGCCGGCTGTCGTACTCGAGGATGCGTACGCCGCCGCGCAGCAGGTAGTCGTAGAGGATCCGGGCACTGAAGCGGGCGATCGGCATGTCGGGCTGGCCCTGCAGGATCAGCTCGACCCTGACCCCGCGCTGCGCCGCGTTGCGAATCTCGCGCAGCAGCCGGTAGCCGGGAAAGAAGTAAGCGTTGGCGATCAGCAGGCGCTGGCGCGCGCCGCGGATGGCCTGCAAGTATTGCTGCTCGATATCGATACTGTGTTGGCGGTTGTCGCGGATCACCAGCTGCGCCTGGCCCGAGTCTGCTCCCGCCTGGTCGGCAGGCTGGCTACCCGGCGTCGTTCTGGATCGCCGCCCCCAGCCGCGCCGACGTTTGGCGGGCGGCGCCAGCATGGTCAGGACGAACTGGCGGATATCGTGCACCACCGGACCTTCGACTTCGACGGCGTAATCCTGCTTGGCCTCGGGGCCGTAATCGGCCAGGTGGTCGGCGGAAAAATTGATTCCGCCGACAAACGCCAGGCGGTCATCGATGACCACCAGTTTGCGGTGCATGCGGCGGAACAGGTTGGTGCGCATGCCGAGCAGACGGGGCTGTGGGTCGAACATATGCACGCGCACGCCGACCTCGCTCAAGGCCGTGATGAACGCGTTGCTGAGGTCGGCCGAGCCGTAGCCATCCACCGTCAATTCGACCCGGACCCCGCGTTCGGCGGCGGCAATCAGTTCGGCCTGCAGCTGGCTGCCGACCTTGTCCTCGAAGAGGATGAAGGTTTCGATCAGCACCTCCCGTTCGGCCGCGCGTATGGCCTCGAACACCCGCGGGAAAAACGCCTCGCCATTGATCAGCAGGCTCAGGCGGTTGCCTGCGCGCCAGGGAAACCTCATAGGCGGATCTCCACGGCCAGCGGCAGGTGGTCGGACAGGTGCGACCAGGGCCGGGTCGAGAGTATCCGCGGTTCATGGCTGCTGGCGTTGCGCACATAGATGCGGTCCAGGCGCAGCAGCGGCCAGCGCGCCGGATAACTGCGGGCGACCTTGCCATGGGCCCGGGCGAATACTTCGTGCAGCCCGACCTCGCCCTCCAGCAGGCGGGTGGCGCGCAGCCGCCAGTCGTTGAAGTCTCCGGCCACCACCACTGGCGCCTTGGCCGGCAAGCTGTCGAGCAACTCGCAGAGCAGCTGCAGCTGCTGCTGGCGGTGCTGTTCGCGCAGACCCAGGTGCACGCAAATGGCGTGCAGCTCGCGTTGCGCGGGCAACTGCAGGACGCAGTGGAGCAGGCCACGGCACTCCGGTCCGGTGATCGAGATGTCGATGTTGCGCTCGCGCAGGATCGGGTACTTCGACAGCAGGGCGTTGCCGTGATCGCCATCCGGGTAGACCGCATTGCGCCCGTAGGCGAAGTCGCTCCACATGCTGTCGGCGAGAAATTCGTATTGCGGCGTCGGCGGCCAGTTGAGAAAGCGCCGCGAGTGGCGTTCATGGGTCCCCAGCACCTCTTGCAGGAACACCACTTCCGCCGAGACGTTGCGCACCGCATCGCGCAGTTCGTGAAGGATGAAGCGGCGGTTGAACACCGTGAAGCCCTTGTGCGTGTTCACCGTCAGGATTCGCAGGCTGTGCACCGGCCCGGCGTGCTCCAGCTGGTGCCCGCCGCTGCCTTGCCCAGCGTTATTGGTGTTCACATGCCTGCTCCTGCATTTCAGTCCGTGGGGCGGTTCAGTTCGAACAGCAACAGCGTCCGCTCAGCGAGTTCGTATTCCCGGTCCAAGGCGAAGACTTCCCGGTCGGCGTCGACCCGTGCCGTATCGAGCAGGCGGCGCCAGCCGTTACCCTGGGGCACCTCCGGCAGACGGAAGTCGATCGGCTGGAAGTGCGCATTGACGATAAGCAGCAGGGTGCTGTCCGAACCGCTGCGGCGGATGCCGGTGGGTTGCGCGCGACCGTCGAGGAGCATGCCCAGGCAGCGGCCCTGGCCATCGTGCCACTGCTCGATGGTCATTTCCTCGCCGTTGGGTGCCAGCCAGGCCACGTCCTTGACCCCCAGTTCTTCATTGTAGGCGCCGATCAGGTAGCGGCCGCGGCGCAGGATCGGGTAGGCCAGGCGCAGCTTGATCGCCTGGCGCACGAACCGCAGCAGGGCGGCGCCATCCTCGTCCAGCGCCCAGTCGACCCAGCCGATCTCGCTGTCCTGGCAATAGGCATTATTGTTGCCATGCTGGGTGCGGGCGAATTCGTCGCCGGCCAGCAGCATCGGCGTGCCCTGGGAGAACAGCAGGGTGGCCATGAAGTTGTACATCTGGCGCAGGCGCAGCGCCCGGATCTGCGGGTCGTCGGTCGGGCCCTCGACGCCATGGTTCCAGGACAGGTTGTTGTCGGTGCCGTCCTGGTTGTTCTCCTGGTTGGCCTCGTTGTGCTTGTCGTTGTAGGACACCAGGTCGTGCAGGGTGAAACCGTCGTGGGCGGTGACAAAGTTGACCGAGCTGTGGGGCCGCCGCCCGCGCCGGTCGAACAGATCGCCGGAGGCGGTCAGGCGCTTGGCGAAGTCGGCGAGCTGGTTGTCGTCGCCTTTCCAGAAGGCGCGCACGGTGTCGCGGAAGCGGTCGTTCCATTCCGCCCAGCCGGGCGGGAAGCCGCCGAGCTGGTAGCCGCCGGGGCCGCAGTCCCAGGGCTCGGCGATCAGCTTGACCTGGCTAAGCAGCGGATCCTGGCGGCAGGCGACGAGAAAGCCGTGGCGCTCGTCGAAGCCCTCCGGCTCGCGCCCGAGGATGGTCGCCAGGTCGAAGCGGAAGCCATCCACGTGCATCTCCGCGACCCAGTAGCGCAGCGAGTCGGTGACCATCTGCAGGACCCGGGGGTGGCTGAGGTCGAGGGTATTGCCGGTGCCGGAATCGTTGACGTAGAAGCGCTGGTCGTCGGCCTGCAGGCGGTAGTAGCTGAGGTTGTCGATGCCGCGCATCGACAGGGTCGGCCCCAGTTCGTTGCCCTCGGCGGTGTGGTTGTAGACCACGTCGAGGATCACCTCGAGCCCGGCATGGTGCAGGTGCGCGACCATCTCCTTGAATTCGCCGACCTTGCCGCTGGCGAGGTAGCGCGGGTGCGGAGCGAAGAAGGCCAGGGTGTTGTAGCCCCAATAGTTGCTCAGCTCCTTGTCCAGCAGGTGCTGGTCGTTGACGAAGGCGTACACCGGCAGCAGTTCGAGCGCGGAGACGCCGAGCTCGCGCAGGTGCTGCACGACCGCCTCGACACTCAGGCCGGCGAAGCTGCCGCGCAGCTCATCGGGCACCTGCGGATGGCGCATGGTGTAGCCGCGCACATGGGTCTCGTAGAGGATGGTGCGGTCCCAGGGGAGCTGCAGGCGCCGATCGCGGCCCCAGGTGAAGGCGGGGTCGATGACCTTGCACTTGGGTACGAAGGGGGCGCTGTCGCGCTGGTCGAAGCTGAGGTCGGCATCCTGCGAGCCGAGGATGTAGCCGAACAGGGCTGGCGACCAGCGCAGTTGCCCCAGCAGCTGTTTGGCATAGGGGTCGATCAGCAGTTTGTGCGGGTTGAACCTCAGGCCCATGTCCGGGGCGTAGGGGCCGTGCACGCGGTAGCCATAGATCTGCCCGGGGTGGGCGTCGGGTAGATAGCCGTGCCAGATCTCGTCGGTGTATTCCGGCAGCTGGATACGCTCCAGTTCGACCTCACCGCTGGCGTCGAACAGGCACAACTCGACCATGTGGGCATGCGCGGAAAACAGCGCGAAGTTGACGCCCAGGCCATCCCAGGTGGCGCCGAGGGGGAAGGGCAAGCCCTCGCGAACCCGCGACGGAATCCTTACCTGCGGCGCCTGCGGCGTTTTCTTCTGCCGGCTGTGCATCTGACCTCCTGGGTGCTCGTCGGAACGAGGGACAGGCCCTGGCGAGGGGCCTCGCTCTTGCGGCGAACGACCACTCCCTGTTATGAAAAACTAGCGCAAAAAAGGCGTTTTCTCTCTTTTCAGCAGGACTTCTGTCGCCGCGCCGCGCTCTTCACGCGGCGCGGCGGGACCTGGCGCTCGCCTCAGGTGTCGGCCTTGCCGGTGCCCCGTGGCTTTTTCGGCACGCTCGCCTTGGCCGGCGTCGTCGCGCTTCTGGCCTTGCGCGTGGAGGACGGCCGGGCGGCCGGCGGTGGCGCGCTGGCGGCCAGGGTCTCGGCTTCGGCCAGTTGCCGGGCCATGTCCCAGTGCCGCTGCGCCTGTCCCTGGGGGCAGCCTTCGGTCAGCCAGATCTGGTAGGCGTATTCACGGATCTGCTGCTCGTCAATCTTCGTTTCAGCGCTCATCAGTTGGCTCCTCGGTGGTGGGTGGGGCGGAACACAACACGCAGAAGGGCAAATCCGCCAGGACCTGCGCCAGCGCCAGTTGCTTCTGGCCGCGGCCGATGCCCGGGTCGGCAAACAGACCGAGCCAGGGTTGGCCGACGAGCGCGGCCGGCAGCCTGACCCGGGTGTCGCCCCACTGGTCGGCCGGGATCAGGGGCCGTTTGGCGTCGCCGAGCAGGGCGCTGGCCAGGCGCGGCACTATCACCAGCAGCCGTTCGCCGGCGTGCACGCGGGCGAAGGCCAGCACCCGCTCGGCCTGGCTGCCGACCACCGC
>NZ_JBFIIG010000158.1:0-9830 GCF_041601375.1 Pseudomonas sp. | reverse complement strand
TGCGGCGTGGCCACGGCGATGAAAATCCGCGGCGAGCACCGGGTCGCCGTCACCACCTGCGGCGATGGCGCGACCAGCAAGGGCGACTTTCTCGAAGCGCTCAACGTCGCCGGTGCCTGGCAATTGCCGGTGGTGTTCGTGGTCAACAACAACCAGTGGGCGATCTCGGTGCCCAGGCGCATCCAGTGCGGCGCGCCGACTCTGGCGCAGAAGGCCATAGGCGCCGGCTTTCCCGGCGAGCAGGTCGACGGCAACGACATCCTCGCCGTCTACGAACGCATGCAGGTCGCCCTGGAGCGTGCCCGCCACGGCAAGGGGCCGGTGTTGCTGGAGTGCATCAGCTACCGCCTCGGCGACCACACCACCGCCGACGATGCCACCCGCTACCGCAGTGCCGAAGAGGTCAAGCAGGCCTGGCAGGAAGAGCCGGTCAAGCGTCTGCAGAGTTATCTCGCCGCTCAGGGCGTGTGGGACGAAGGCCGTGAGCAGGCGTTGATCGGCGAGTGCCAGGGCCTGGTGCAGCAGGCGGTCGACGCCTTCGATGCAGTCGGCAATGCGCCCGCCGAGACGCTGTTCGACTACGTCTACGCGCAGTGGCCGGTGGCGCTGGCCGAGCAGCGCGACATGCTCCTGGAGCGCGCCGCCCGCCGTGAGGAGAGCAGCCATGAGTGAGGCCAAACTGACCCTGCTGGAGGCGATCAACCTGGCCCTGCACCGGGCCATGTACGAAGACCAGGATGTGGTGGTGCTGGGCGAGGATGTCGGCGTCAACGGCGGCGTGTTCCGCGCCACTGCCGGCCTGCGCGATACCTTCGGCTTCAAGCGGGTGATCGACACGCCACTGGCCGAGACCATGATCGCCGGGCTGACGGTCGGCATGGCCGCGCAAGGCTTGAAACCGGTGATGGAAATCCAGTTCATGGGCTTCATCTACCCGGCGCTGGATCAGTTGGTGTCGCATGCCAGTCGCCTGCGCAATCGCACCCGCGGTCGCTTGAGCTGCCCGATGGTGTTGCGCACGCCGATGGGCGCCGGTATCCGCGCGCCGGAACACCACAGCGAAAGCACCGAGGCGATGTTCGCCCATATTCCCGGCCTGCGCGTGGTCATCCCGTCCTCGCCGGCGCGCGCCTATGGCCTGCTGCTGGCGGCCATCGACGATCCCGATCCGGTGATCTTCCTCGAGCCGACCCGGCTGTACCGGATGAATCCGCAGGTGCTGCATGACGATGGCAAACGCCTGCCGCTGGACAGCTGCTTCACCCTGCGCGAGGGCAGCGACCTGACCCTGATCAGCTGGGGCGCCAGCGTCCACGAGACCCTGCAAGCGGCCGCGCAGCTGCAGGAGCGCGGGGTGTCCGCCGAGGTGATCGACGTCGCCTGCATCAAGCCGCTGGACCTCGACACCCTCGAGGCCTCGGTGCGCAAGACCGGGCGCTGCGTGATCGTGCACGAGGCGCCGAAGAGCTGCGCGGTCGGCGCGGAGATCGCCGCCAGCCTGTACGAGCGCGCCTTGCTGGACTTGCAGGCGCCGATCCAGCGGGTCACCGCGCCGGATATCCCGCCGCCGCTGTACCGCCTCGAACAACTCTATATACCTGGCGTCGCCGACATCCTCGCGGCCTGCGATGCGGTGCTGGATTACGCGTAGGGCGGGTGAAACCCGCGCCGCAATCATCGCGGGTTTCACCCACCCTACGAAGACGGAGGAGACGATGAAATATTTCAAACTGCCCGACCTCGGCGAAGGCCTGCAGGAAGCCGAGATCGTCGAATGGCACGTCAAGGCCGGCGAGGAGGTCAAGGCCGACCAACTGCTGGTCTCGGTGGAAACCGCCAAGGCCATCGTCGATATCCCTGCGCCCTACGACGGTGTGGTGGCCAAGACCTTCGGCGCCGAGGGCGACATCCTGCATGTCGGCGAGCCCTTGCTGGCCTACGAGGGCGAGGCCGATGCCGGCACCGTGGTCGGTCGTCTGGAAGGCGCTGGCAAGGCGCAGGCGGACAGCTTCTTCGTCGGCGCCGCGCCTTCGACCCGCGAGCATCTGGCGCCGCGTGCGACCCCGGCGGTGCGCCAACTGGCCCGCCAGCTGGGCGTCGACCTGAGCGGCCTGAGCGGTTCCGGCAACGATGGCCTGATTACCCGCGGTGATGTCGAGGCCGCAACCCAGTCCGCCCGCGACAAGTTCGGCGGCGCCAAGCTGCGCGGCGTGCGCCGCAGCATGGCGATCAACATGGCGCGCTCGCATGCCGAGGTGGTGCCGGTGTTCATTGTCGGCGACGCCGACCTGCATCGCTGGCCGCAGGCGCGCGACCCGCTGGTGCGCATCGCCCGTGCCATCGCCGCCGCCTGCCAGGTCGAGCCGCTGCTCAACAGCTGGTTCGATGGCAAGGGCCTGTCGCTCAAACGCCACAGCCAGCTCGATCTGGGCATCGCCGTGGATACCGCGGACGGTTTGTTCGTGCCGGTGCTGCGCAATGTCGGCGACCGCACGGCCGAGGACTTGAAGGAAGGCATTGCGCGCCTGCGCGCCGACGTCAAAGCGCGCTCGATCCCCCCCCAGGAAATGATGGGCGCGACCCTCACCCTGTCCAACTTCGGCACCCTGTTCGGCCGTTACGCCAACCCGGTGGTGATGCCGCCGCAGGTGGCGATCATCGGCGCCGGCGGCATCCGCGACGAGCCGGTGGCGGTGGCGGGCAAGGTGGTGGTGCACCCGATCCTGCCGCTGTCGCTGACCTTCGATCACCGCGCGGTCACCGGCGGCGAGGCCGCGCGTTTTCTCAAGGCGCTGGTGCAGGCGTTGGAGGCACCCGAGTAACATCAGAGGTTGTGAAAATATCGAGCGCCGTAGCGAGAGCGTCTCCAGGTGTTCGCGGCAAGGCGCGCTGCGTGAAAAGTAGGGGAGTTTAGTGAGCTAAATGACTCTGCTTTTTACGTAGCGCAACGCCAGCAGCGGACGCCAGGAGGCGGTCGCAGTAGGCGAGAGTTTTTCACAACCTCTCAGTTCATCAGTCCCCATGACGGGGCAGCGGAGCGTGTCATGCTGCTGGAAACCTTGAGCATCGCCGAGCGATTTTGCGGGCCGCCGCTATCTGGCAATGGCGGCTATGTCTGTGGCCGTATCGCTCGTCACATCGCCGGCTGCGCGTCGGTTCGGCTGCTGGCGCCTCCGCCGTTGGATACCGAGCTGGCTCTGCAGCGCGGCGCCGACGGCGCAGTCCGGCTAATGGCTGACGCTAGCGTGATCGGCGAGGGGCGGGCGGCCCGACTCGAGCTGGCGGTTCCGCCGGCGCCGACATTGGCCGAGGCCGAGCAGGCCGCCCGCAACTACCTGGGGTTTCGCCAGCACAGCTTTCCGGGCTGCTTCGTCTGTGGGCCACAGCGCCATGCAGGCGATGGCATGCGCATATTCCCCGGTCCGCTGCCGGGGCAGGCGCTGGTTGCCGCGCCCTGGGTCGTCGATCCCGGCTTGGCCGCGCCGGAATTCCTCTGGGCGGCGCTGGACTGTCCGGGCGCCTTTGCCCTGCTGCCGCTCGAGCCGGGCACGACCCTGGTGCTCGGCCAGCTCACCGCGCGCATCGACGGCGAGGTGCGGCCGGGCGAACACTGCGTGGTGATGGCCTGGCCGCTCGGCATCGAGGGGCGCAAGCACCTGGCCGGTTCCGCGGTTTTCTCCGCCGCCGGCCAGTTGCTCGCCGTTGCCCAAGCCACCTGGATCGCCGTGCCGGAGCGGGCGTTCCAGCCAGAGGGTTAGTGGCCTCTGTGGTGTGTCCCAACGCCTTGTTCTGGACGCTCAGCCATCCGAACCCGATGTACAGACCCTAACCGCTCGAGATCGCGGCGCGCAGCGGAACACCAGCCGCAGGCCGAGGAGCATCGCCAGCCTGCCGCCCAGGATGCTGCCCGACAGGCTATTGCCGTGGCGCAACGTCGCCCGGTTGTCAGGCGAGGCGCCTGCTGGGCTATGCGGCGTGCCACCATTGCGGTGCCTGATCGTTCGGAGGTTGGCACCGCTAACCTGCGCGACCCGAACCGCCCCAGCGTGCTGCGCCATTTCAGGATTGACACGACGCTTGGACAAGGTCCTCGCCGCCGGGCTGGCGACGCCAGCACTGGGCGGCGAACTGCGCCTGCTGGCAGTCGCCATGCAACTCAAACCTGGCGTCCGTCGGATCACGCCTGACGGAGCAGGCGCTCGTCGGAATGCCCCATCCGGGCGGTTGCGCCCCCGCGCAACGCCTGCTTAAATTTTCTCCCCAGTCGACGGGTGACCAGCCGGTCATGTCGAGCTTCCAGGGCGCCCGCGTTGTCGGTCTGTGCGGTGTAGTGCGCCTTGGTTGGAGCGGAAGGATCCTCTGTCGTAGTACCCACAATCGATCCGATGAACCACTGCAACTAAGTAAACGCAAACAAGTCATTTATGGGGCTGCCCGATACTTGCTCAAGTCTCGGGTACAGGCGTTTTATTGCTGATGCTATGGCCCTGCGAGCAGCGTGCAGACTGTCCGCAGCGCCCAATTTGTGCCAAGAGGATAACGATATGAGGCCGGAAACCGCCATCGTCGAAATTCACGGGAAGTACAAAATCCACACGGAACTTTACCGCAACCCTGCCGCCACCAAGACCATCATGCTGGTCAACGGCTCGCTGGCCACCACCGCATTCTTCGCCCAGACGGTGCGTTCCCTGCAGCCACGTTTCAATGTGGTGCTCTACGATCAGCCCTATGCCGGCCAGTCGAAAGCGCACAATCGCCACGACCAGCCGATCCGCAAGGAAGACGAAGCCGAGATACTCCTGGAGTTGATCGAACACTTCCGCGCGAACCATCTGCTGTCCTTCTCCTGGGGCGGCGCGGCCACCTTGCTGGCCCTGGCCCAGCGCCCGCGGCGGATCGAGAAGGCCGTGATCACCTCCTTCGCCGCGCGGGTCAATCAGCCGATGCGCGACTATCTGGAGCGCGGCCTGGACCTGCTCCTGGCCCGCGCCGGCGGCGACGTAGGCCGCCTGATCAATGGCACCATCGGCAAGCACCTGCCAGCGCTGTTCAAGCGCTTCAACCTGCTGCACATCAGCAGCCTTGCCGAGCACGAATACCTGCAGATGCATTTCCATGTTCACGAGGTGCTGACCCAGGATACCCAGTGCTACCAAGCGTGCGCCGAAGCCATCGAGATCCCGCTGCTGTTCGTCAACGGCGAGTGGGACGAATACACCACGGCGGCGGATGCCCGCCTGTTTGCCGCCCATGTCCGCCAGGGCCAGTTCCGCACCATCGGCAATGCCGGGCACTTCCTCGACATGGAGCACAAGACAGCCTGGCGCGACACCCGCCAGGCCTTGCTCGGATTCCTCCAGCCGGCCATGGCGGCGTCCGTGCCGCCAATGGGTGGCCAGCGCTATCCGCTCGCTGACCGCAGGGCTGCGCAACGCATCGCCAGCTGAGCCCTTGGCGGTGTCTATCTATCTGCGGGTTGAGGCTTGGCGCGGGTGTGCGGACCTATCCAGCCGCGCCTGGCGATCGACCCGCTGCGTTCGTCTCATGCCGGAATGACCGGAGGATGATTTTCCATGCGAGAAAAACCAGCGTCGGGCACCTTGCCCGTACCCGCGTCCTTTGCCAATGCCGGGCAAAGCGCCCTGGGCGGCTTACGCGGCCGCAACCTGTTGTCCACCCTGCGCACCCTGGCTCTGCAGGGCATCAAGCAGCCGATCCACAGCAGCCGTCATGCCCTGGCCTTCGGCAGGCAACTGGGGCGCGTGCTGCGCGGCGACACCGTGCTGCCGCCGAACAGCCGCGATGCCCGCTTCCAGGATCCCACCTGGCAGCTCAACCCCTTCTATCGCCGCGGTTTGCAGACCTATCTGGTCTGGCAACAGCAGCTCGCGGCCTGGGTCGACGAGAGCGATCTGCCGGCCGACGAGCAAGCCCGCGCGCGCTTCGTCCTGGCCCAGCTCGGCGATGCCCTGGCGCCGTCCAACAGCCTGCTCAACCCCTTGGCGCTCAAGGAACTGTTCAACTCCGGCGGCGTCAGCCTGCTCAAGGGCATCGGCCACCTGGTCGACGACCTGCTGCACAACGGCGGCATGCCCAGCCAGGTGAGCAAGCAGGCCTTCGAGGTTGGCCGCAACCTGGCGGTCACCCCTGGCTCGGTGGTGTTGCGCAACGAGTTGCTCGAGCTGATCCAGTACAAGCCGATGAGCGAGCAGCAGTACGCGCGGCCGCTGCTGATCGTGCCGCCGCAGATCAACAAGTACTACATTTTCGATCTGGCTCCGGGCAAGAGCTTCGTCCAGTACGCATTGAAGAACGGCCTGCAGGTGTTCGTGGTGAGCTGGCGCAATCCGACCAAGGCGCACCGCGACTGGGGCTTGTCGAGCTATGTGCGGGCGGCCGAGGAGGCCATCGATGCCTGCCGGGCGATCACCGCCAGCAAGGACGTCAACCTGCTCGGCGCCTGCGCCGGCGGCCTGACCATCGCCGTCCTGCAGGGCCATCTGCAGGCCAAGCGGCAGTTGCGCAAGGTCGCCAGCGCAACCTACATGGTCAGCCTGCTGGACAGCCAGGTGGAGAGCCCGGCGGCGCTGTTCGTCGACGAGCAGACCCTGGCGGCGGCCAAGCGCCGCTCCTCCGAGCAGGGCGTGCTGGATGGTCGCGACATGTCCAGGGTGTTCGCCTGGATGCGTCCCAACGACCTGGTCTGGAACTACTGGGTCAACAACTATCTGCTCGGCAAGCAGCCGCCGGCCTTCGACATTCTCTACTGGAACAACGACAACACCCGCCTGCCGGCCGCCCTGCACGGCGACTTCCTCGACTTCTTCCGCCTCAACGCCCTGAGCCATGCCGGCGGCATGCAGGTCTGCGGTACGCCGATCGATCTGAAGAAGGTCACGGTCGACAGTTTCAGCGTGGCCGGGGTCAACGATCACATCACCCCCTGGGACACGGCCTACCGCTCGACCCAACTGCTCGGCGGCGACAAGCGCTTCATCCTGTCCAACAGCGGGCATATCCAGGCCATCCTCAACCCGCCGGGCAACCCCAAGGCCACCTATATGGAACACACCACCCTGAGCGCCGACCCGCACGCCTGGCACAGCGAGGCGCAGAGGCACGAAGGCAGCTGGTGGCCGCAATGGCTGGGCTGGATTCAGGCACGCTCCGGCGTGCAACGCGAGACCCTGACGGCCCTCGGCAGCCAGGACTACCCGCCGCTGGAAGCCGCGCCGGGGACCTATGTGCATGTGCGTTAAGCGGCGGTTGCACAGTGGCGAGCGTCGGCTAGGTGGAGAGCCGACGAGTCGACGCCGGCGTTTGAGAAGGCGGTGTTCCAGTTTACTGCTGCATGGGGTATCTGCACCCCCGCTAGGCTAGGCGCGGAATTATCCTCGGAGCGTTGTCGATGCTTCGAGGATTTTCGCGGACACGGACCAGGTGCGCCTGCCACTGCACATGGATTACCTCGGACGGCGTCGGCTTCAGTCCGGCTGGCTCGATCGGCTTGCACCAGGCTGCAGTTGAGCAGGGGCGACGCCTGGCTATTGGCCGAGTTCGCGGCAGAGTCCGTTTCGGCTCATGCACCATCCGCTTGGGACAGAGTAGCCACAGGCACTCATGGCGCCTCGTCTGAGCATCACTCAGGCGTGACTTGGCTCAGTTCGCTCAGTGCATCCGGTTGGTTCTTGAAGGCCTTGGCGAAGATTTCGCGGTTCTTGGCCATGAAGATGCCCAGCTCTTCGCCTTGCTGTTCGTTCAGCGAAGGCACGGCCTTTTGCAATACGTCGGTGAGCAGCTCGGCCAGTTCGAGCATCTTGTCATGACGGTCGGCTTCGGCTTTATCCATAAATAAACGCTCCAGATCCCGGCTGCTGCGGTACACCACTTCGACGGCCATTCATCACCTCTACGCCTTCACGCTGATGGGTTGTAAGAAACTGTTCATATATACAGTGCTGGCGCAGTGTAAAGCAGTTGACCGGGGCCTGCTAGTGCATCGCTCACAGTCTTGCCCATGCACTAAACTTGTATGTGCTACGCGCGGCTCAAAACAAAGGGCAGGGAGATACCCGGACGGCTCGCAATGCTCCCGTCGCGGCAGTACCCCGGTTGGCGCAGGCTTCAGCGGGAGGCGGGGGCTGGCGTCGATTCTCAGGCCAACGTTAGGAGGTGCATCATGACCATGGCCAACCGTTTGCAAAACTACTTGTCACAACAGCACTCCCACTACGACATGCTGCAGCACGATCCCTCGATTACCTCCCGTGAGGCGGCGCGGCGCGCCGGCATACCGCCGCATCTGATGGCCAAGTCGGTGATCCTCGACGACTTTCAGGGGCATTGGCTGATGGCGGTGGTCCCGGCGACTCACCAGGTCGACCTCAACAAGGTGCGCAAACTGACCAAACGCCACTGGCGACTGGCGCGGGAAAACGAGTTCGGCCCGCGTTTCAGCGACTGCGCGAACGGGGCGATTCCGCCGGTGGGCAGCGCCTTCGAGATGGAAACCCTGATCGACGAGTCGCTGACGGCGCTCAAGGACCTGTATTTCGAGTCGGGCGATCATGAAGGTCTGGTGCATATGAGTTCGGAGCAGTTTCTCCAGCTCATGCCGACCGCCCAGTGCGGACCGATCAGCGAATAGCCTGACCCGGGGCGGCGCCGCGGCGTGCGGTGCCGCCTGATTTCACTCGGCGCCCCCGGGAGGGGGCGTGTCTTATTGCCGCACAGCGGGCTTCTCGGCCTTGCGGCTGCTCCTCATCCGGCATAATCCAACCGTCACCTGCGGGTTCGATCATGGCGGCGAGCCCATTACCGAGTGCTTGCGAAAAAACGCTCGACGACTGCGCTCGATATTTTCACCCCCTGCGAGGAGCTGCATCTTGAAATTGAATTGGGCCGAGGCGCTGCGTGAGCACCTGCATGGACTGGCCGAGTCGCTCGGCAACTTGCTGGTCGAGAGCTTTCACTACCTGGCCTTGTTCGCCATCGGCGGGGCCACCGCCTGGGCGGCGGTGATGGCGTTCAGCGGCATGGTCGAGAAGGGCCACACCACGGTCGACGATATCCTGCTGCTGTTCATCTACCTCGAACTGGGGGCGATGGTCGGGATCTACTTCAAGACCAACCATATGCCGATCCGCTTCCTGATCTATGTGGCGATCACCGCGCTGACCCGTTTGCTGATCTCCGACGTGTCGCACCACCATCGCCCGGATATGGGCGTGGTGATGATTTCCGGGGCGATCCTGTTGCTGGCCGTGGCGATTCTGGTGGTGCGCTACGCCTCCGCTCGCTTCCCTTCGGTGCAAGCCGATGGCCCGCGCATGCGCCGCAACCCGGCCGACAATGCGGCGGAGAAGGACGACGCCCAGGGTGAAGATTAGACGGTTCGGCGCTCCGACGGTCCGGCGACCCGGCAGTCCGGCGTACCGGCGCCCCCGCCCCCCACACTGCCACACTAGTGCCCGATGTATGTCCGTCCCTCTGCGACAGACAGTCTGTGCCCAACGGGCGCGAACATCGCCGGCTTATTCGGTGCGAGTACCCTGCGTCTTGCCGGTTGCGGGAGCCGCGGCTGCCGGTTCGGTCCCGTAGGTGGGCTGCGCTGGGGCATCCATGCGGATGCGCCTGGAGAAGTCCGCGGCATCGTCTGCGGCCTGCGCCCGCGCGTTGATGTGGGAGCGCCGCCGAAGCTCGGCAAACGGCAAGCCGGCGCTGTCCAGCAAGCCGTGCTGGTAGAGAAACTGCGGTACATAGCCGCTGGCAATTATCCGCCAGTCGAACGGCGGGTGTTGCGGGTTGACCCGGGAATTCAGCCACAT
>NZ_JBFIIG010000157.1:0-9894 GCF_041601375.1 Pseudomonas sp. | reverse complement strand
CGTGGCTGAGCTTGCCATCCAGGCCGAGGATCAGTTCGTCGGTGCTGCGCGAGTCCACCTTGAGGTTGGCGCTTGAGCCTTTCTCGGTGTAGCCCTCGTCCTTGATCCAGGTGTAGTCGGTGCGCACGGACGGGGTGAAGTCGGTGCTCTCGTTCAACTTGTAGGTACGACCCAGGCCAACCCCGGCGGTGGCCACCAGGCTGTTGTAGTCAGCCTTGGCGGTTTCGCCCAGGAACAGGATGTCACGTTTGCCTTCAGTGTTGTTCTGGCCGATGCCGGCCTGGAAGTTCAGCTCCATGCCACGATCCAGGCTGTGGCTGCCGTAGCCCAGCAGCTGGAAGACATCCACCTCGGCGCTGTTGGGTGCGGCCCTGGAGTTGCCGTCGATGTCGGCCTTGGCGTAGGCGAAGGCCACCCCGAGACGCGTGGTATCGGACACGGTGCCGTCAATGCCGAGCGCCAGGCCGCCGACGTTGGCTTCAAAGCCTGGAGCGCCGTTGCGGTCATTCTGGTCGGCCAGCGAGCCGAAAGGCTTCAACCAGACCTTGTGGTCGCCATAGAACTGGTCACCCGAGGACATGCCGCGGTTGGACTCGATGCGCGCCTGAATGACCCGGTTGATGCCGGTCAGTGCCGAGGTCGAGGCCATGGCGCTGCTGCCGGCGAACAGCGGCAGCGTCTGGGACACGGCGTCAGACACTTCCTGCGAGGTGCCGAGGCGGCCCAGCGCATCGATGACGGTCTGCATGTCGGGGTTGGAGGTACCGCTGTCGATGATCGTGTCGAGGGCGCCGGCGGCGCCCAGACCGCTGCGGTTGTTGTTGGAATTGGCGGCGTCGACGACGGTCATGGCCTTGACGATCTTGAAGTCGATATGACCGTCCTCGCCTTCAGTGGCCAGGCTCTGGAAGTTGAACAGCGCGCTATTGTCCTCGACTTGGGCAAAGTTACCGGTAAGCTCGAATGCGCTGACAACGCGGCTCAGGGTTTGCCCGGATGCCAGCGTATTGACTTCCTTGACGTCGACGTAGGCCTTGCCGGCGATGGTCGCGGTGCCATCGACATAGAGCTGGCTGTATTCATCTTCGCCGCTGCCGGCGGCCATGATGCGCAGGGTACCGGTCTCGGTCTGGGTGAAGTCGCCGGCCACGTGGCCGGCATCCGCTAGCATCGGCAGGTCGATCAGGCCGGCGTTGTTGACGTTCACGCCGTAGCCGCCGAGGTAGAGCTTGCCGCGCAGTACGCCGTCCTGCATGTTGTTGATCGTGCTGCTGCCTTCGGAGCCGAAATTGTAAATCGAATAGGCTTCGCCGTCGGCCGCCGTACCGACAATGGTGCCGTAGTTGTTCACCTCGCCATTACCCATACTGGCGGCGAACAACCCAGTCGCTAGGCCGTCACTTCCGTCGACGAGGGAGGCGCTGATGGTGCCATGGTTGTTCAGCGTGCCAGCAAAATAGTTACTGTACACGCCTGCTGCGATGCCTGAAGCGGCATTGAGATTGGCACTGATCTGGCCGCGGTTGGTCAGGGTGCCGTACATTGTAGTCAGCAAAACGCCTGCCGCGCCCCCTTCCTGAGCAGTTGCCTCGGCCGTAATGCGGCCACTGGCCAGGTTGTCAATCAGGGCATCGGCCGAAGTCGAATTATAGATATAGAGGCCGACGGCCTCCGCGTAACCGTCTGCCGAAGTGCTGTTGGCGCTGATGGTGCCGCTGTTGCGCAGCACACCTTGCATAGCGGGGGTGCCGCCCTCGCGGATGCCGTAGGCAAAGCTGTTTCGGGAATCGTTCGATACCGAGGTGGCGCCGATGAGGCCATTGTTGGTCAGGGTGCCCAGCAGCTCGCCACGGATGTCGACACCGGCAATCGCCAACCAGGAGTCCTCTCCCAGACCGCTGGACAGGATGCTGCCGTTGTTGGTCAGGCTGCCCAGTACAGGGCCGCCCTCAGAGAAGCCCAGGCTGCCGAAGTACAGCACCGCCGCCGAGTTGGAGGTGCTGATGGTCACGCCCTGGTTGACCACGGTGTCCGCATAGCTACTGGGGATGCACTGCCCTTGATCGGTGCTGACCGTCGGCCCGCAATAGGCAACAGCCTGAGCCTGAGTGGCGAACAGCCCATTGGCGCAGAAGGCGGCAATGGCACTGTGCAGGGCGGTGGTTTTCCATTGCGGGCGAGGCGAATGTCCGTTCGACATGAAAGGTGCGTCCTTTATAAGAAAATGCGAAAAGTTTCACAGAATTCGCTAAATAGTATCGGTATGCCATCAATCCCACACTAACTGATTCAACGCGGGCTGCAGATATCCACCCCGAGGGGGCCACGAACATTGCCGCGACCTGCAGTGCCTCTCTCCGCTGCTTCACGATGAGACCGTTGGCGCGTCTGCAAGCACTGTCGGAACTGGTGGGCAATGCGCTGGAAAGTATTCGGCGTTGTCATTTAAACGCTTTGCATTGCTGCATTGGCAGGTTAGTTTCCGGCGGAGATCCAGTTACCTACAGGCCACTGCTTTGAACTACGTCATTATTGAGAATGCCCTGCCTGCCGAGCTCTTGGCGGAAATTGCTGCGGCCATCCAGGCCGGCCCCTTCGATAACGGCAAAAATACGGCACAAGGCATGGCCAGGACGGTCAAGCGCAACTTGCAGTTATCGGCGGCGGGGCATGCACAATTACTCGACAAAGTAGCCCTGGCAATCCAGGCGCACCCTGTTATGCAGGCATTCGCCATGCCGCGCTTCATTGGGCGACCGATCATCAATCAGTATGAGGAGGGCATGGAGTACGGCATGCACTCCGATGGCGCTTATATTCATGATGTGCGCACCGATGTGTCCTACACCCTGTTTCTCGACGATCCATCTACCTATCAGGGTGGTGAACTGGTCATCGCCACCACCGCGCAAAAATTCAGCTTCAAGCTGCCGGCCGGATGCATGGTGATCTATCCCGCGGGTGAGTTGCATCGGGTGATGCCCGTCACCGGCGGGGTGCGCAATGCAGTGGTCGGTTGGGTGCAGAGTCGCGTACGCGACGCGCACAAGCGCGAGATCATTGCCAAGCTCAGCCTTGTACCGAGAACCCTGAGCCAAGATGAAAAATATACCGAGCTGGCGACTCAGTCTGGACAGTGCATTCAAGAGTTGCTGCGTATGTGGGGCGATTGAGGCGTTCTCAACCGATTCCATTTTTGTGTGATCGAGTTCGAATTTATTTTTAGCTGGAGTCGATGCCGAGCATGACACTGCCTGCTTTATCTGCGCCCGGTTTTCGCGGCCACCTGGGTCAACCGGAGCAACTCCTGGGGCTACAGCTGACACCCGGCCCAGGGACTATCGACTGGATGGTCCTGGACGACTGGTTGCGTGACAAGCTGATGCTGGCGCTGCAGCCCTACCCAGCGGGGGCGCCTTGCGCACCTGCACAGACTCCGGCGCACGCGGTTTGTGAACTGCTCTGGCGCATATTGCAGGTGGCGGCAGAGTTGCAACGTGCGGCGCGCATTCCGGTCTTCGAGCCCGGACGGATACTCGCCTGGCAGCCGGATGAAACCCGGCCAGGGATTTGGTTGTGCCAGGTCGGTATCGTGCAGGTCGACTATGTGCCCGCGCAGTCGATGCGCCTGGTCTACGATGCCGCGGTGCTTCTGGTGCTTGGCGTCGCTGCGGACCCCACGAGTTTCGCCGCCGTCGAGCCGCTCTATCGGCAACTGGAAAGCAAGGTGCTGCAGCCACTTCGCGCTGTGATGCCAGTGGGTAAATCGGTCTTGCCGCTGTTGGCTTGCGCGCACGAGTGCGGCATCCCCTGGCGTCATTTGGGCGTAGGGATTTTCCAGTTGGGCTGGGGCGCGCATCGCCTGCGCATTCAGCACAGTAAAGTCGAGACCGATTCGGCACTGGGGGTCGCGGTTTCACAGGATAAACGGGTAGCCGCCGAATGGCTGCGCCGTGCAGGCTTGCCCGCGCCCAGGCACCAGTTGGTCGCCAGTGAGAAGGAGGCTATGGCGGCGCAGGTGGCGTTGGGCTGGCCACTGGTGGTGAAGCCGGCGGACCGTGATCGGGGGGAGGGGGTGACGGTCGACATTCGCAGCGAAGCTGCGCTGCTTGCTGCCTTTCGGCAGGCTGCTGGACTGTCCTCGCAGGTACTGGTCGAGCGCCAGGTTGGTGGGGTATGCCATCGTCTACTGGTGGTGCGCGATGAGGTTCTGTATACCGTCAAACGCGGGCCGATAGCCGTGCAGGGTGATGGCCAGCGCACGATCGGCGAGTTGATCGCGGCGGTCAATGCCACGCAGATGGCGTTGCCGAGCTGGAGGAGGGCGCCGCTGTATCCTGCCGATGCGCTGGCCGTGGCGTGCCTGCAGCAGGCCGGCTTCAGCCTTGATAGCGTGCCGCTGGTGGGTACCTGGGCGGCGCTGCGGCAGATTGAGTCAACCGAGTGGGGCGGCCTGGATGAGGACTGCTCCGCGACCCTGCACCCCGATAATGCGGTCATTGCGCGTCAGGCGGCTGCGCTCTTCGGTCTCGATGTTGCGGGTATCGATATCATCTCGTCCGACATAACCCGGCCCTGGCATGAAAACGGCGCAATCATCAATGAGGTCAACTCGGCGCCCGTGCTGGGTCAGAGTCTCAGCTCGCTGCGGGTCATGCCGCAATTATTGGCGCGCTTGCTGGTCGCGCGGGGGCGTATAGGCATAGAGGCTTGCGTCGGTGCGGATCAGGCAATGGAGATGGCGCGTCAGCGGCAACAGGCCTGGCAGGGGCAGGGGGTTGCCTGCTATGTGACGAGTCACAGCGTCACGCTCGATGCCTCTGGATGTGTGCTGCCCATGGCGCAGGAGGGGCTGTTCGCGCGCTGCACCGCACTCCTGACGAACAAGGCCGTGGCCGCCCTGGTGCTGGTGGTGCAGACGGATGAACTGCTTTACAGCGGCTTGCCTGTGGACGCTCTGAATAGGCTCATGAGCAGTGGCGAGCCGTTGCTCGCGTGTTCTAAAGATGACTCAACGGCGAGAGCGGTGCCCCCCGACGAGGTGGTGGCGTTCCTGCAAAGCCTGGCCATGGGATCCCAGGCGACCGGTATCGACCCGTCCTGTACTCATCCTTAACAGCTGGAGAGTCCGGGCCGGGTCACCTGAAGGGGGCCACCCGCGTCTTTCCGATTGCTGATGCAGCTGACCTCGAGTGCGATAGTGCGATTGCCTTCGTTCGCTTGCCTCAGCTCTACGCAAACCACTGCCGCACCACCCGCAACGCCTGGGTCTGGCGCTGCTGCCAGTCGCCCCGGATGCACTGCAGTGGCTGGCGATGCAGGCGCAGCCAGCGTTCACAGCGCAGATGGAACTGCTGCCGCTGAATCAGCTCTGGCTGGCTGCGCTGGCCATCATCCACCCACGGCACCTGGTCTGGGCTGAGCAGCAGGTGCAAATGGTATTCGCGCTCAAGCAGCGCCTGTTCCATCCAGGCGGGGCAGTCGGCAAACAGTTCCTGGCTCCAGAGCATGTTGCTGAGCAGGTGGGTGTCGAGTATCAGCAACTCCGGTCGGGAGGCACGGGCCTGGTCTTCCCATTCAAGTTGGCCGCGCGCGATGTGCTCAATATCCGCATAACAGGTGTCACGCTGGGTCTGTTCGATGAAGTGGCGAACGTACTCACCGACCACCACACCGCCAAATTCGGTGTGGAGTTTGCCAGCCAGCCAGCTTTTACCGCTGGACTCCGGCCCGGTCAAGACCAGTACCTTCATGCACGGGCCAAGGCGCGGTCACGGCGCCAGGTCAGCCAGCCATTGAGCGCCAGCACGGTGAACAGCGCATACAGCCCTGCGGTCAGGTACAGGCCGTGTTGCAGGAACAGCGCCACGAACAGCACGTCGAGGATGACCCACAGCGGCCAGCACTCCACGCGTTTCTGTGCCATCCAGACTTGCGCAACCAGGCTGAAAGCGCTGAGCGTTGCGTCCTGCCAGGGCGCGGCTGCATCGGTGAATACCACCATCAGGTAGCCCAGCAGCAATGCGCCTATAGCCCCGGTAGCCAGGCTGAACAGCAGGCCGCGCTGGTTCAGTCGATTGACGCGTACGCCCGCCAGGCCATCGCCGCCACGCGTCCATTGCCACCAGCCATAGAGTTGCAGGGCGGCATAAACGCCCTGCAGCAGCATGTTCGAATACAGCGCTGCGTCGTAAAAAATCCAGCCATACATGACCACCATGACCAGGCCGATGGGCCAGCACCACGGGTTTTGCTTTACCGTCAGCCAGACAGCCACAACGCCAATAACCGATGCAATTAATTCCAGGGTCGACATAAGACTCCAGCACGAGGTGTATCGAAATACGCGAGGCGCGATTGTAACGATTACCCTGCGCCATGGCTTGGCCGGAGCGCAGCATGGTCATGGTTTAGCCGGGCCGGAAACAACCAGGCCCGCATTGGCGGGCCTGGTTATTGGCTAGTTGTCGTAGCCGAGGTTGGGCGCCAGCCAGCGTTCGCTGACATTCAGGGCCTGGTTCTTGCGCGCCGTGTAGCTTTCCACCTGGTCCTTGTCGATCTTGCCGACGGCGAAGTACTGCGCCTGCGGGTGGGCGAAGTACCAGCCGCTGACCGAGGCGGCCGGGAACATGGCGTAGTGATCGGTGAGGAATACGCCGCTGCGGCCGGGCAGGCCTTCTTTGGCGGCCGGGTCGAGCAGGTCGAACAGGGTGCCTTTCTCGGTGTGATCCGGGCAGGCCGGGTAGCCGGGGGCAGGGCGGATGCCCTTGTAGGCTTCCTTGATCAGCTCCTCGTTGGAGAGGTGTTCGTCCGGCTCGTAGCCCCACCAGGTCTTGCGCACCTGCTGGTGCAGCCATTCGGCGCAGGCTTCGGCCAGGCGGTCGGCCAGGGCCTTGACCATGATCGAGTTGTAGTCGTCGCCGGCCTCCTGATAGGCCTTGGCCACTTCCTCGGCGCCGATGCCGGCGGTGGTGATAAAGCCGCCGACATAATCGGTGATGCCGCTGTCCTTGGGGGCGACGAAGTCGGCCAGGGAGAAGTTCGGCTTGCCGTCGGGCTTGATCGTTTGCTGGCGCAAATGGTGCAGCTTGGCCAGCGGTTGGCCGTCCTCGCCATAAAGCTCCAGGTCGTCGTCCTGCACCTGGTTGGCCGGCCAGAAGCCGAACACCGCGCGGGCGCGGATCAGCTTCTCGTCGATCAGCTTCTTCAGCATCGCCTGGGCGTCTTCGAACAGTGCGGTGGCAGCTTCGCCGACCACTTCGTCGGTGAGGATGCGCGGGTACTTGCCGGCCAGGTCCCAGGCGATGAAGAACGGCGTCCAGTCGATGTACTCGGCCAGTACCTTGAGGTCGATATCCTCCAGCACCTTGACCCCGGTAAAGCTCGGCACGCTGGGCTGATAGGTCGCCCAGTCGAATTGCGGTTTGTTCTCGATCGACTTGGCGTAGCTCAGGCGCTCGGTGCGCGCGCTGCGGTTGGCGGTGCGTTCGCGCACCTGGATGTAATCGAGGCGGGTGCGTTCGACGAAATCGGCCTTCAGTTCCTTCGACAGTAACTGGGTGGCCACGCCGACCGCGCGCGAGGCGTCGGTGACGTAGATCACCGCGTCGTTCTGGTACTTGGGCTCGATCTTCACCGCGGTGTGGGCTTTCGAGGTGGTGGCGCCGCCGATCATCAGCGGCAGGTTGAAGCCCTGGCGCTGCATCTCGCGGGCGACATGCACCATCTCGTCGAGCGACGGCGTGATCAGCCCGGACAGGCCGATGATGTCGCATTTCTCGGCAATTGCCGTCTGCAGGATCTTCTCCGCCGGCACCATCACGCCCAGGTCGACGATGTCGTAGCCGTTGCAGCCCAGGACCACGCCGACGATGTTCTTGCCGATGTCGTGCACGTCACCCTTGACCGTGGCCATGAGGATCTTGCCCTTGGCTTCCGGCTTGTCGCCTTTTTCCAGCTCGATAAAGGGGATCAGGTGGGCAACCGCCTGCTTCATCACCCGCGCGGATTTGACCACCTGGGGCAGGAACATCTTGCCCGAGCCGAACAGGTCGCCAACGATGTTCATGCCCGCCATCAGCGGGCCTTCGATCACCTCGATCGGGCGGCTGAAGCCCTGCCGCGATTCCTCGGTGTCTTCGACGATATGGGTGGTGATGCCCTTGACCAGCGCGTGCTCGAGGCGCTTGTTGACGGGCCAGGTGCGCCACTCCTCGGTCTCGACTTCCTTGACGCTGCCGTCGCCCTTGTAGTTGTCGGCGATCGCCAGCAAGGCCTCGGTGCCGTTCGGGGTGCGGTTGAGCACCACGTCTTCCACCACATCGCGCAGCTCCTTGGGAATCTGGTCGTAGATTTCCAGCTGGCCGGCGTTGACGATGCCCATGGTCAGGCCGTTCTGAATCGCGTAATAGAGGAACACCGAGTGAATCGCCTCGCGCACCGGGTTGTTGCCGCGGAACGAGAACGAGACGTTGGACACGCCGCCCGAGGTCAGGGCGTGGGGCAGGTGGTCGCGGATGTAGGCGCAGGCTTCGATGAAGTCCACGGCGTAGTTGTTGTGTTCCTCGATGCCGGTGGCGATGGCGAAGATGTTCGGGTCGAAGATGATGTCTTCCGGCGGGAAGCCGACTTCGTCGACCAGGATGTCGTAGCTGCGCTTGCAGATATCGCGCTTGCGCGCGGCGGTGTCGGCCTGGCCGTCTTCATCGAAGGCCATCACCACCACGGCCGCGCCGTAGCGTTTGCACAGTTTGGCGTGATGCTTGAACTGCTCGACGCCTTCCTTCATCGAGATCGAGTTGACGATGCCCTTGCCCTGGATGCATTTCAGGCCGGCTTCGATCACTTCCCACTTGGAGGAGTCGATCATGATCGGCACGCGGGAGATGTCCGGCTCGCCGGCGATCAGATTCAAGAAGGTGACCATCGCCTTCTGCGAATCGAGCATGCCCTCGTCCATGTTGATGTCGATCACCTGGGCGCCGGCTTCGACCTGCTGCAGGGCGACTTCCAGGGCTTCGGTGTAGTTGTCGTCGCGGATCAGCCGGGCGAACTTGGCCGAGCCGGTGATATTGGTGCGCTCGCCGACGTTGATGAACAGCGAATTGCGGTCGATGGTGAAGGGCTCCAGGCCCGACAGGCGGCAGGCCTTGGGGATCTCCGGGATGGCCCGTGGCGGGTATTTGCTCACCGCCTCGGCGATCGCCTGGATATGCGCCGGGGTGGTGCCGCAGCAGCCGCCGACGATATTGAGGAAGCCGCTCTGGGCGAATTCTTCGATCACCGCTGCGGTTTCCGCCGGGGTTTCGTCGTATTCGCCGAAGGCATTCGGCAGGCCGGCGTTGGGGTGGGCGGAGACGCAGGTGTCGGCCTTGTTCGCCAGTTCTTCCAGGTAGGGCCGCAAGTCCTTGGCGCCGAGGGCGCAGTTCAGGCCCACGGAAATCGGCTTGGCGTGGCGCACCGAGTTCCAGAACGCCTCGGTGGTCTGCCCGGACAGGGTGCGGCCGGAGGCATCGGTGATAGTGCCGGAAATCATGATCGGAAGCGTAACGCCGTCGTCCTCGAACACCTGCTGCACGGCGAAGATAGCCGCCTTGGCGTTGAGGGTGTCGAAGATGGTCTCGATCAGGATCAGGTCCGCGCCGCCTTCGAACAGGCCGCGGGTCGCTTCGCTGTAGTGCTCCACCAGCTCGTCGAAGGTGACGTTGCGGTAGCCGGGGTTGTTGACGTCCGGCGACAGTGAGCAGGTGCGACTGGTCGGACCGAGCACGCCAGCGACGAAGCGCGGGCGATCCGGGGTTTCCAGGGTCTTGGCATCGGCGACCCGGCGCGCCAGGCGTGCGCCTTCGACGTTCAGCTCATAGACCAGCGCCTCCATGCCATAGTCGGCCTGGG
>NZ_JBFIIG010000156.1:0-9939 GCF_041601375.1 Pseudomonas sp. | reverse complement strand
GACGCCGCGGTCGGGATCAGGTGGGTGAAGCCTTCGAGGGCGATGGTGTCGCCGTCGTTGACGAAGCGCTGGATCGCCTCGCCAAGGGAAATGATTTCGGCCATTGCGGTTGCTCTCGCTTGGTTGACGGTGCCACCGGCTGAGGGTGGCGGCTGAGTCCACAGTAGGCCGAGCGGCGCCGGCAAACAATCCGATAATCGACTTACTGTTCGATTATCGAACACTGCTTTACTCAGTTCGCTCGAGCAGGCAGCCCAAGCCCTCGGCCAGTTCGCGCTGGCGCTGCAAGCCCTGCATCACCCGGCCGACGATCTCCATGCGCTCGCGGGCAGCGGCGCGCAGCGCGTGCATGGCCTCGTGGGCCGCCGCTGAGGTGCTCAGGCCACTGCGCGCCGACTGATCGACCTGCCCCAGGCCGTTACTGGCTTCATCGGCGGCGCTTTTCAGGCCCTTGGCGATCTGCATGATCTGTTCGCTGGAGTCGTTGGCGCGCACCGCCAGGCTGCGCACCTCGTCGGCCACCACGGCAAAGCCGCGCCCGTGTTCGCCGGCCCGCGCCGCTTCGATGGCCGCATTCAGTGCCAACAGGTTGGTCTGGCGGGCAATGTCCTGGATGCTGCCGACAATCGCGCCGATGCGCCGCGACTGCTCGCCGAGGGTGTTGAACACCTCGCCGGTGCGACGCAGGTAATCGGCCAGCTCGCCGATCGACTGACGGGTGGCCTGGATGCTCTCGGCGCTCGACGACACCTTCTCGCCAGACTGCTGGGCCAGCTGAGTGGCGAAGTGCATATCGGTCTGGCTCTGCTCGATGGCGCGCAGCAGCTCACCCTGGTGCTGGCGCAGCGCAGGATCGAACACCGCCTCGGGCGGCAGGCTGACGGGGGCCTGCACCGGCGCCTCCAGGCGTGCCGGTGGCTGCGACCAGTCGCAATCCTGCACCAGCCGTTCGATGATCTGCGGCGGCTGGTTCAGGTAGAAGAAGCCGGCCAACAGCCCGGTGATGACCATGCCTGCTGCCACGCCGGACTCCCAGCTGCCACTGGCCCAAAAGACCAGGGCCACAGCCCCCAGCAGGTTGCCGGCCAGCAGCACGCTGGCCAGGTTGTTTTGCCAGGTGCTGCGGCCCATTGTTTGATCGCGCTTCATGGATGCTCCCTTCTTTCGTCAACCCAAATAAGCCCACTCCCCCGTTATGCGTTGCATGGGGAAGGCACTTTTGCAGGAAATACCGCCTCGCCTACGACGCCGCGCTGCAGGAGCGGGAGAACGCCTAGTGCCCTGCCCGCGATGACAAATTCGCGGCCATGGGCCGCTCCTACGAGGCGTCGACACTCTTGTGATGCCCGGCATAGCCCGAGCCGGGCGCCTGGGCCGGAAACTACAGACCGATATGGGTCTGCAGGATCTGCGGCTGGCCCTTAAGCTCCTGGCTGGGACCGTCATACAGCACCCGGCCCTTGACCATGATCATGCTGCGGTCGGTGAGGTCGAGCAGCACCTTGACGTTCTTGTCGACCACCAGGGTGGCGATGCCGCTGGCCTTGATCAGGCGGATCACGTCCCAGATTTCCTTGCGAATCAGCGGTGCCAGGCCCTCGGTGGCCTCGTCGAGGATCATCAGCTCGGGGTTGGTCAGCAGCGCGCGGCCGATGGCGACCATCTGCTGCTCACCGCCGGAGAGGTTGCCGGTGAGGTGGCCGAAGCGCTCGCTCAGGCGCGGGAAGGTCGCCAGCACCCGCTCAAGGCCCCAGTCGCGGCGACCGTCGAGACCGGGGCGCGCCGCCATCACCAGGCTTTCGCGCACCGTCAGGTTGGGGAACATGCCGCGGCCTTCCGGCACATAGCCGATGCCGCGGCGGATCACCTGGTGCGCGGCGCTGCCGGTGAGGTTCTCGCCCCTGATCCGTACCTCGCCACTGCGCGGCGGGGTCAGGCCGAGCAGCGAACGGATGGTGGTGCTCTTGCCCACGCCGTTGCGCCCGAGCAGGGCCAGGGTTTCCCCCGGCGCGATCTGCAGGTCGACGCCATGCAGCACATGGCTGTTGCCGTAGAAGGTGTGCAGGCCGCGCACCTCGACCAGCGGGGTTGCCGTCGTTGTCGTGCTCATCAGAATTGCTCCTCGCCATCGCCCAGATAGGCTTCCTGCACCGCAGGGTCGTTGCGCACCCGCTCCAGCGGACCGCTGGCCAGCATCTGCCCGTTGACCATCACGGTCAGGGTCTTGGCGATGCTGAACACCGCGTCCATGTCGTGCTCGACCAGCACCAGCGAGTAATCGCGCGACAACTCGGCGAGCAACTCGACCACCCGGCTCGATTCTTCCTTGCCCATGCCGGCCATGGGTTCATCCAGCAACAGAAAGCTCGGCTCGGTGGCCAGCACCATGCCGATCTCCAGCTGGCGCTGCTCGCCATAGCTCATGGAGCTGGCGGTGCTGTGACCCTTGCTGCTCAGGCCACAGGCCTGCAGGGCTTGCTCGGCGCGCTGGCGCACCAGCGGGTAGCTGTCGCTGCGGCGAAAGAAGCGGAAGGAATTCTTCATCCGCGACTGCGCGGCGAGCATGCAGTTTTCCAGGCAACTGAAGCTGGGGAAGATATTGGTACGCTGAAAGCTGCGCCCCACCCCCAGGTGCGAGACCTTGTTCGGCGCCAGGCCGGTGATGTCCTGACCCTTGAAGATCACCTGGCCGCTGCTGGGGCGTAGATGGCCGGAGAGCAGATTGACCATGGTGCTCTTGCCCGCGCCGTTGGGGCCGATGATGGCGTGGATCTCGCGCGGTGCGACCTGCAGGCTGATATCGCTGACGGCGCGCAGCCCTCCGAAATGCTTGCTCAGGCCACGGGTTTCCAGAATCAAGGCGCTCATTGTTCGGCCTCCTGCTTGATCGTGCCAGCCAGCGGCGCTTGCGTGGTTTTGCTCGATTTGCGCTGCGCCAGTTGCAGCAACAGGCCGGCGATCCCGCGCGGCAGCAACAGCACCATGGCGATCACTACCACGCCCATCGGCAGCTCCCAGTGCGGGGTCAGGCTGGCGAACCAGTGATGCAGGCCCTCGAAGGCAAAGGCTCCGAGAATCGGCCCGAACAGGGTGCCCATGCCGCCGAGAATCACCATCACCAGGATATGCGCCGACATCTGCCAGCTCAGTTGCCCCGGGCTGACGAAACCGTACTGGGTGGCCGAGAGCATGCCGGCGTAACCGGCAATGGTGCCGGCGATGACGAAGGCCGCCAGCTTGTAGAACAGCGGATTGAAGCCCATGGCACGGACCCGCTGTTCGTTCTCCTTGATGCCCAGCAGCACCCGGCCGAAGGGCGCGCGCAGGAAGGTACGCAGCAGGACGAACAACAGCGCCAGCGAGGCCAGGACCACATAGAACAGCGTGGTGCGGTTTTCCAGGTCGAGCAGTTGCACCCCGCCGATCGCCACCGTGGGCTTCATGAACAGGTAGGCACCGTCCGAACCGCCGGCGAAGGAGGAATCGTGGAACAGGTAATAGAGCATCTGCGAGAAGGCGATGGTCACCATGATGAAGAAGATCCCCGAGGTGCGGATGATCAACACCCCCATCAACAGTGCGGCCAGGGCGGTGATGCCCAGGCACAGCGGCAAGGCGATCCAGATGCTCAGCGCCTCGTATTCGGGGGCGAACAGCACCAGGGCGTAACCGGCCATGCCGAAGAAGGCTGCCGAGGCCAGGCTGACCATGCCGCTGACCCCGACCAGCAGGTCGAGGCCGAGGGCGACAATGGCCAGGATCATGATGCTGGTCAGCTGCTGGAGAAAGAAGTCGTGCTTTTCACCGGCGAGAGTTGCGCCGAACAACGGGTAAGCGGCCATCAGCAGCAACAGCAGCGCAAGCAGCAGCTGGATCGGGCGAGGTAATGCGTGCATAAGAAAATCCCCGAAATGGTTATTAGGCGAACAGCCCGCGCGGCTTGAACAACAGCACCACGGCCATCAGCACATACACGGCCATGCCGGCGTATTGCGGCACCAGCACCGCGCCCCAGGTGGCAGTCAGCCCGACCAGCAAGGCGCCAAGAAAGGCGCCGCGAATCGAGCCCAGGCCGCCGATGACCACCACCACGAAGGCGATGATCAGGATCTGGTTGCCCATGCCCGGATAGACCGAGGACACCGGCGCGGCGATCATCCCGGCGAAGGCGGTCAGCGCCGCGCCAGCGGCGAACACCAGGGTGTAGATCAGGCGGATATCGATGCCCAGGCACTGGACCATCTCGCGGTTGCTCGAGCCGCCGCGGATGATCATGCCCAGGCGGGTGCGTTGCAGGACCAGGTACATGGCCAGGGCGATCGCCGCGCAGACCGCGGAGATGAACAGGCGGTACACCGGGTAGTCGAGGGTTTCGGTCAACTGGATCGAGCCGCTGAGCAGCGCCGGGATGGCCACGCTGTGCACGTCGTTGCCCCAGACGATGCTGCGCAGCGAGTCGATGACCATGATCAGGCCGAAGGTCATCAGCACCTGATCGAGGTGCTCGCGCCGGTACAGCGCCTGGATCAGGAAGCGCTCGATCAGCACCCCCAGCAGCGCCGCCAATGGCACCGCCAGCAGGATGGCGAGGAAGAAGTTGTCGACCGGCCCGCTCACCCAGTACATCAGGTAGGCGCCGACCATGTAGAGCGCGCCGTGGGCCAGGTTGATGATGTGCATGATGCCGAAGATCAGGGTCAGGCCGCTGGCGATCAGAAACAGCAGCAACCCGTACTGCAGACCGTTGAGGGTCTGGATGAGAATGGTGGAAAGTTCCATCGGGCATACCAAAGTCAGAAATCAGGCAGGCCCGCCCCCTGGCCACGACTGGACGGTCGGGCGGGTCAACTGCCTCGGGCGACGCGAGCGAGGTTCCGGACAAGGCGCTGCGACGGGTCATAGCCGGCTATGACCAAGTGCAACAACGCGGGATCCAGGCCTCGGCAGGCGAACTCGATGCAGCCAACCCGCCCCACCGGCCAGCCGCTGACGGCCAGGGTGCGGGGACGACGCTAGCTACTGCAGCTTGCAGCCAGGCGCAGGGTCGGCCAGGGCGGCGGCAGCCGTGCTGACCACCACATTGGCGCCATCACGCACCTCGCGCAGGTAGATGTTCTGCACCGGGTTATGCGCCTTGGAGAAGCTCCAGGCGCCGCGCGGGCTGTCGATCCGGGTATCGGCCATGGCCGCATTCCAGGCCGCGCGGTCCTGGGTATTGCCGCCCACCTTGGCCAGCGACTGGGCCAGCAGCAAGCCGCTGTCGTAGCCCTGCACCGCATAGATGTCGGCCTCCTTGCCGAATTTCGCCCGGTAGTCCGCACGGAACTTGTTGTTCTGCGGGGTATCCAGGCTGTCGGCGTAATGCAGGGTGGTCAGCACGCCGGTCGCGGCCGAGCCTTGCGCGGCCAGGGTGCCCTCGCTGAGAAAGCCCGAGCCGAGCAGCGGGATCTTGCCTTGCAGGCCGGCCGCGGCGTAATCCTGGACGAACTTGGCCGCGCCGCCGCCGGCGAAGAAGACGAACACCGCATCGGGCTTGAGCGCGGCGATCTCGGTCAGTTGCGACTGGAACTCCACGTCCGGGAACGGCACGTAGATTTCCTTGCTGACGGTGCCGCCGGCCTTCTCGAAACCTTCCTTGAAGCCCTCCACCGATTCGGTGCCGAAGCCGTAACGCCAGGCCACGGTGACGATATTCTTGTAGCCCTTGTCCGCCGCCACCTGGCCCATCGGGTAGGCGGTCTGCCAGGAGGTGAAGGAGGTGCGGAAGATGTTTTCGGCGCACAGCGGCCCGGTCGCGGCGTTGAAGCCGGCGTTGGGGATGATCAGCGGCACGCCGGTCTCGCGGGCGACCTTGACCGCACCCATGCCGACCCCGGAGTGCACCGGGCCGACCACCACGTCGACCTGGGAGCCGGCGATCAACTTCTGCATGTTCGGCACGGCCTTGCCGGGGTTGGCTTCGCTGTCGACGCTGACATATTCCACCGCACGCCCGCCGAGTAGGCCACCGCGCTGTTCGATGGCCAGCTTCATGCCGTTGCTGATGGCCTCGCCGAGGGCGGCGTAGGTGCCCGTGTAGGGCAGCAACAAACCGATCTTCACCGGCTCGGCCGCCAGGGCCAAGCTGCTCATCGAAACGCTGAGGGCCAACGCCAGGGCGCTGGCGCTGAAACGGGTTGGGCAAGGCATCTTGTTATTGTTGTGCATGGTTATCTCCGGCTGCGCTCTGCGGCGCAGCGTGCAAGGCAAAGGTCGTTCGATTGGCATTTTCTGTCGAGCCGCCGGCACCAGGGCCGATCGCTCGTTGCGCACTCACTGTCAGAGCAGGTTCCAGGTGTAGGTGAAGATCAGGCGGTTCTCGTCGACGTCGCTGCGGTAGTTGGAACGCGCGGTGACGTTGCGCACCTTCACGCCCAGGCCCTTGAGCGAACTGCTCTGCACCACGTAACCGACGTCTAGGTCGCGCTCCCACTCCTTGCCCTCGAAACCGCGGCCGGTGTCGACGTTGTCGCCGGTCAGGTAGCGCACCCCGGCGACCAGGCCCGGCACGCCCATGGCGGCGAAGTCGTAGTCGTAACGCACCTGCCAGGAGCGCTCGCCAGCCGAGTCGAAGGTAAAGGTCGGCACCTCGTTACCCAGCGGGCTGACGTTGGCGAACACCCGCGGCAGGCCGTGGTCGCCGAACATGGCCTGGTAGCCGAGATAGAGGGTATGTCCGCCATGCTTGGCCGACAGCAGGGAGTAAAAGGCCTGGTTGTCGATCTCGCCCGCCAGCTGCTTGCCGTCTTCGGCCGAATCGAAATAGCCCAGGTTGGCGCCGAGCACCCAGTCGCCGACCGGCTCACTGTGCTTGAGGCTGAAGTGGCGCTGGTTGTAGATATCCTCCAGCTGGGCATACCAGGCGCCGACCGAGGTGCGGTTGGCGTTGAAGGCGTAGTCGGCGCCGGCATAGTTGAAGCGGTCCGTGGTGATCAGCCCGCCGCCATTGCGCAGCGGAACGAAACCGAGCATGGCGCCCAGTTCCTCGTCGCCGGCCTCGTTGCGCAGGCTGGTGGAACGCAGCTGACCGCCCTGCAGGGTCAGACCGGCGATCTCGTTGGAGACGATGCTGGCGCCCTGGTAGGTCGGCGGCAACAGGCGGATATCGCCGAAGTACAACACCGGCAGCATCAGCTGCTGTTCGCCGATCTTCAGCTCGGTCTTCGACAGCCTGACCTTGAGGGCCGCGCCCAGGCGGCTGTAGTCGTCGGCCGCCCGGCCCTCGTCGGTCACCGGCAACAGGCCGGTATTGACCCGATCCGGGCTGCTGTCGAGCTTGAGCCCCAGCAGGCCGATGGCATCGACACCGAAACCGACCGGACCTGGGGTGTAGCCGGATTTGACGTTGAGGATGAAGCCCTGGGCCCACTCCTCGGCCTTGGACTGCTGGTTCGGCCCGACTATGTCGGAGTAGTCGCGGCTGAAGTAGTAGTTACGCGCCTGCAAAGTCGCGGTGCTGTCTTCGATAAAACCGCTCGCCTGCACCAGGGCTGGCAGGCTGAGGGCTACTGCTAGGGACAGCAGGACAGGCTTCACATTCGGATAGTGAGTCATGGTTTAGCTCTTTGTTGTTATTGATAGTGGGCTGTTGCGCCACCCTTGCCGGGGACGAACCCGGCAACGCAAGTGGGTGGTGTGACCGTCGCCGCGCCGCCTTCAGGTCAGGCGCGGCGGCAATGCTCATGGGCCGGAGGTGGCTAACCGGTTGCCTCCTCCTTGGTCAAACTCGCGGTATGCAGCGGCGCTGCGGCGGCTGCGCTGTTACGCCGTACGCTGAGCAGCAGATGCGCGGCGATGCCGAACATCAGCCCCCAGAAGGCCGCCGACAGGCCGAGAAAAGACATGCCCGAGGCGGACACCAGAAAGGTGATCAGCGCCGCTTCGCGGTCATCTGGCTGGGCCATGGCGCTGGCCATGGCCGCGGCAATCGCGCCGAACAGCGCCAGCCCGGCCAGGGCGGCGATCAATTCCTTGGGAAAGGCGCTGAACAGCGACACCAGGGTCGCGCCGAACAGCCCCAGCAACAGGTAGGCCAAGCCGCCGACCACCCCGGCGACATAGCGCCGGGCAGGGTCTTCATGGGCTTCGCGACCGGTGCAGATGGCCGCGGTAATCGCGGCCAGGTTGAGGCCGTGGCAGGCGAACGGCGCCAGCAGCAGCGAACCCAGGGCACTGCTGGTGATGATCGGGCTGGCCGGGGTCTGGTAGCCGGCACCGCGCAACACCGCCATCCCCGGGACGAACTGCCCGGTCAGGGCCAGCATCACCAGCGGCAAGGCGATATTCAGGGCCGCCGACAGACTGAACTCGGGGCTGATCCACACCGGCGTGGCCAGGCCGATCACCAGTGCCTCCTGGTGCAGATCGCCAGTGGCGAAGGCAATCGTGCAACCGACCAGCAGCACCGCCAGCACCGCGTAACGCGGCAGCAGACGCTTGACCAGCAAGTAAGTGGCAAACATCGCCAGCACCAGAAAGGGTTTGGCCTGCAACGAGACGAACAGCCCGGTGCCGAAACTGAACAGGATGCCGGCCAGCATGCCGGCGGCAATCGCCGCGGGCAGCTTGCTGATGATGCGATCGAAGGTGCCGCTGATACCGACCAGAAAGATGATCAGGCTGGCGATGATATAGGCGCCGACCGCCTGATTGAGGCTGATCTGCGGCAGCAACGAGACCAGCAACGCCGAACCCGGTGCCGACCAGGCGATGATGATGGGCACGCGGTAACGCAGGCTGAGGGCGATGCCGAGCAGCGCACTGCCGATGGAAATCGCCCAGACCCAGGACGACAGCACGGCATGTGACAGGCCTGCACTCTCGGCCGCCTGGAAGATGATCACCAGGGGCCCTGCATAGGAAATCACGGTGGCGATAAAACCGGCCACCACGGCGGACAGCGAGAAATCGTTGATCAAGGCTTTCATGGAACCTCGCTGCAAGGCGCATCAGGCCATCCGTGACACGCAGTCCGGATCGCTCTTGTTATGGGTGAAGCAGGCCCGACGAACCGGCGGCAGCCCTGGGGCCACCGCCGGCCATTCACATCAGGCTTGTTGCAGGGCGCGGGGACGCTTGCTGCGCTGCTCGGCTTCGGCGACCGGAGCCTTCTGCAGCTGGAAGTCGAACTGCAGTTCGGCGAAGCAGCTGCCCTGCACACCGCGGTCACGGGCGACGGCGGCGTCCTCGACGAACGCGATATCGCCGACCAGGCCGTCGCGGGTGGCGTAGGCGAAGTCGTCCCACAGGTACTGCTCGCCGGCCAGGTTGATCTGGGTGGTCAGGTGGCGATGGCCGGGGGCGGAGATGAAGAAGTGGATATGCGCCGGACGCTGGCCATGGCGGCCGAGCAGATTCAGGCACTCCTGGGTCGGGCCATCCGGGGCGCAACCGTAGCCGCTCGGCACTATGCTGCGCGCGCGGTAGCGACCCTCGGCGTCGGTGACGATGCGTCGGCGCAGGTTGTAGTCGGACTGGCTCTTGTCGAAGTAGGAGTAGTTGCCTTGGGTGTTGGCATGCCACAGGTCGACCACGGCGCCGGCCACCGGCTGGCCGGCGGTGTCGCGCACCACGCCCTCGAGGAACATCACGGTGGCGCGGTCCAGCTCGCTGCCGTCGTCCATGCGCACCTCGCCTTCGGCCAGCGGCGCGCCGGCCACGTACAGCGGGCCTTCGATGGTGCGCGGAGTGCCGCCGGTCAGGCCGACCTCGGCGTCCTTGGCGTCCTGCAGGATGTCGAGGAAGTGCTCCAGGCCCAGGCCCGGCACCAGCAGGCCGGCTTCATTGCGGCCGCCCAGGCGGTTGAGGTAGTCCACCGTGTGCCAGAATTCGTCGTCGGTGAGTTCCAGGTCTTCGATGATCTTCGCCGCGTCGTTGATCAGGCGCAGCATGATCTGCTTG
>NZ_JBFIIG010000155.1:0-10016 GCF_041601375.1 Pseudomonas sp. | reverse complement strand
GCAGCCCTTAGGCTGGCAAGCACTGTCACCGAGTGCCGCCGCCATGACCGCTGAATTGCTGATCGCCTTTATCGCCTTTGCCTTCGTCACCTCGGTGACGCCGGGGCCGAACAACATGATGCTGCTCGCCTCCGGGGTGAACTTCGGCATGCGCCGCAGCCTGCCGCACATGTTCGGCATCAGCCTGGGCTTCATGCTGCTGGTGATGGCGGTGGGTCTGGGCCTTGGCCAGGTGTTCGAGCAGGTGCCGCTGCTCTACAGCGTGCTGCGCTATCTGGGCGCGGCCTATCTGCTCTACCTGGCCTGGAACATCGCCCACGCCGGAGCACCGGACAGCCAGGCCCAGGCCAGTGGCAAGCCATTCAGCTTCCTCCAGGCCGCGGCCTTTCAATGGGTCAACCCCAAGGCCTGGGTGATGGCCATCGGTGCGATCACCACCTATACGCCGCAGGACAATTTCGTGGTCAACGTGCTGCTGATCGCCGCCCTGTTCGCCCTGGTCAACTGCCCCAGCGTCGGCCTCTGGACCATGGCCGGCAGCCTGCTGCGCAACTGGTTGAGCAACCCGCGGGTGCTGCGCGGCTTCAATATTGGCATGGCCCTGCTGCTGGTCGCCTCGCTCTACCCCATCTTCGCCGACGTGCAGGAAGTGCTCTGATGCAGGAACTGACCCAAGGCCGCCTGCGCCCCCTGGCCGATAGCTCGACCTCGGCGGTGGTCGCCGGCTTTATCGCCATGCTCACCGGCTACACCAGTTCGCTGGTGCTGATCTTCCAGGCCGGCCAGGCCGCAGGACTGTCCAGCGGGCAGATTTCCTCATGGATCTGGGCGCTGTCGATCGGCATGGCCATCGGCTCCATCGGCCTGTCGCTGCGCTACCGCGCGCCGGTGATGATCGCCTGGTCGACCCCGGGCGCCGCCTTGCTGATCAGCAGCCTGCCGGGGGTGCCCTATGGCGAGGCGATCGGCGCCTATATCCTCGCCTCGGGGCTGATCGTACTGATCGGCCTGACCGGCACCTTCGACCGCCTCATGCGGCGCATCCCCGGCTCCATCGCCGCCGCCCTGCTGGCCGGGGTGCTGTTCAAGATCGGCCTGGAAATCTGCGGCGCCGCCGAACAGCAACCGCTTCTGGTGGTGGCCATGCTGCTCGCCTACCTGCTGGGCAAACGCCTGCTGCCGCGTTATGCGGTGCTGGCGGCGCTGATCGTCGGCTGCGTGCTGGCCGGGTTGTTTGGCCTGCTGGATTTCAGCGAATTCGAGTTGCAATTGGCCACGCCCGTGTGGACCACGCCGAGCTTCTCCTGGGCCGCGGCGATCAGCATCGGCATCCCGCTGTTCATCGTCGCCATGGCCTCGCAGAACCTGCCGGGCATGGCCGTGCTGCGCGCCAACGGTTACCACCAGGCGCCGGCATCCAAACTGCTGACCAGCACCGGGCTGATCTCCATCCTGCTGGCGCCCTTCGGCTCCCACGGCATCCATATGGCGGCGATCAGCGCGGCGATCTGCGCCGGCCCCGAAGCCCATGAAGACCCGCACAAACGCTATACCGCGGCGGTCTGGTGCGGGTTGTTCTACGGCATCGCCGGAATCTTCGGCGCCACCCTGGCCGCCCTGTTCACCGCCCTACCCAAGGCGCTGATCCTGTCAATCGCCGCCCTGGCCCTGTTCGCCTCGATCATCGGCGGCCTGACCCAGGCCATGAGCGAACCCAGGGAACGCGAGGCGGCGCTGATCACCTTCCTGGTCACCGCCTCGGGCATGACCCTGTTCTCGGTCGGTTCGGCCTTCTGGGGGATAGTCGCGGGACTGCTGACCCTGGCGATTCTGAACTGGGGCAAGGCTTGATCGAGTTCTCGGGCGCGCCCTGTTGGGCTTCGCAGGCGTAGGGCGGGTGCAACACGCCGGGTCTTAAATACGCCTCGCCTTGGCGGGTTGCACCCGCCCTACGGTCCCGTTACGTGGCCTTCGCTCGCTGCACGAAAAAGGCGCCTGAATAGGCGCCATTTTCGTGCAGCGAGCGAAGCGCGATCAGATCGCCGTCGCGCCACCATCCACCGCCAGGGCGTGGCCGGTGGTGAAGGCGGCGCCGTCGCAGCACAGGTAGAGCACCGCGGTGGCGATTTCCTCGACCTTGCCGATGCGCCCGACCGGGTGCATGGCGGCGGCGAACTCGGCCTTCTTCGGGTCGGCCTCGTGGGCGCGGCGGAACATGTCGGTGTCGATCACCGCCGGGCACACCGCGTTGACGCGGATCTTCTTCTTCGCGTACTCCACCGCCGCCGATTTGGTCAGGCCGATGACCGCGTGCTTGGAGGCGCTGTAGATGCTCATCTTCGGCGCCGCGCCTAGGCCGGCGACCGAGGCGGTGTTGACGATGGCGCCGCCGCCCTGGGCCAGCAGTAGTGGGATCTGGTACTTCATGCACAGCCACACGCCCTTGACGTTGACGCCCATGAGAGCGTCGAACTCGGCCTCGCTGCCATCGGCCAGCTTGCCCTTCTCGATCTCGATGCCGGCATTGTTGAAGGCGTAGTCCAGCCGACCGAAGGCAGCTACGGTGCGTTCCATCAGCTCTTTGACTTCGGCGTCGCGGGTGACGTCGCAACGCACGAAAAGTGCATCGCCACCGGCCGCGCGAATCAGCTCGACGGTGCCTTCGCCACCGGCCACGTCGACATCGGAAACCACGACCTTGAGGCCTTCGTTGGCGAAAGCCAGGGCGGTCGCACGGCCGATACCGGCAGCGCCGCCGGTGACCAGGGCAACCTGGCCGGAAAAGCTCAAACTCATCTGTGTGTCCTCGCAAGGAGTGGAATTATGCGCCGAGTCTAGTCAGAGCAGCGCCTGGCACGGCAGCACTATTCGAACAGCGGTTATGGCTTCATGCAAAATAATGATTAAGACCCCGGGGCGCTATCACCCGAATGGATTAACCGCCATTCGGCTCCAGGGCAAACCTTGCCCATCGGCCCGGCAGGGGCTATCACAAGTCTTTCCGTTCAATGAGTAACCACCATGACTGCCACGCTCAACCGCCAATTCCTCCTCGCCCAACGTCCCGTCGGCCTGCCCAGCCGCGACACTTTCAGTTACGTGGAAACCCCGCTCGGCGAGCCCGGCACCGGAGAGATCCTGGTAAAAAACCTCTATCTGTCCCTCGACCCGGCCATGCGTGGCTGGATGAACGATGCCAGGTCCTACATTCCGCCGGTCGGTCTCGGTGAAGTGATGCGCGCCCTCGGCGTCGGTGAAGTGGTCGCCTCGCAGCACCCGGACTTCGCCGTCGGCGACCACGTCAACGGCGCCCTCGGCGTGCAGGATTATTTCCTCGGCGAACCCAAGGGCTTCTACAAGGTCGACCCCAAGCGCGCGCCGCTGCCGTTGTACCTGTCGGCGCTGGGCATGACCGGTATGACGGCCTACTTCGGCCTGCTCGATGTCGGCATGCCCAAGGCCGGCGAAACCGTGGTGATTTCCGGCGCAGCTGGTGCAGTCGGCAGCGTGGTTGGACAGATTGCCAAGCTCAAGGGCTGCCGCGTGGTCGGTATCGCCGGCGGGGCCGACAAGTGCAAGCTGCTGATCGATGAACTGGGCTTCGATGGCGCCATCGACTACAAGAATGAAGACCTGCACGCCGGCCTGAAACGCGAATGCCCGAAAGGCGTGGACGTGTTTTTCGACAACGTCGGCGGCGATATCCTCGATACCGTGCTGACGCGCCTCAGGTTCAAGGCGCGGGTGGTGATCTGCGGCGCCATCAGCCAGTACAACAGCAAGGAAGCTATCAAGGGCCCGGCCAACTACATGCAACTGCTGATCAACAGCGCGCGCATGGAAGGCATGGTGGTGATGACCTACGCCCCGCGCTTCGCCGAGGCAGCCCAGGAAATGGCGGGCTGGATGGCCAGCGGTCAGCTGAAGTCCAAAGAAGACATCGTGGTTGGCCTGAAAACCTTCCCGGAAACCCTGCTCAAGCTGTTCAGCGGCGAGAACTTCGGCAAGCTGGTGCTCAAGGTCGAGTAACGGCCCCTCGTAGGATGGGTCGGGCCGTGCAGGTTAGCTGCCTGGATGGTGCCCAGGCAAGACGGCATGTTCTGCGCGGCGTAACCCATCATGGTGGCATAGACATCGCTGCCACCATCCACTCTTGCAGAGCCTGTAGCCCGGATAAGCCCTGGCGCAATCCGGGATCGCGGTGACACCGGATTGCGCTGGCGCTTATTCGGGCTACGCTCGTTCGCCTCCACCCTACCCCGCGACCATTTGCTCTTCTTGCTGTTTGATCGGCTGCCAGCTGCGCAGCAGCATATAGAGCGTGGGAATCACGAACAGGGTGAAGAAGGTGCCGACCAGCAGGCCGCCGACGATCACCAGGCCGATCTGCTGGCGGCTTTCCGCCCCCGCGCCGCTGGCGATTGCCAGGGGCAAGGAGCCCAGGACCATGGCCCCGGTGGTCATCAGGATCGGCCGCAGGCGCTGCACCGAGGCATCTATCACCGCGCCGCGCAGCTCATGGCCCTGGCGCAGCAGCACGTTGGCGAATTCGACGATGAGGATGCCGTGCTTGGTGATCAGGCCGATCAGGGTCACCAGGCCTATCTGCGAGTAGATATTCAGGGTGCCGCCGAACAGGGTCAGCGCCAGCAAGGCGCCGGCCATCGACAGGGGCACGCTGAACAGGATGATCAGCGGATCGCTGAAACTCTCGAACTGCGCCGCCAGCACCAGGAAGATAAAGGCCAGGGCCAGGGCGAAGATCAGCGCGATGCCGGCGCCGGACTCCTTGAAGTCACGCGAGGTACCGGTGAAGTCGTACTGGGTTTCCGGCGGGAATACCTCGCGGGCGGCGCTTTCCAGGTAGTCCAGGGCTTCGCCCAGGGTGTAGCCGGCACCGACGTTGGCGCTCACCGTCACCGCCCGCAACTGGTTGAAGTGGTTGAGTTCGCGCGGCGCCACCGTCTCGCGCACCTCGATCAGGTTGGACAGTTGCACCATGCCGTCGTTACGCCCGCGCACATAGACGCGGTCGAGATCCTGCGGGTTGCTGCGGTCGACGTCCTGCAACTGCACCATCACGTCGTACTGCTCGCCGTTCTGCTTGAAGCGGGTCACCTGGCGGCTGCCGAACAGGCTTTCCAGGCTGCGGCCGATGGTCGCCACGTCCGTGCCGACTGCCACCGCCTGTTCGCGGTTGATCGTCACCTTGAGCTGCGGCGCGTTCAACTTGAGGTCGCTGTCCAGGCTTTCCAGGCCGGGATAGTCGCGCAGGCCGTCCAACAGTTCATCGACATAGGCCTGCAACTCGGCATATTCCATCGAGGAGCGGATCACGAAGTTGACCGGCTGATTGCGCGCGCTCTGCCCCAGCGGCGGCCGATTGACCGGAAAGGCCCGCACCCCGGCGATCTCCTGGAACTTGGGCAGCAGCTCGTTGCGGATCTCGAACTGGCTGCGCGAGCGATCGCCCCAGTCTTCCAGCTTCATGAAGGAAATGCCCTGGGCCACGGTGGGGAAACCGGCGATCACCATGTAGCGATTGGTCTCCGGGATGCTCTCGTAGGCCGCCTCGATTTCCCGCGCATAACGCCCGGTGTAGCCGATGGTGGCGCCGTCCGGGCCGTTGAACACGCCGATGATGGTGCTGGTGTCTTCGGTGGGCGCCAGTTCCGACTTCAGGCCGGTGAACAGCAGCAGGCAGGCCAGCAGGGCCAGCACCAGCACCCCCAGCACCAGCCACCAGGCGGCCAGGGCGCGGGCCAGCAAGCGCCTGTAGCCATGGGTCAGGCCGTTGAGGAAATCCTCGATCAGGTTGTACAGGCGGTTGTGCCGCTCGCCGGCCTGGTGCGGCTTGAGCAGCACCGCGCACATCATCGGGGTCAGGGTCAGGGCGACGAAACCCGAGACCAGCACGGCGCCGGCCAGGGTCCAGGCGAACTCGGTAAACAGCTTGCCGGTGCTGCCCTGCATGAAACCGATGGGGGTGAACACCGCGGCCAGGGTCAGGGTCATGGCGATCACCGCGAAGGCGATCTCGCGGCTGCCCTTGAGCGCCGCCTGCACCGGGGCCATGCCCTCTTCGATATGCCGGTGGATGTTCTCCAGCATGACGATGGCGTCGTCCACCACCAGACCGATCGCCAGCACCATGGCCAGCAGGGTCAGGGTATTGATGGTGAAGCCCATCAGGCTCATCAGGGCGAAGGCGCCGATCAGCGACACCGGGATGGTCACCAGCGGAATGAGGGTGGCACGCAGCGAACGGAGGAAGATGAAGATGATCAGGATGACCAGCGCCACCGCTTCCCAGATGGTGATGAAGACGTTGTCGATCGACTCGCGAATGAACAGCGAGCTGTCGTGGGCCACCACCAGGTGCATGCCGTCCGGCAGCAGGGTACGCACCTCCGGCAGGGCCGCGCTCAGGCCGTCGGAGATATCCAGCGGGTTGGCTGTGGCCTGCTTGATCACCCCCATGGACACCGCCGGGCGGCCCTTGAAGCGCACGATGCTGCGCTCGCTCTGCGGGCCTATCTCGGCATAGCCGACATCGGCCAGGCGCAACAGATAGCCCTGCGAGTCATCGAGAATCAGCTCATTGAATTGCTGCGGGGTATTCAGGTCGGTTTCCGAGAGCACGGTGAATTCGCGCTCTTGCGACTCGATGCGCCCGGCGGGGATCTCCACGTTCTGTCGGCGCAGGGCGTCTTCGACGTCCTGCACGGTGAGGTTGTGCGCGGCGAGTTTTTCCGGGTCGAGCCAGATGCGCATGGCCAGGGTGCGGCCGCCGCGGATCTGCACCTCGGCGACGCCGGGGATGGTCTGCAGGCGGTCCTTGATCACCCGCTCCAGCACATCGGTGATCTCCATGGCGCTGTAGCGTTCGCTGTAGGACGCCAGCCAGATCACCGGCTGGGCATCGGCCTCGACCTTCTGCACGATGGGCTCGTTGATCTCGTCCGGCAGCAGCCCACGTACCCGGCCGAGCCGGTCGCGCACGTCGTTGGCCGCTTCGTCGCTGTTGGCGCCCAGCTTGAACTGGGCAGTGATCTGGGTGTTTTCCGAACGGCTGATGGAACTGACGAAATCCAGCCCCTCGATGCCCGAGAGCACATCCTCGATCGGCTGGGCGACCTGGGACTCCATGATTTCCGGACTGGCCCCGGGATAGCCGACGTTGACCGTGACGATGGGCACGTCGATGTTCGGGTACTCGCGTACGCTCAGGCGCTGATAGGCCATCAGGCCGAGCAGCACCACGATCAGCGACAGCACGGTGGCGAACACCGGCCGGCGGATGCAGATGTCCGACAGCGTCATTGGCCGCTCTCCGTCGGGCGGGGCTCCACCACCTTGGTGCGCACCGCCATGCCCGCGCGCACCTTCTGCCAACCGGCGCTGATCAGGGTTTCATCACCGACCAGGCCTTCGCGCACCTCGACGGTGCCGGCGCTACGCTTGCCCAGCTTGACCTCGCGCAGCTCGACCTTGCCGTCCACCACCAGGTTGACCAGCAGGCGCTCGCCGACCGGCATCACCGCCTCCTCTGGGATCACCAGGGCCTCGGGGCGTTCGGCGAGAATCACCGACACCTTGACGAACTGGCCGGGGTTCAGGCGCCCATCGGCATTGTCGACATGGGCACGAATCGCCTGGCTGCGCCCGGCTTCATCCAGGCGCGGGTTGATGGCATAGATCTCGCCGCTGAAACGCTCGCCCGGATAGGCGTCGAGGCTGATCTCGATGCTCTGCTGCAGACGAATCTGGCTGACCGCCTTCTGCGGAATGCGGAAGTCGACCTTGAGCGGATCGAGCACCTCCAGGTTGACGATGTCCTGGCCGGCACTCAGGTAGTCGCCCGGGCTGACATGGCGCAGGCCCAGGACGCCGGTGTGCGGTGCATGGATCCGGGTCTTGTCCAGGCGCGCCTGGGCCAACGCCAGGCTGGCGCGGGCGGCTTGCTGCTGGGCGCTGGCTTCATCCAGCGCCTGGGCATTGCTGGCGCCGCGCTTGAACAGCATCTGCGCGCGCTGATGATTTTTTTCCGCCAGATTCAGATTGGCCTGCGCCTGGGCCAACTCGGCACGGGCAATCGCATCGTCCAGGCTGACCAACAGCGTCCCGGCCGCGACGGCCTGGCCTTCGCGGAAATGCAAGGAGGCCAGACGCCCTTCAATTTCCGGGCGGATCATCACCGACTCATCGGAGCGCAGCGAGCCGAAGGTGATCAGTTCGTCGCGCACCAGGGCCTTCTCCACCGGCACCACTTCGACCAGGGGGCCTTCGGCCGCATGCGCCACTGGCCAAACGGCCGAGAGCAGCAACAGCGATGCCACGAATAGAGCGCGCGGACGGGCAGACATGGACAACCCCCAGTAATTCCATAGCGGCTGAGTCTAACGGCCTCGCCGCGCGCTTCAGCCGTTCGAGATGTTTCCCGATATTTTTTTAACGGGCTCTCACTACTGCCGCATACCGCGCCCGCTGATCAGCAAGCGAATGCACACGCCATAGAGCACGGCGGTGGCTATCAGCATGAAGCCGACGGCGACACCGATACGAATGTCCGACACGCCGAGAATGCCGTAGCGAAAGGCATTGACCATATGCAGGATCGGGTTGACCAGCGACAGGGTCTGCCAGAACGGCGGCAGCAGGCTGATCGAGTAGAACACCCCGCCCAGGTAGGTCAGCGGCGTCAGGACGAAGGTCGGGATGATCGAGATGTCGTCGAAGTTGCGCGCGAATACCGCGTTGATGAAGCCGCCCATGGCGAAAATGGTCGCGGTCAGCAACACCACCAGCACGGTCACACCGAGGTGATGCACCTGCAGGTGGGTGAAGAACAGCGACAGCAGGGTGACGATCAGGCCAACCGCCAGCCCGCGCAATACCCCGCCGGCCACATAGCCGATGAGGATGATGTGCGGCGACACCGGCGAAACCATCAGCTCCTCGATCGAGCGCTGGAACTTGCTGCCGAAGAAGCTCGACACCACGTTGCCGTAGGAATTGGTGATCACCGACATCATGATCAACCCCGGCACTATGTATTCCATATAGCTGAAGCCGCCCATGTCGCCGATCTGCCGGCCGATCAGGTTGCCGAAGATGACGAAGTACAGAACCATGGTGATCGCCGGCGGCAGCAGGGTCTGCGGCCAGATGCGGGTGAAGCGGCGGATCTCGCGGTAGACGATGGTGCGCAGGGCCACCATGTTGGCGGCGAACTCGGAATTCAGATAAGCCGTGCTCATACCGCCTCCTTGGCCAGGTTCTTCTCGACCAGGGAGACGAACAGCTCTTCCAGGCGATTGGTCTTGTTGCGCAAGCTGAGCACCTCGATGTTCTGCCGCGCCAACTGGCGGAACAGCTCGGTAATGCCCTGGCTCTTGTCGATTTGCACTTCCAGGGTGTGATGATCGAGCAGGTGCGCCGGGTAGCCGATCAGCTGCGGCGGCACCAGCAGCGACTCCTTCAGGTCGAGCAGGAAGGTCTCCACGTGCAGCTTCTTCAGCAGCGTCTTCATGCTGGTGTTCTCGACGATGCGACCGTGATCGATGATGCCGATATTGCGGCACAGCTGCTCGGCCTCCTCCAGGTAATGAGTGGTGAGGATGATGGTGATGCCCTGTTGGTTGAGCTCGGTGAGAAAACTCCACATCGAGCGGCGCAACTCGATATCGACCCCGGCGGTCGGCTCATCGAGGATCAGCAGGCGCGGCTGGTGGACCAGGGCGCGGGCGATCATCAGCCGCCGCTTCATGCCGCCGGACAGTTCGCGCGAGGGCACATTGCGCTTGTCCCACAGCCCTAACTGGTTGAGGTACTGCTCGGCACGTTCCTTGGCGATGCGCGCGGGAATCCCGTAGTAACCGGCCTGGGTCACGACAATGTCGAAGACCTTCTCGAACTGGTTGAAGTTGAACTCCTGGGGCACCACGCCCAGGCAACGCTTGAGCGCCGCCGGCTGCTTGTCCAGGTCATGGCCGAACACGTTGACCGTGCCGCTG
>NZ_JBFIIG010000154.1:0-10106 GCF_041601375.1 Pseudomonas sp. | reverse complement strand
CTGGGTTTCACCTTTGGCGGCGATGGCATACTCACCGATCGCAAAAACGCTTTCTTTTTTTGTATCGGCTTCCCGTAGCTCGAAGCGGTAACGCCATGCCTTCACTCCGTTGGGCTTGATTTCAAGGTACAGCCCCTTGCCGTCCGTGAGCTTGTAGGGCTTTTCCTTGGGCTTGGCGGTTCGGCATTGAGTGTCGGTCAGCATGGTTTGGTCTCCGGGCTTTTGTCGTACCCGGTTTTTATATACCCGGTTTCGGCATCGTACCCGGTAGCGTACCCGGTTAAATTTCGGATCACAACGAATCGTCGTGGACGTTGCTGGATAAAAAACCCCCGTATCACGGCGTGAGTACGGGGGTTTAGTGTTCATCAGTGTCCGCCGGAATCCGGCGTCCGGCTTAGACGTTAAAGCGGAAGTGCATGACGTCACCGTCCTTGACGATGTAGTCCTTGCCTTCCAGGCGCCATTTACCGGCTTCCTTGGCGCCGGCTTCGCCCTTGTACTGGATGAAGTCGTTGTAGGCGATGACTTCGGCGCGGATGAAGCCTTTCTCGAAGTCGGTGTGGATCACGGCGGCAGCCTGGGGGGCGGTGGCGCCGACCTTGACGGTCCAGGCGCGGACTTCCTTGACCCCGGCGGTGAAGTAGGTCTGCAGGTTGAGCAGTTCGTAGCCGGCGCGGATCACGCGATTGAGGCCGGGTTCTTCGAGGCCCAGGGCTTCGAGGAACATGTCTTTTTCTTCGCCATCGTCCAGTTCGGCGATTTCCGCCTCGATCTTGTTGCACACTGGCACCACGGGCGCGCCTTCGGCATCGGCGATGGCCTGCACCACGTCGAGCAGCGGGTTGTTGTCGAAGCCGTCCTCGGCGACGTTGGCGATGTACATCACCGGCTTGCTGGTGAGCAGGTGGAAGCCTTTGATCAGTTGCTTCTCGTCGTCGCCCAGGGTCTTCATCAGGGTGCGCGCCGGCTTGCCCTCGCTGAAGTGCGGGATCAGCTTCTCCAGCAGGGCTTTCTGCGCGACCGCATCCTTGTCGCCGCCCTTGGCGTTGCGTTGCACCTTGTACAGCTGCTTCTCGACGCTGTCGAGGTCGGCGAAGATCAGCTCGAGGTCGATGATCTCGATGTCGCGCTTGGGGTCGACGCTGTTGGATACGTGGATCACGTTGTCGTCCTGGAAACAGCGCACCACGTGGGCGATGGCGTCGGTCTCGCGGATGTTGGCGAGGAACTTGTTGCCCAGGCCTTCACCCTTGGAGGCGCCTTCCACCAGGCCGGCGATGTCGACGAACTCCATAGTGGTCGCCAGCACGCGCTCGGGCTTGACGATCTCGGCCAGGGCATCCAGGCGCGGATCGGGCATGGGGACTATGCCGCTGTTCGGCTCGATGGTGCAGAAGGGGAAGTTCTCCGCCGCGATCCCGGATTTGGTGAGGGCGTTGAACAGGGTGGACTTGCCGACGTTGGGCAGGCCGACGATGCCGCAGTTGAATCCCATGGTGTGTCCCTCGCGCGAAATGGCGGTGAAGAGTTAAGAGGAGGCTTTCTGGCTGTGCAGCTTGAGCATGGCTTTGCTCCAATCCCCTGCGAGGATTTCCGGCAATACGCCGAGGGCGAAGTCGATGCTGGTGTCCAGCAGCTCCTGCTCGCTGCGCGGGGCGCGGCTGAGGACGAAGTTGGAGACCATGCTGCTGTGCCCGGGATGGCCGATGCCAAGCCGCAGGCGATAAAAATTATTTTGGTTGCCGAGCTGGGCGATGATGTCGCGCAGCCCGTTATGCCCGCCGTGCCCGCCACCCTGTTTGAGTTTGGCGACGCCGGGGGGCATGTCGAGTTCGTCGTGGGCCACCAGAATGGCTTCCGGCGGGATGCGGAAGAAATTCGCCAATGCCGCCACGGACTGGCCGCTACGGTTCATGAAGGTGGTGGGGATCAACAGGCGAACGTCGCGGCCTTGATGGCTGATTTTACCCGTCAGGCCAAAATACTTTTTGTCGAAGCTCAGGTTGATGCGCTGGCTGTCCGCCAGGCGCGCAACGAAAAGGGCCCCCGCATTATGCCGGGTCTGGTCGTATTCGGGGCCGGGATTACCCAGGCCGACGATCAGTTGTACGGCGGTCATGTCAGGAGCCCTTTCGTGGAAATAGCCCAGACGCTGCTGCGGCTGGGCTGTTTTCCGGCGGTGCGAGAGTTACTCGGCAGCGCCTTCACCTTCTTCTGCGGTGACATCTTTGGCGACGCGCGAGGCGTGGATGTTGGCCACTGCCAGGTCGTTGCCGTGAGCCAGTGCAACCAGCTCGACGCCCTTCGGCAGCTGGAGGTCGGACAGGTGAACGATCTGACCGATTTCAACGGCAGCCATGTCGACTTCGAGGAATTCCGGCAGGTCATTCGGCAGGCAGGAAACTTCGACTTCAGCCAGGGTGTGGGACACTTCGCCACCTTGGGTCTTCACGCCAACCGCGGTTTCCTGGTTGAGGAAGTGCAGGGGGACGAGGGCGGTCAGTTTCTGGCCGGCGACGACGCGGATGAAGTCGGCGTGCATCACGTAGCCTTTGGCCGGGTGACGCTGCAGGGCTTTGATCAGGACGCTTTCGTTGCTGCCGGCGACGTTCAGGGTCAGAACGTGGCTGAACGAGGCTTCGTTTTCCAGCAGTTTGGCCAGTTCTTTGGCCAGCAGGCTGATCGACTGCGGGGCTTTTTCGCCACCGTAGATGACAGCGGGAACCATGGCTACGTTACGACGCAGGCGGCGGCTCGCACCTTTCCCCAGGTCGGAACGCACTTCAGCATTCAGGGCAAATTCAACAGTCATTTCACTTCTCCAAAATAACCAAACCGCCCTTCACGCTTGCGACCAGCGACCGGACGGTTAGGTAATAAGCCCCACCAAGACAGTGGGGCGTTTCGCGTTCAGGGCGACTTCCGGGTTAGCGGAACATCGCGCTGATCGATTCTTCATTGCTGATGCGGCGCACCGCTTCAGCGACTACCGGGGCGATATCCAGTTGGCGAATGCGCGAACAGGATTGCGCGGCGGCGGACAGCGGGATGGTGTTGGTCACCACCAGCTCGTCGAGCATGGAGCTCTCGATATTCTCGATGGCGCGACCCGACAGTACCGCGTGGGTCGCATAGGCGAAGACCTTGGCGGCGCCGTGTTCTTTCAGCGCTTTGGCCGCGTGGCACAGGGTGCCGGCGGTATCCACCATGTCGTCGACCAGGATGCAGGTACGGCCTTCCACGTCGCCGATGATGTGCATCACTTCGGACTGGTTGGCTTTCTCGCGACGCTTGTCGATGATCGCCAGGTCCACGCCCAGGGACTTGGCCACGGCGCGCGCCCGCACCACGCCACCGATGTCCGGGGAGACGATCATCAGGTTGTCGAAGCGTTGGTCTTCGATATCGTCCACCAATACCGGGGAGCCGTAGATGTTATCTACCGGAATATCGAAGAAACCCTGAATCTGATCCGCGTGCAGGTCGACGGTAAGAACCCGGTCGATGCCTACGACGGTGAGCATGTCGGCCACCACTTTGGCGCTGATTGCCACGCGGGCGGAACGCGGACGGCGATCCTGGCGGGCATAGCCGAAGTAGGGGATAACAGCGGTGATTCGAGTCGCTGAGGAGCGGCGGAAGGCGTCGGCCATCACCACCAGTTCCATCAGGTTGTCGTTGGTTGGCGCGCACGTCGGCTGAATCAGGAAGACGTCTTTACCGCGGACGTTTTCGTTGATTTCAATCATGATCTCGCCGTCGGAAAATTTTCCGACAGAAGCATCGCCGAGGGGGATGTGCAGCTGACGTACGATACGTCGCGCCAGATCGGGGTTAGCGTTCCCCGTAAAGACCATCATCTTGGACACGCGCAGTACCTGCCGGCTGAGGGTATACCTGGATGAGTATAGAAAATGGCAGGGGCGGCTGGATTCGAACCAACGCATGGCAGGATCAAAACCTGCTGCCTTACCGCTTGGCGACGCCCCTGTATCGTGTGTAACCCAATGCTGCTTGTCAGTTTATCGCTGCCCTGGGGCAGTAATGGCAGGGGCGGCTGGATTCGAACCAACGCATGGCAGGATCAAAACCTGCTGCCTTACCGCTTGGCGACGCCCCTGTAACTGATGCTACGCATTCACTTCTTTGCCAATACTTCAAGCTCGCGGTGCAACATCGAGATGTTACGACCTTGTGCCACAAAACTTGGCAGAGTGGCTGGAAGTTGGCGGGCGACTTTATCAGCATCGGCCCTGTTTGGGAAGCTCCCAAACACACAAGCTCCAGTCCCAGTCAGTTTTGCCGATACAAATTTATTCAATAAGATCAGCGCATTACGTACTTCTGGGTAACGCTTCTCGACGACTGGCTGGCAGTCATTACGACTACCCCCCTCAAGAAGGCTGCGAACTTTAATGGGCGGCGTATCCCGTGTCAACTCAGGGTCGGAGAAAACTTCCACAGTGCTGACAAGGACTTGCGGAATAGCCACGAGAAACCAGGGCTCGCTGAGGGTCACCGGGGTGAGTTTTTCACCCACGCCTTCGGCGAAGGCGGCGCGGCCGCGAACGAAAACCGGTATGTCGGCGCCCAGGCTCAGGCCCAGGCTGGCCAGGCGATCTTCGTCCCAGCGCAGTTGCCAGAGGTGGTTGAGGCCGAGCAGGGTGGTCGCCGCATCCGAGCTGCCGCCGCCAATCCCGCCGCCCAGGGGCAGGCGCTTGTTCAGCCAGATGTCGGCGCCGAGCGCGCAGCCCGCCTGCTGTTGCAGAGCGCGGGCGGCGCGCACGATCAGGTTGCTGTCGTGAGCCACGCCGGGGATGTCGCTGTGCAGGCGGATTGTGCCGTCGGCGCGCGCGGCGAAACCCAGTTCGTCGCCGAAGTCGAGGAACTGGAACAGGGTCTGCAGCTCGTGATAGCCGTCGGCGCGGCGGCCGAGGATATGCAGCATCAGATTGAGTTTGGCCGGCGCCGGCAGCCTCAGTTCGACTGCGGCGGGGATTGCCGGCGGGCTCATTGGCCGAGCTGGCGCGGTTGCCAGTCCTTGATCACCAGGGTGACCTGCAAATCGTGACCGCTCAGCTTGAGGCGCTCGGGCAACCAGTAGCCATCCTGCTCGGCATAGCGCAGGTAGTCGACCTGCCAGCCGTCCTGGCTCAGCTGTGCCAGGCGGCTGTCGCGGTCGAGAGTCAGGCGGCTCTTGCTGTCGGGGTCGGGCAGGCCGCGAATCCACCACAGCAGGTGCGAAACCGGCAGGTTGAGGCCCAGTTGTTGCTGCAGCAGTTGTTCGGGCGAGGCGGCCTGGTAGCGGCCCTGGTTGGCCACTTCCAGGAGGATGGTGCCGGGGCGCCCGGTCAGGCGTGCGGCGCCGCGGCCGAGCGGGCCGGACAGGCGGATGTCGTAGTAGTCCTGGCGCTGCAGCCAGAACAGGGTGCCGCTGCCGGAATCCTGCGGGGCGCGAATGCCGACCTTGCCGCTGATCTGCCAGGCATCGAGGCTGCCGATCTGCTGTTTGTGGCTTTGCCAGAGTGCCGGGCTGCCTTCGCCCTCTAGGGCTTCGCGGGAGGTCAGACCGGCACAGCCGGCGAGCAGGGCAATCAAGCTGAACACGAGGAGTTGGCGAACAAACATCAAAACGTCTCTGATCCGGTCAGGCGCAGCAGGGTGCTGCGCAATATAGTGCTGTCGGGCTGTTCCTTGAGGGCGTTGGCCCAGACCTTGCGCGCCTCGCGCTGCTTGCCCCGGGCCCAGAGCACTTCGCCGAGGTGGGCGGCGACTTCATGGTCGGGGAAGCGCGCCAGTGCCTGACGCAGCAGGCGTTCGGCTTCGTCGAGGTTGCCCAGGCGATAGTTGACCCAGCCGAGGCTGTCGAGAATCGCCGGATCCTGCGGGTCGAGGCGCAGGGCTTGTTCGATCAGCGCCTTGGCTTCGTCGTAGCGCGTGGTGCGGTCGGCCAGGGTGTAGCCCAGTGCGTTGAGCGCCATGCTGTTGTCCGGTTCGCGTTCGATAATGAAGCGCAGATCCCGCTCCAGCAGCTCCAGATCGTCGCGTTTCTCGGCGAGCATGGCGCGGGTGTAGAGCAGGTTGAGGTCGTCGGGGAATTGTTCCAGTGCTTGCTGCACCAGTTGCCAGGCCTGCTCGTGCTGTTCGTGGCTGGCCAGGGCTTCCGATTCGATCAGGTAGAGCTGGATGGCGTAGTCGGGCTGCGCGGTACGGGCCTGGCTCAGGCGTTTGGAGGCTTCCGCCGAGCGCTTGCTGTCGAACAGCAATTGCGCCTGGCGCGCCTGGGCCGGGAGGAAGTCATTGCCGGGGCCGACCAGGGCATATTCGATCAGGGCGCTGTCCTTCTCGCCGAGGGCTTCGTAGGCACGTGCCAGGTTGTAGTGGGCGGCATCGACGTGGCTGTCGCGCTCGACCAGCTCTTCGAGGTAGACGATGGCCTCGCGCCAGGCTTCGGCCTCCAGGCAGACCAGGGCGAGGGAGAAGCGCAGGTCGTCGTCCTGGGGGAACTGTTGCAGCAGCGAGGCGAACTCGCCTTTGGCATCGTCCAGGCGGTCTTGCTCGACCAGCAGGCGCGCATAGGTCAGGCGCAGGCGTCTGTCGTCGGGGTGCTGGCGGATGCCTGTTTCCAGCAGCGGCAGGGCTTCGGCACCGCGCTCAAGGCCTTGCAGTAGGCGTGCGTGGAGCAGCAGTGGGGGGATTTCGTCCTGGTTGGCCGACTGTGTTTCGAGCAGCTCGAGGGCTTCCTGCGGGCGATCGTCCTGCTGCAGGAGCAGGGCTTTGCCGAATAGTAACTGGCCGTTGTCCGGAAACTTGCCGAGCAGGCGATCGAAGCTTTGCAGCAGTCCGGCGCGGGTATCCGGATCGGTTTCGAGGGCGGACAGGGCGAGGAAATCGAAGTGCGTGTCGCCTTTGCGTTGCAGCACGCGCTCCATATAGGCCATGGCTTCATCATAGCGGCCGGCGCGGGCCAGCTGAATGGCGGCGGCACGCTGGGCGTCGAGGCTGTCGGGGGCATTTTTTGCCCAGATCAGCGCGGTATCCAGCGCTGCTTGCTCGGCGCCGAGGTATTCGGCAATGCGGAACCCGCGCTCGGCCACGCCGGCGTCCTGGGTCGCCTGGGCCTGCTGCACGTAGTTGTCGATGGCGATGTCGAAGCGGTTGCGCTGCCCGGCCAGTTCGGCAGTGAGCAGGGCGAGCAGGGTTTCCTGGCTGAACGAAGCATAAACCTCGGGCTTCTGCGCTTCTGTTGCAGCCGAGGCCGCCTCCGCGGGTGGTGCGCCGTCTGGCGCGGAGGTGGTAAATGTCTGGCAGCCGCCTAACAAAGCAAGGGCGGCCAGCAACGCGAATGATCTATTCATAGAGAGAAGTGCGACTAACCTGCGGTCGGAGCATCATGACACAAGCCGTAGGGCAAGCCCATGGGGTGAGATGCTGTGAAAAATCGCTTGCCTGTTACAACCGTCGTCGGGCGACTGCAACTGCGATATTTTCACAGCCTCTGCGGTCTGATAGCGGGTTGGCGACTAGTTGAGACAATATTCGGCGGTGGTTGTTCTCACTCTGTCGAAGTAGGACAATTGCGCGCTTATCTTCCTGCCAGCGACTGTGCATGACCTTCATTGCCCTCGGGATCAACCATAAAACCGCTTCGGTGGCGGTGCGCGAACGCGTGGCTTTTTCCCCGGAACAGCTGGTCGAGGCCTTGCAGCAGCTCTGCCGGTGCACGGCCAGCCGCGAGGCGGCGATTCTGTCGACCTGCAACCGCAGCGAACTGTACCTCGAGCAGGACGTGCTGACCGTCGATGGCGTGTTGGTGTGGCTGGCCGAGTACCACCAGCTCGACCTCGACGAGTTGCGCGCCTGTGCCTATGTGCTCGAGGACGATGCCGCGGTGCGCCACATGATGCGCGTGGCCTCGGGGCTGGATTCGATGGTCCTCGGCGAGCCGCAGATTCTCGGCCAGATGAAGTCCGCCTACGCAGTGGCGCGCGAGGCCGGCACCGTCGGTCCGCTGCTCGGGCGCTTGTTCCAGGCCACCTTCAGCACCGCCAAGACCGTGCGCACCGATACCGCGATCGGCGAGAATCCGGTGTCGGTGGCGTTTGCCGCGGTGAGCCTGGCCAAGCAGATCTTCAGCGACCTGCACCGCAGCCAGGCGCTGCTGATCGGTGCCGGCGAGACCATCAGCCTGGTGGCGCGGCACTTGCACGAGCAGGGGGTCAAGCGCATCGTCGTGGCCAACCGCACCCTGGAACGCGCCAGCAGCCTGGCCGAGCAGTTCGGTGCGCATGCGGTGTTGCTCTCGGAAATTCCGGACGAACTGATCAACAGCGACATCGTCATCAGCTCCACCGCCAGCCAGTTGCCGATTCTCGGCAAGGGCGCGGTCGAGCGGGCACTGAAAAAGCGCAAGCACAAGCCGATCTTCATGGTCGACATCGCCGTGCCGCGCGATATCGAGGCCGAGGTCGGCGAGCTCGACGACGTCTACCTGTATACCGTCGACGACCTGCACGAAGTGATCGCGGAAAACCTGAAAAGCCGCCAGGGCGCCGCGCAGGCGGCCGAGGAACTGGTCGCCGTGGGGGCCGAGACCTTCATGCTGCGTCTGCGCGAGCTGGCTGCGGTGGATGTGCTCAAGGCCTATCGCCAGCAGGGCGAGCGCTTGCGTGACGAAGAATTGGCCAAGGCCCTGCGCCTGCTCAATAACGGCAGCGTGGCCGAGGAAGTGCTGGTGCAGCTGGCACGCGGGCTGACCAACAAGCTGCTGCATGCACCCAGCGTGCAGCTGAAAAAACTCTCTGCCGACGGTCGCGTCGATGCGCTCGGCGTGGCCCAGGAACTCTTTGCCCTCGATGAGGGCGCGCCGTCCAGTTCGGTGAATAAATAAAGGCCTGCAATGAAAGCGTCACTGATCAACAAACTCGACATGCTGCAGGACCGCTTCGAAGAGCTGACCGCGCTGCTTGGCGATGCCGAGGTGATCGGCAATCAGAACCAGTTCCGAGCTTACTCCCGCGAATATGCCGAGATCGAGCCGGTTAATAGCGCGTTTCGGGCGTTTCTCCGGGTGCAGGCCGATCTCGAGGGGGCTCAGGCGCTGCTCAAGGACAGCGACCCGGACATGCGTGAAATGGCCGAGGAAGAAGTCGCCACGGCCAAAGAGAAGCTGATCGAACTGGAAGACGACCTGCAGCGCATGTTGTTGCCCAAAGACCCCCGCGACGGCCGCAACGTGTTCCTCGAAGTACGCGCCGGCACCGGTGGCGACGAGGCGGCGATCTTCTCCGGCGACCTGTTTCGCATGTATTCGCGCTACGCCGAACGGCGCGGCTGGCGGGTCGAGATACTCTCGGCCAGCGAAGGCGAGCACGGCGGCTACAAGGAAGTGATTGCCCGGGTCGAAGGCGACAATGTCTACGGCAAGCTCAAGTTCGAGTCCGGCGCCCATCGCGTACAGCGCGTGCCGGAAACCGAATCCCAGGGCCGCATCCACACCTCGGCGTGCACCGTGGCGGTGTTGCCCGAGCCGGACGAGCAGGCCGACATCGACATCAATCCGGCCGACCTGCGTATCGATACCTACCGCTCTTCCGGTGCCGGCGGTCAGCACGTCAACACCACCGACTCGGCGATCCGTATCACCCACATTCCCACCGGTACCGTGGTCGAATGTCAGGAAGAGCGTTCGCAGCACAAGAACCGCGCGCGGGCCATGGCCTGGCTGGCGGCAAAACTGAAGGACCAGCAGGACGCCGCCGCGCACAAGGAAATTTCCGATACGCGCAAATTGCTGGTGGGCTCCGGCGACCGTTCCGAACGCATTCGCACCTACAATTTCCCCCAGGGCCGGGTCACCGACCACCGCATCAACCTGACCCTGTATTCGCTCAATGAAGTGATGGCCGGCGGCGTCGACGCGGTGATCGAGCCGCTGCTCGCCGAATACCAGGCCGATCAGTTGGCCGCGTTGGGCGATTGATCTGCTGCGGATAACCGATACCTTGTAGGGTGGCAAGCGCCGCGCGCTTGCCCACCCTACGACTCTCCACCAGACGAATGTCATGGCCACCATCGAAGCCCTGCTCAACACTGCCGAACTG
>NZ_JBFIIG010000153.1:0-10153 GCF_041601375.1 Pseudomonas sp. | reverse complement strand
TGCTGACCCTGGGGCACGACTTCGATATCCGCGTGTTCCTGATGGACCCGCTGATCTTCATCCTCTGGAGCTTCACCTTCGTCAGCCTGTTCATCTGGGGCCGCGGCCTGTTCTGCGGCTGGCTCTGCCCCTTCGGCGCCCTGCAGGAAATGCTCGGCTGGGTCGCCAAGCGCCTGCGCATCAGGCAGTGGAAAATCGCCGAGCGCCGCCACCAGCGTCTGCAGAAACTCAAATATGTCATCCTGCTCGGCCTGCTGCTGAGCGCCTTCTACTCGCTGAGCCTGGCCGAACGCCTGGCCGAAGTGGAACCGTTCAAGACCTCCATCACCCTGTTCTTCGTGCGCAGTTGGCCATTCGTGCTCTACGCCGTGATCCTGCTCGGCCTGGGCCTGTTCGTGCACAAGTTCTACTGCCGCTACCTCTGCCCGCTCGGCGCCGGCCTGGCCGTGCTCGGCAAGTACCACCTGTTCGCCTGGCTCAAACGCATCGACGCCTGCGGCAACCCCTGCCAGCACTGCAAGAACCACTGCGAAATCGGCGCCATCGAGCGCGACGGCCGCATCGACTACGACGAGTGCATCCAGTGCCTGGAGTGCATCGTGATCCTCAACAACGACGACCAATGCGTGGCCAGCATCAGCGCGCGGAAAAAGGCGGAAAAGGCCGGCAGGCAGCAAGGCCGGGACGCGATCATCGTCAGCGACTGGCAGCCGGAACGGGGCGGCTAGGGCAGGGCGGCTAGGCTGCGGGTCTTGACCCAGGAGCGGCCAAGCGGGGGCGGCAGTGACCTCAGCCAGCGCCGTGCGCCGGCTGGGTCGGGGCGTTCAGCCAGCAGTCGTTAGGGCGCCGGCGGGGCGGCGATGCGCAGTTCGGGATCACCCAGCGGGTGGCTTAGCGCATCGAAGAAGCGCAGTTCCACCTTCTGTTCGGCGAACAGGCTGGTGTAGTGCTGCTTCTGCTGGGCGATAAACAGCGGGTTGTGCGGGTAGATCGAGATGGCCAGGGTCTGCAGCCCGGCCTGCTGCAAGGCCTGGATCAGGTGCTGATCCTGCGCCGCCAGGCTGTGACCGAAGATGCACAGCCTGTCCTTGGGTTGCGCCAGCTGGCTGTAGCAGAACGACAGGTAGTCGGAACTGCGGATGGCCTTGAGCTTGTCCGCGCTGCTGCCTTCGTTGACGAACAGCGGGATATCGCCCAGCCGGTTGATGGCGAAACTGGCCAGCAGGGTGCTTTCCGACGAGTTGAGGATGCGTGTGCTGCCATCGCTGTTTTTCACCAGGTGCATGCCGCCATGCAGGTAGAGCATGCGCGTGGCCTTGCCCTGGCGCTGGCAGTTGTCGGGGGCGAAGGTCGAGTCCGCGCCGCGGAACAGGTCCTCAAACGCCTGCGGCGCCTGCATGATGGCCCAGTAGTTGAGCAGGTCGTAATTGCCGGAATAGACCGTCTGGTATTGGCCGAGCACGCGGTTTATCCGCTCCAGGCCGCCGGCGTGCATCAGGCTCCAGGGGATATGCACCGAGCGCACGGCGTGGATCAGTGCTTCCTTGATGGCGAAGTAGCGATGGCGCGGCGACGACGAGTTGATGGTCAGCGCGGCATTGACCCGGATGCTGTTCTTCAGGGCGCTGAGCACCTGCTCGAAGTTGCTGGTGTCCAGGGCCCGGAACACACTGAGCTCGGTCGCGCTAAGGGGACGGTTGCGGGTGGTCTGGGCTTCCTCGAACAGTGAGAAGTAGGCGAACTTGCTCCACACCGCCCGGCTTGCACCGTTGCCGATCAGCAACTCGGGAAAACCGATGCTGCTGTTCAGGGTGCTCCAGTCTTCCAGTTCGCCAGTAAATGCCGGGAGTTCCATAATCGTTATGTGTCGCCTTGGGCCAAAATTGCACAAGGCGCGACTTTAACATGGGGCGCAGCAACTGCCGGCGTGGCCTGCGCGGTTGCTGCGCTGTTCGACTGCTTGCCTGGAGAGGAGACGCAGCATGGACCGATTCACCGGCGGTTGCCTGTGCGGCAACGTCCGCATCGAGGCGACGGGACGGCCATACCGGGTCGGCCTGTGTCACTGCCTCGACTGCCGCAAGCATCACGGCGCCCTGTTTCACGCTTGCGCGATTTTCCCCCAGGATGCGGTGACGATCACTGGCGAAACGCGCGACTACGCCGGGCGGTTTTTCTGTCCCCGCTGCGGCTCGTCCGTTTTCGCCCGCAGCGCCGATGAAATCGAAGTGAGCCTGGGAGCCCTGGATGCCCCCGACCAACTGCTGCCAACCTACGAACTCTGGACCGTGCGTCGCGAGTCCTGGTTGCCGCCGTTTCCGCTCACGCGACGATACGAGCGCGATCGTGACGCCACGGGGCGCCTTGAGGAGTAAGCGCCGCAGGCCTCGCTCGAGATATCGAACCAGCTGCTCGAGGACAGCGCCTTCGGTCACCCCGGCCGTCACTGCGCAAGCCGGCCTTGCGCTCGTCAAGCGTCGCAGCGCCGGTCAACCCTTCAGCGCCGCTTCGATCGTGGCGATGTCGATCTTTCTCATCTCCATCATGGCGTCGAACGCGCGCTTGGCCGCCGCTGGATCGGGATCGGCTATCGCGGCCGTCAGCGCGCGTGGTGTGATCTGCCACGACAGCCCCCACTTGTCCTTGCACCAGCCGCATGCACTTTCCTCGCCGCCATTGCCGACAATCGCGTTCCACAAACGGTCCGTTTCGGCTTGGTCGTCGGTCGCAATCTGGAACGAGAAAGCCTCGTTGTGCTTGAACGCCGGGCCCCCGTTCAGCCCGAGACAAGGGATACCCGCCACCGTGAACTCGACCGTCAAGACGTCGCCCTGCTTGCCCGCCGGATAGTCGCCAGGGGCGCGATGGACAGCGCCTACCGCGCTGTCCGGGAAGGTCTCGGCATAGAACTTAGCAGCGTCCAGCGCGGTGCCGTCGTACCAGAGGCAAATCGTGTTCTTGCTGATCATCCGGGTTCTCCACGATTGGGGTTGGGATCGATGCATGCATTCTAGCCGCGCCGGCAGCGGGCCTGTTTTTCGGCGACGTGCGTACCCTGCGGCGGCGCGCATGCGCGATCGTCCCCCACGGCGCCGATCGAGTGGGGTTGTATCCACAGATGGGATCAAGCCCATGGCCGACGTGCTTTCACGGTAGCAACGCCGGAGACCGATCCGAAGCGGACGATTGCCAATGGCCCCCCGCACCGCAACTATCGATTCCCTGCCCCATCTATGGCCTCAGGCCACAATATCCGCAGGCAATGCATGAGCGCGCTTTGCGGTGTGTCTGTGCTATCGATCAAACTGTTGACTTAGAGTGCGCTCTAACTTTTAGGATCGAGTTTATGGAATCCCATCTGACTATTGATGAAGTCGCCAAGCGCACCGGCCTCACGGCTTACACCCTGCGCTATTACGAGCGTATCGGGCTGATTGCCGCGGTCACGCGCGCAGCTGGCGGTCAGCGTCGCTATTCGGCAGCGGATATGGCTTGGCTGGAATTCCTGTTGCGTTTGCGCACGACCAACATGCCTATCGGCAAGATGCAGGCGTTCGCAAAACTTCGCGGCGCTGGGGACTCGACAGTGGCGGATCGCCGCCAGATGCTGGAAGAGCATTTGACCGACGTGCAGTCAAAGATCGAAGCGATGCTGCAATCCGCTGAAGCGCTGCACGCCAAGATCGAGCATTACCGCTCGCTCGAGCGTTCCCAGGAGCCATGACCAAACTCCAATGAAGGGTGCACTGATGAACAAGGAAAACCGCTACGAACGCGGCCTGGCAAAGCTTCGCGAAATTGATGGTGAAGCGGGAGAGCGCGTGCTGGATAGCCTGAGCGATATCGCGCCAGACTTCGCTCGCTACCTGATCGAGTTTCCCTTTGGTGACATCTATTGCCGCCCAGGCCTGGATCTTAAAAGCCGAGAAATCGCAGTGGTTGCAGCACTCACCGCCATGGGCAACGCGGCGCCGCAACTCAAGGTGCATATACAGGGCGCCTTGAATGTCGGGGTCTCCCGCGAGGAGATCGTCGAGACCATTATGCAGATGGCCGTCTATGCCGGCTTTCCGGCTGCGCTGAATGGCTTGGCGGTGGCCAGGGAAGTGTTTCTTCAAAACGGCATTTAACCGCGTGGAGATGCACAACGACTGCGCCGTTCGTGGCTGACCGGAGTCGACCCCTCAGGAATGGCCGCATCTCGCCGATGCCGGCTGCCTTGGATGGCCGAAAGCAGCATGTCGCCACCGACTGCTACCGCCCAACACGAGGTACGCTTCCCCACCATTCACGCAACGCGCCTTGCCGCGAACACCCGGAGACGGCCTAGCGACGGCGCTCGAGATTTTCACGAGCTCTGACTTCAGCGGCACTGGGATCCATTGGGCTCCAGCGTTGTGATTCGGTTGACACTGACAATTTGCCCACTCCAGATCATCTCGTAATGAGCGTTCTGCATGATTGATGTAACAGGTCGCGGTGTCATCAGGGCCCAGCAGACGTTGCCTGGGGCGCGGACCGAGTTGTAACGCAAGCCAGGGCAGCCAGCGCGCTTTGCTTCACGCCCCAATCGATGAGCATGGGTGTAGTCGTCAGGGGCGTAGATAGGGTCTGTCAGCGGCGCCAGCGTGGCATCCCTCATCCCGGCATCGCTAAAGCTGCAGCTTAGCCCTCTGAAGACAAAGCGCTCGTAGTTGAGCCCCTGCACATTCGACCAGTAGCGGCCCTGGTGATGGCGCACCTCGGCAATTGCGGTGTCCAGCCTGTCGGCCAGGTAGAGCACGCCGAAGCTGCCATCGCTAAAACGCGAGCCTGCAGGGTTCACATGGGTAAAGGGCGCCGTTGCGTATGAGCAGCCAGGAATGCCGAAAGGGATCTGGTCGCGAGCGACCAACTCCAGCCGGCCGATTTCGTTCTGCAAGCGTGGATTGGTCATTGCCTGAAGCTGGTATATCGCGTCGAAGTCCCTGGCGTCGGCAACGTCATCGAACAAGGCAATGGGCGGGAACTTGGAGTTGACCAGGCGGTAAGCCTGCAGGCTCTCGCCGCTCGAGGCGGCAAGGCTGCTCAGCATCACCATTGGCCACCCCGCAACGCATCGATCCGCCTGAACGTCTCGTACAGGGAGATCATGTCGCCCTGGGCCATGATGTCGAGCGGCGCGCGCCCATTGAAGAACTCGTTGCGGTTCTCCATCGAGGGGAAGCCATAGACATTTTCAGGGTTGTCGAAGACGAGGCGCAGCGCTGCGTGGATATTCAGCACCATGCTGATGCGCTGCAATTGATCGGCGTCCAGGCCGACGGACCACTGCGAATCACGTTGCCTGGCGCGGGTGTAGGTGCTGCGCGAGATACGCAAGACGCGGCAGGCCTGCTCAGACGAGGCCCCCCACTTGTCGAGGATGTTCAGTGCCGCCCGGAGGCCGGCAACGCATTGCTCTCGCGAAAAGTCGTGAGCTTGAATAGCGACTGTCATGGCGAGCACCTCAATGATGTTCTACAGACTCAACATTAGTTTAAGTGCGTCTGTGGATCAAGCATCGCCCAGGCAATCGCACAACATCGTGGGCCGCCTCTGGCTGTTCGCTGGTAACGGCCGCTTAGCGCGGTTGCTGATTCACCAGGCGCTGTGGTGCAGCGGTGCACTGCAGAAACCGCGAAACGTTTTCCATCAGGGGGCGTCCCATCCAGATGGCTGCGAACAACGCCACGGACATAATCCGCAGCGCCACGGCCTGCTAGCCCCTCTATTCGCACCGTAGCCCCAACGCTTGCCAGCGCCCGGCAAAAAACACTTATCATTCAGTCATATACATCTTGCCCAGGGGGTAATCGTCGAATGCTGTCTGCCGTCGGGCGTTACAAGCTGCTCCTCTCCGGTGCATTGGCGCGTTACTTTCCGCGAACCACGGCCTATCTGCGCGCCGAGCGCGAGGCGGGGTTGCCGCAGCAGAAGCCGCGCTCCCGGGCGAAGAAGGCCGGGGCTGCGGCGGGCAAGAGCGCGACGGGCAAGGGCAAGGCGGGTGCAGGGAAGAAGCCGGCCAGGCCGCGTGGTAAACCCGGTAAGCCGGCCAGCACGGCCATCTACGGGCCGGCGCTGCTGGCGGTCGATGCGGCGCAGGTCGAGGCCATGCGCGCACGGGTCGCCCAGGCGGTGGCGGCGGGGGTGATCAGTACGCCGTCGGACGAGCAGTGGGCGATGATCCTCGGTCGCCATCCGCTCACGCGGATCTTCGCCGGGGCGGGGTCGGGCAAGTCCACCACCCTGGTGTTGCGGGTGGTGTTCATGCTCTGTCATCTGGGCATCGAGCCGGGGCGGCTGACGGTGATTTCCTTCACCAACGCCTCCTGCGCCGAGTTGCGCGAGCAACTGCTCCGGGTGCTGGGCTTCTGGCAGTACCCTTTCGATGCCGCCCAGGCCCGCCAGTGCGTGCGCACCTTCCATTCGGCCATGGGCGTGCTGGCCAAGCAGGCGCTGAACAGCCCGCGCTGGTTCGAGCAACTGGACGACCCGCCCGGCACGCCCCGCGAGCTGGATAACCCGCTGACCGCCGCGCGCCTGCGTCCAGCCCAGCAGCGCCTGCTCAAGCAGGCCTACCAGCAGTGCTACGCCCGCGAGCCGGTGTTTCGCGAGTTGGTGCACCGCCTGCTGGGGTTGCCGGCGCCGGCGGCGGAAACATCCGAGGGCAAGCGGCCACGGGCGGCCAAGGCGCCGCTGGATGGCTTCAAGCTGGCGGGGGAGTTCACTGCCTTGCCGCTGTTCGAGGCCTTTTATGTGCAGGCCGGCTTTATCCAGAGCATCGGCATCCGTCCCGAGCGGATAGAGGCCCAGGCACTGTCCTGCTCCGCCCGCGAGCGCAGTTTTATCGAGGCCCTGGTGCTGTTCTGCAAGGCCTTCGCGGGCTGTCTGCAGGAGCAGGGCTTGATGACTTTCGACGGCGCCTTCCAGAGTCTTGGCGAACGCCTGGCCGGCGACGCGCCGGGGATCTCGGCCGAGGCGCTGGCGCCGTTCAATCACCTGCTGATCGATGAATTCCAGGACGTCTCGCCGCAGATCGTTCAGTGGCTGCAGGCGGTTCATCGCAGCCTGGCGCGCCAGGGCACGGCGGTCAGCCTGATGGCGATCGGCGACGACTGGCAGTCGATCTATGGCTGGCGCGGCAGCTCGCCGGAGCTGTTCATGGACTTCGACCGGCACTTCCCGGGCAAGGGCAAGGCGAAGAACAGCGCACTGTTGATGCTGGCCACCAACTACCGCTGCATCGAGCCGGTGATCCGCGACGGCGAGGCGGTGCTCGCCGGCGTCGCCTGCAAGCAAGCCAAGACCAGCAAGGCGTTCAAGGCCATGCAGCCGGGCGATCACGGGGTCAAGCTGGTGCAGGGCTTCGACATCAAGGCGCGCATGCCGGAGCTGCTCGAGGCGATCAAGGCCCAGTGCGCCCACGTCGCCAGCCGCAGCATGGCCGACCGCAGCGCGGTGCTGCTGCTGAGCCGGCGCAACGAGCCCTTGCGGGCGATTCAGGCCCAGTTGGACAAGAAGCTGCCGGTCAAGGCCTACAGCATCCACCGCGCCAAGGGCCTGCAGGCCGAAGTGGCGATCATCGTCGACGATTGTGCACCGGCGCAGCCGCACCCGCTGCGCAATGCGCTGTATGCCTACTCGGGATTCTTCCGCAACAGCTACGACCAGGCGATGAGCGATGAAGGCTTGCGCCTGGCCTATGTGGCGATCACCCGGGGCGTGAGCCGGGTGCTCTGGTTCACCGGCAAGACCCAGGGTGCGACCCGGGTGCTGGCGGCGCGCGCCGGTCGGCACGGTGGTCCCCTGTGAGCCTGTTGGTGTCGGCGGGCTCCGGGCGCGGTGCCGGCAATGTAACGCCAGGTGCTTAGCCGGATGCCGTTGCGCTGAAAAAATCTAAATCTATCTTGTTGTTTTTGCTGAGCTTCCAGGGTTTTTGCCGCTATGGCCGCGTGGCCGCCGCTTGCCTGGGCGGCGGAGAATTATACTTTTAGTATCTCTGAAATGGATGGTTTCAGGGGTAAGGAGGTGGCAGATGGCCATTAAAGATACCTATCGGGAAATCGAGCAAACCCTCGGTCGAGTCCCGGAGTGGATCAAGCAGATGCCGGAAGGTGGCGCGAGCGGATTCTGGGGCGTGGCCCGAGATTTCTGGCTGGCGGATACCCGGATTCCGAACAAGTACAAGGAATTGATCGGCCTGGCCGTGTCGGGCGCGACGCGCTGCAGGTATTGCGCCCTGTTCCATACCGAAGCCGCGCGTTTGTTCGGCGCGAGCGACGAGGAAATAGCCGAAGCCAGCTTGATGGGCGCGCTGACCATGATGGGCAGCACCTTTATCAACGCCCAGCAGATCGATTACGAGCAGTTCCGCAAGGAGACGCTGGATATCGTCCGGTATGTCAAAGATCACTCGCAGTCCCAGGCCGCTTAGGCCGTCACGGGAACGAGCCCTTCGCCAGCTGACGAAGGATAAGTTGCTGGCCACCGGCAGCGGTGGTCTGCAGACCACCGCGCGGTGGCAGGCAGCCGTAATGCGCGCTGTCAGCGAGTTGATGCAATACAACGCAAACGCTGGGGAGCAAGAGCAGGATCTGCGCATTCCCTTCGCCAAAGCCCTGCATGAGCTTTACCCGGGACAAAAGTCCGACGCCGAGTTGACGGAAATGCTGCTGCTCATGCTGGAAGTGGAGACCGCCAGCCTGCTCGGAGAAAGAGTCGAGGCGGGAGGAGGGGAACATTAAGCGCTGGTGAAAAAACTCCCGCCTATTGCGCGACGGCATCGCCGCTACGACTTCTTTGGAAAATCGAATGCCACTGTCGCGATGGGGCAAGCGCCGATGTCCGCCCAGGACTTCGCCGCGAAGCCGAACTCGGCGACGGCGCCGGTCGGCAGGTGGTCGATCTCACCGCACAGGCGCTGGGCGAGTTCGCTCAATTCGGGGTTGTGGCCGACGATCATCACGCACTGCAGGCGATCGTCGAGTGCGTGGATGATCTTGAGCAGCTCATCTGCCGAGGCGGCATACAGCCGCTCGTCGACGCCGATGTGCTTGCGCTTGTAAGCGAGCTTGCCGGCGATGATCTTCGCCGTCGTCAGCGCCCGCACGGCCGGACTCGCCAGGATCAAGTCGGGCTCGACCTCGTGCCTGGCCAGGCGCTCGCCGATCTTCGGTGCGTCGCGCTTGCCGCGCTCGTTCAAGGGGCGCTCGCGGTCGGCCAGCGCGGCGTCATCCCAACTCGACTTGGCATGACGAATGAGAAATAGCCTTTTCATGCCACCCCTCGCTGTCCCTCATCGATAGCTGTTCTCAGAGCTTGTAGCCGATCTGCCGCAACAGCTGCTTGCGCGCGAGGATCTCGTCATCGCCCTCGATGCCCTGGGGACTGCTGCCGTCGACCACACCGAGGATGGCGCGGCCCTGGTCCGTCTCGGCGAGAATCACCTCGGTCGGGTTGGCGGTGGCGCAGAAGATCCGGCACACCTCGCTCACGTTCTTGATCGCGTTGAGCACGCTGAGCGGGTAGAAGCCGTCGCCGAGAAACAGGATGAAACTGTGCCCGGCGCCAATCGCCCGGGCGTTCCTCTGCGCCAGTTCGATCATCAGCTGGCAGGTGCCGCTCCAGCGCACCAGGCAGGGCCCCGAGGCCTCGCAGAAGGCCAGGCCGAACTGGATGCCCGGCACCGCCGTGACCAGGGCCTCGTGGATATCCTCGACCGTCTTGATGAAGTGGCTCTGGCCGAGGATGAAGTTGCTGTCTTGCGGCTTGTCGATGTTCACCGTGAGCAGTTGCATGGCGCGGGTCTCCTGGGCCGAGGGAGGGCGGCAGCTCGGGTGGTCCCTGACTGGGAAACGCTTTCGGCACTGGGGTAAGCATAGTCGCGGACGGGGTTGGGGTCTGGCCGTGGCCTGGGATCTTCGCTGTCGGTTGGCGGCTTTTATTGTGGCGGGCTGCTTTGCTGGTGGTGGGCTGAAGCCCACCCTACCTACTGCGCCGCTAACCCAAGCTACGGCCTAACCCGCGGCTGGCCCAGACCTTGGCCGCGCTGTGATGGAGGATGCCGTGGCGGCGGGCCAGGGCGTGGCGGTCTTGGTCGTAGCCGCCGCCGATCAGGCCGACCACCGGGATG